>CAYRFV010000176.1:0-12040 GCA_964423545.1 uncultured Anaerolineales bacterium | reverse complement strand
TGACCAGGATGCCGGCCTCCCCGCGCAGCTCGCGCTGATCGTCGATGACCTCGACATACTGTCCCGGCCCGAAGCGCAGCACATCGTCCCGGCCGATGCTGCTCACGATCAGCTCGCTCGGCTTGCTGGGGGTCTGCTTCAGCCAACGGGTTACGATGGCGCCATTGTCGCGGCTCCATTTGAGCAGCGTGATCTTGCCGCTCACGTCCACTGCGTGGACCTCGGCGCGGTAGAGCTGGTTCTCCAGCCGGCGATAGCCTGCGCTGGGCGGCGTCACACAAGGCCCCTCAGCATCCTCGGCCGCGGCCGCCCGCGCGCTCAACAGGCCGTTCTGGGTTGTATCGAGCAGGTTCTTCCACGCCGCGGGCTCGCTGGCGCAGGTCAGCGGCGCGGGGAGCGGACCGAGCAGCTTGACCTGCCAGATCGTCTTGGTGCGCGTGGCCGTATCTGGCCCGCCCAACGCCACCTCGCGGATCCCCTCATCCTCCAGCGCGGTGATGTGCCGCTGCCAGACATCCAGGTACGCGAGATAGAGGCCGTCCGGCGTCGCAGCATTCTTGGGCGTGATCAGATCGCCCAGCGCCGCCACCGGCAGATCGGGCTGCTTGTCCAGATCGACCGCCGCGTCATTCTCGCACAGGATGCCGTCCACGTAATAGCGGCCCGGACCGACCTTCGGGATGGCGCCATTGGTCAGCGAAAAACCGGCGTTGTGCATCGGCGCGCCGCAGCCGCCGATCACGTCGGTGGCTTCTGTTTCGGTGCGATGTGCATCAATGTCGAGTTGTTCGTTCCAATCGGCATCCAGTTGCACCCGGCCCTGCTGCATGCGCACGCCGCGATAGTGTTTTTCAGGCTTGAAGGTGGATCGCGTGAAATCGCCTTTCATAGCTGCTCCTCATGTGACGTAGAAAATGCCGGCCTCCAACCCGAAACGGAGATACTCCTCCAGGTTGGACTGCAAATTCGCGGCGCGCTGCGGCTGCTTCAAGAAACTGAAAGCGCCCATCTCCGAGCCATCTTCTGCGCCGGTGCAGATTTCCACCGGACACGCCAGGCTCAGTTGCCCATAGGCAGGATCGCCGTAACGTGTTGCGGTGAATGCGGGCGCCAGCCGGCCCACGATCCACCGGCGGATCGTCTCTTCGGACAGCGGATCGAGCGGTCCGCCCGCCTCTTCCGCGGCTTGCGACAGCGCCGACGCGATCGCCAGCTCAGGCTGGCAGCGGAACCGCCGCGGGGTCTGCGAGCCGGCCGGAACGGTGCTGAACCGCACGCAGCCGGCCTGCCGGCGCACCGCGCGCACCCGATCGGTGAAGATCGATTCAGATCCCAGCGTCAACTCTTTGACATGCACCGGCCCGAGCACTGTGACGCGCTCCAGCGTCGCAGCCGGACCGGGCTGCGCGCCGCTGCGGTCTCCGCCGATCGCCGGCAGGTAGAGCGGCTGCGCCAGGCGCAGCTCCGAGAGCGTCGTCGCGTCGCCGGCCGTGGCATCGAACGCCGGGACCACGGCGGGCGCACCGGGAATGATCACGAGCCGATCGGGGTTGGCCAGCACGCCGGCGAGCGCGCCGGCGAACGCCGGGGTCACACTGGCGCCTTTCAGCGCAGCAGCGAACCGGTTGCGCGCCTGCACGGTCGTGGCGGGCTTCGGCGCGAGGGCAACCGTGTGCGTCTCGTCGCCGAATGAGACCGACAGCTCCGGCGCGGCCGCCGTCAGCGGTGGGAAGGGCTCCAGGCCCGCGCTGATCAGGGCCAGCCGCTGTTCGGCGGCGCTCGGGATGAGCTGCAGCAGGCCGGCGGTCGGATCCCCCTCCGCCGGTTCGATTGTCACCTCAGCAGGCGCACCCGGCAGCACGATGAGGCGATCATCGACGACGATGACCTGCGCCTGGGTGAAGGCCGCGGTGGGGTGCGCCCCGCGAATCGCGGCCTGAAGCCGGACGCGCGCCTGCGCCAGATCCGTGGGACTCGCCGCCAGCGCCGCCAGGTGCGGCCCGTCGCCGCCGATCGTCACCTGCACCTTGGGCGCAGCGGGCAGCACGGCAGGGAACACGGTCAGCGGCGCCGAGACGAGCGCGGGGAGCAGGTCCGCCGGGTGGCCCCGGCGCGGCGACTCGATGATGCCGTCTCGCGCGTGCAGGCCGACGATGTTCTCCGGCAGGCGCAGCGGTCCCGTGATGCTGCGGATGACATTCACCTGCACCGATGTGTTGGCAGCGCCTGCGACAAGGCTTGGCGTTTCGGGCTGCGCGGGCTCCCCATTCGCGGCCAGCGTCACCCCCGGCACGACCGTGCAGTGCACCACATCCAACTGCCGGACGCTGTCGTCAGCCAGCGCGACGCTGCCCGCGATCAGAAGCCCGTTGAGCGCGAGCCGTCCGAGCTGATTGCCGCTCACATCGAGGTTGCCGATCACGACCGGTCGCTGGCGATTGGCAGCCTGGATCACCAGGTCGGTCGCGGCCATCGGGATGGTCAGGGACTTCTCGTAGGTGCGGCTGTCATCGATCTGAATCACGGCGTCCGGCTTGCCGTCCGACGCCCACTGGAGGATGGCATCCTCGAGGGTGTTGAGCCCGGCGGCCGAGACGCGGTAGAGTGCGCCCAGGCCGCCGGGCGCAGCGACCGTGTCCTCGTAGGCGGACAGCGCCGGATCGTCCGGCCGCGAAACGGTGCGCCGGTCATACGGCCCGCCGCCCAGGTCGCCGCTGAAACCATAAGCGTAGCTGACTTCGATCTTTGCCGGCGGACTGGTCACGCCTTTCAGCACCGCGAGCCGGCCTAACACCGGATCGACCGCGACCTGCGTCTGGAAGGAAGGCGGGTCTCCCGGCTGAACGATCTGGCGCACGAATGTCTGGCTTGCAGGTGGCTCCCAGCCGGCAGTCGCCCAGTCGCTGAGGTCGCAGATCAAGATCTCCTCGGGACGGAGCGGCAGGCAGTCGGTGCTCGGGTCGGCGGCCATGCAGGGCTGATCGAGATAGACCTGGAGCACCGGCTGGCGCAGGCCGAAATAGCGACTGCTCAGCATTCCTTTGCCGGTGGTGATCACGCGCCGGAGCTGCTCGAGGTCCTCATAGAGCGCGCGGCGGCGCAGCTTACCCGGCACATTCACCTCGCCGGCAAGATGCGTGATTGTCGTCTCGGTCTGCGGTCGATTGAACAGGGGCGCGTCGATGCCCAACGGGTTGAAGGTGTAGCGGCCGTCGGCCGGGCTCACGATCGGCCGCGGCGCCCCGCGCACCACAGCATAGGCTTGCAGCCGCCACAGGAAGATGCCGACGTTCGGAATGTTGTGCTTGCCGCGGCGCGACGCGATGCGCCGCACATCCGCGGTGTGGCCGATCGTGTCGAACGGCGACTCGAGCAGCTCCAAGGCGTCGGTCCGGCGCAGATCGGGCGTACGGACACGATGGGGACGCAGGTGATTGAGATACTGCGTGGCGCCCAACAGCTCGAAGAACTCGACCACGCGCGCGTTCCACTGCGTCGTGTCGCGCGCCAGCTGCTCGAGCATGGTCGGCGTCCCCTTGCGCCGGCGATAGCTGAGGGTGTTGGCGACGAAGGCGCGGCGCGTGAAGCCGGCGTCTCCGAGCGCGTGGAGGCCGCGCACGCCGAGCAGGTCGCCGAGGTAGGGAACGATCCACTCGTCGGCCGTCTCAATGAACCAGTTGGCGTAGAGGCGGGCAATGTCCTCTTCGACGATGCCGATTTCGCGAGCGATGACCGCCAACAGCGCCCGCAGCGGGTAGCCCTGTTCGGCGTCCCGCAGGCGGTGGATGGCAGGCAGCAGCGCGTAGAGGCGGTCTGCGGGGGGGGTGGTCACGGTTTGACCTCCGTCACGTCGATGCCGTTCGGGTCGAGCAGCAGCAGTTGGGCCGGCTTGCGTTGGGCCGGGGCGCAGGTGGCATCGTGCGCCTCCTCGGGCTTGTCACAACGGGCCCGGCTGGCAAGCAGGCGCGTCTGTGGACCGGGCGTCTGGCCCCGCAGATAGAGCTGGTCCAGGAACACCGCCGTCACTCCCTCCACCGCTTGGATGGCGGCCAGCACCTCGCTCTTATGCACCGGCTGGCCGAAGGCGCGCTGCTCGAACGCATAAGCGTCCTGCAGGGCTGACTTCACGGCATCGAGCACATCGCCGGCGATATAGGCCGGGTCGATTACGACGCGCGCCTTCAACTGGAAGAAGATCGGTTCGTAGGACGCGATCGCCAGGGGCTGCACGGTATCGCGCGCGCCGTCCATGGCGGCCGCCAGGTTCGTGAAGAGCGCGGACTGCGGATCGATCGTATGATCGACGCCGTTGCTCGTCGCGGCCGCAATCGTCAGATATACGAGACGCCGCTCGCCGTCCCACAACGAGTCGGCCTGAGCCTTGCCGATCCCGGCGAAGGCACGCGCGAAATCCTCGAAATCGCGCAGCGACACGATGCGGTCCAGCGTCAACACGGTGAAGGGTGCGTTCTGCCGCGCCTGATCACGCGGTTCCGGATCGGCCGCGCCGCTCGGCGCCAGCGGATTGCTCACCTTCTGCACGCCGAGGGGCCGCGTCATCAGCAGCGAGAGCTGGCCCGCCTTGACCATCCCCTCCACGCCGATGCCCGTCCGATAGGTCGCCACGACGTTCTCGTTGCCCGTGGGCAGCCGAGCGCCGGTGACGCCGTCACCGAAGGTCAGGGTGACATTGCCGTCATCGTCCAGCCGCGCGACGTAAGCTCGCTCGCGACCGGGCAGACTGTAGAGGGACGCCGCTTCCTCCCACAGCACGTCGTTGACCCGCACCTGCAACGTGGTCGCCGCGCCGCTCGTGGTGGCGGCCGAGACGTAGGTGAGCGGCTTCTGCTTGAGCGTGAACCTCTGGAAGCTGGCCGCGGCGTCGCCGCTGCCCAGCACCTCGCGGCGCGTTTCGCCGTGGGTGGCGGCCGCCACGTTGGCAAAGATCGTGACCGTCGGCCGATCGTATGTGCGGAGGAGCGGAGCGGTGAGCAGGATCTCGGTCGGATCGCTCCCGGCAATCACCTCCTGGACCACCGCGACTTCGCTGACGGCCGCGTCGCCCGCCTCCGACGGAATCCGTTCGAGCGCGCTGTTCGCCTCATCGCTGGAATCGAACGTAACCGTGCCGGTGAAGCCGTTCTTGTCGGTCAGCTTCCAGCTCTCGCCTCCGTCGGCCAGGGACGCCGGCGTTTCCTCCAGCAGCAGGCTGTCGCCGGGCTGCAGACTGACCTTGCTCACGCCATCGGCCGCGACGATCTCCACGCCTTGCTTCACGCCGGCGCGCAGGCGTTTGCCGCTGAAGATCAGCGTGCGCAGCGCGGGCAGATCGGGCAGCCGCTGGTCGAGCACGAGCGCATCCCCCTCGACCGGGTCCGACAGCGGCGCGTCGGCCAGGGGCAGCTTTTCGCTCTGCGTGAGCACGGCCATGCCTCGGACGACAGACAACAAGATATCGGCTGCGCCAAACCAGGCCTTGTCCAGCGTCAGGCGCGACGCGCGGCCCGAAATACCGTATTCGACGCGCGACAGGGTGTCGGTCTGCGTCACCTTGGCAAATACCGGTGCGCCGCCATCATCCCGCCGCACGATGGCCCAACTGCCGATCTGGATCTTGTCGTAGACCGCATCAAGCCAGAGCTTGGTTTTGGCTGCGTCCTCCGCCAACGGCCATTCGGTGTAGCCGGTGATGGCGCCGGTGGTGGCATTGATCGTCGGCTTGAGCGCGGCGTTGTGGCCGAACGGCGCAGCCTTGGCGCGCAGCGCCCAGACGCCTGTCTCTCCGGATGTGTCGGCCGCAGACGCGACGCTGGTTGTCTCCAGGGTCAGCTGCGTGCGCTGCGCCGCGGCGTCGGCCGCCACAGCCCTGACCCGTCTCACCGCCGCTTCGTTTCCGCCGCCGGACTTGGGCGCCACGATCAGGATCAGGTCGCCGGTCTGCAAGTTCAGCGCGGCGCCGTTGAGCCAGACCGCACCCATCGCGGCCGAAAGGGCCTGCGGCGCCGATTGCTGCGGCTGAATCCTGTTCCACTCGCGCCGCGCCTCGATCTGCTCGATGGTCTCGAAGGTCTGCGGCTTCTCATCCTGGCCCGGCAGGCTCTGCACCTTCGCACCCACAGCGATGACCGCGGAGGCCGGCGCAGTCGGTGCGGTCTCCATCTCGAACGCCAGGTGGGTGCTCGCCGCCACGCCGGGCTTAAGCTCATAGCCGATCGCCCGCGCCAGCTCCAACACCGACATGCGCTCGGTGGCCGTCCGCAAGTAGCCCTCGTTGGCGATCCGCTCCTGGTAGAAGGTCAGCACATCGAGCAGGGTGGCGGTCGCGTCCAGCAGCGCGATCGCGGGATCATCCTCTGCACGCGTGGTCAGGGCCGGGATGCCGCCCGGTCCGGCCAGGCCCGCCAGCATCGTCCTCTTGAAGCTGCCGTGCGTACCGACGCGGTACACCAGCGCAGAGAGTCCCGGCGCGTTCGCCAGCGCTTGCGGTGTCAGCCTGGTGACGCCTTCGCAGCAACCGCAGTTGTTGAGTACTTGATCCTCAGCCATCGTGCCTATCCTCGATGCCCCGTTCTGCGTCCGACCGCCGTCCTCACAGCCCGCCTGCCATGTTGAATTCGATCTTCCCGTTTTCAGGGAAATTCGGATCGTTGTCCAGCCTGATGACCTCGAAGGGACCGACCGTCAGCACCTCGGCGGCCAGCTCCCCTTGCGGCGTCTTGCCCCAGCGCTGGAACTTCTGCACCTCGACCGACTCGACGCCGTCGACGGCCAGCGCCGCCTCGTAGACGCGGCTCAGATACAGCGACTGGCCGAAGGTGAAGTTGTCCGGGTGGAAGAAGCCCCGCCGGCCATCCGGGTAACTCCGGTTAGCGAAAGCCCGCAACAGCGCCTGCTTGACGTCGCTGCGGAAGTGGCCGGCCTTGACGCAGATCAGGAGCGACAACTCCAGTGGCACAGGGATCGGGCCGTTGATCTCCAGGTCAACCCCGGCCATCCGATAGCGGTCCAAGTAGCTGCGCAGGTCGACCTCAAAGCGATCGTCTACGGCCTGGCCGCCGACGCGATCCGCCGTGACGAAGGCCGTATACCAGCTTCCGGTCCAGCGCATGGTGGCAGCTGCGCGCTGGATGTCCGACCGGCGCTGCGCGACTTCCACATAGTCGGCCGGAGTGACGGCGCGCTCCTGAACGCGGAACGCCTGCGGCGCGAACTGGCGCACTTGCTCCATCGCCTCCGGGTCGACGCCGCCGGTGGCCGGCAGCGGATTCCACACACGCAGGATATCAGAGCTGGTGTGCACCACCCGCGCAATGGCGTCCGCACCGACATTGCCCGCGATTCCGTTGCCTACCCGATACTCCGCCTCGAAAAGCGCTCCCGGTTCAGGTCGCCGGCCCAGCACGTTATCGCCGAACCGCAGCGTCGCGGCGCCGTCCGCCTCCACCTCGACCACGAACTCGGTGGCGAAACGGTCGCTCCCGAGCAGGTCGCGCTGCGGCGTCCACGCCGCACTCCCGTCCGATAGCGTGATGCAGGGCTGCACGTCGCGCAGCGCCCAGCTCATTGCAGCGCGGGCCGGCGCGGTCGGATCAAAGACGATCAGCGCGGCCTGGTTCTGGGGATCGCGGACGCGCCCCTGCTGGGCCAGCGGACCCTGTTTCAGCCTGGGGCGATAGCTGCCGCTGGCAGGAACCGGTTCGAGCGCCTCCGGTGGCGACACCCGCAGCCCATGGTCGGCCAGCGCCACGTTGCCGCGTGCTAAGCTCACATCGGTCATCTGCTCATCCTGATCGGTGGTCGCGGACAGGCAGAGCGGAAAAGGCAGCGCATCCTCGGCCGCCCACGCAATCTCGATCAGCTTGACCGGCGTCGCAGGCAAGGCGTCCTCGACGGTTGCATCCACCTCGGTCAGCCGCACGGCATGCCGGTGCGCGGGATCGGCATCCGCAGGCACACCGGTGGTCGGGCTTTTCACCTCTTCGAAGACCAGCACATCGCCGGGCGCCAGGACGAGTCCGGGAACGCTCACCAGGGTCGCCCGCGTTGCGCCCGCCGGCAGGCAGCAATTGGAGTCGCCCCAGGTGTAGAACCGGATCTCGCTGCGCGCCGCCTGCAGTGTCACCGGATGCAGTGTCTCGAAGACCTCCGGTTTCTCCTCGCGCAGCACCCTGGCGAACTCCGCGGGTGCGACGAGTGGCGTCTCGGCCGCGCCGCGCGTCAGCAGTTGCGCGCCCGCCTCCAGCGTCAGGTCAGACGCGCCGGCGTAGTCGAAACAGACCCAGGCGCGCGCGTTGCAGCCATCGTGCATGAAGTAGTCCAGCAGCCGGGCATGGCGCCGCACCGAGATGCGCTGCCGCGCCGTGCCAAGGTAGGCCTCGGTGGCGGCCGCATCCTGGGCATAGCTGAGATGGTCCCCCACGTAGGCCAGCAGTTCGACCAGCATCATCTGGACGTCGGCCGGATTGCGCTCCTGCCAACCCGGCATGATCACACTCATCCGGTCGAGAAGCAAGCGGCGGAAGCTGGCGTAGTCCTTCGCCAGGTAGTTGATCTCTGGCTCCGGCAGCGCCTCCGACTCACAGGCCTCTTCCGGCGCGCAGTCGAAGTCGCTGGGGCAGTCCACCTTGAACGAGAAGGTCACCTCCGAGAGCTGCCGGTCGAAGCCGTCGGGCGCGGCCAGGTCGGTGGCCGACGCGATCAGGCGCAGCGTGTACTCGGAGAAGTCGCCAGGCTGGTTGACCGGGACGGTGATGACTCTGTCATTGGCCGTCACCTCTCCCACGCGCAGATCACGGTCGATCACCAGGCGGCCGCCGCCCGGGCTCGTCTCGGCCAGGGTCGCACCGCGCACACGCACACCACCGGTGATGACCGCCGTTCCTGCATCGGGCCAACTGCCGGCATTCGCAATCTCGTTGACGCAGTAGACCCGAAGCGTCTTCTGATCGCCCGACACCTCAAGGTAGTCGATGCCGTTGAAGCCCGGCTTGCCGATGATCTCTTTCAGCCGTTGCTGATTGTTACAGCGGTACTGCGTCGCCATCTGCCCGCCTCTCAGGGGAGTCCTCTATACGACCTTGCTAAACTGCGCAGCCTGCCGCTGCTGCGTCCGGCGCACCACGTATTGCACCGCCACCTGCACTGTGGCGTCCTGGCTCTCGACCTGCACCGCCTCGACCAGGATCAGGTCGCCCAGCCATTGCTGAAGTGCGCCCTGGACCGCCAGTTGCGTCGCCGCGGCCAGCGTGGCGCTGTTCGGCTCAAACACCAACTTCAGCAGGCCGCTGCCGAACGTTGGGCGGTTGACCCGCTCGCCCGGCGCGGTGAACAGAACCTGCTCGATCAGATCGCGGATATGCTCATCCTGCGTCGTGCCGGCGGTTCGGCCCCGGCCATCGAAGCGGAAAGGATAATCGACCTGCATCACCGTGCTGATCCCGTTTGTCATCGTTCACTGCCCCTTGACCCGCACCTGGGTCATCACGATAGTCACCGGCGTGCCGTTGGGTGCACAGATGGCCTGGCTGTCTTGCAGCAGCACGGGCAGTCCGCCGGCCCGCACCCGGAGCGCCGCCGACACCCACTGCGCCGTCACGCAGGGGCTGGGTGCGCCGGAGACATTGAACGGGCAACCGGCCACCGTATAGGGCGCCGCCTGCGTCACCACGGACTGGCCGCCCACCTTCACGCGCGGGTTGGGAACAGTCGGCTGCGCCTGGCCGGCATGCGCGCAGAGCACCGTCGCGCCCTGATGGAGCAGAAAGCCGGGCATCACGTCACCTCCAGTGCGCCGCTGTTGATCGACACCTGCGGCCCGGTCAGCTTGATGCTGCCGCCCATGCCGTTGTCGATCTCGAGACCGGTGACGCTGAGCTTGATCTTCTGACCGCCCGCAGTCTCCAGGGTGATGCCGCCGATGCCCGGTGTGTCATCCAACAGAATGCTGTTGCCCCCTTCGGTGAGGATCATCAGTTTCTTGTAGGGCGGCGCGAGCAGCACCGGCGGCATTTCAGCCGCCGATCCCCACCAGCAGCCTGACCAGATAGGGTAGTCGGGGTCACCGTGCTCGAACTCGATCCAGACCCCCGCACCCACCGACGGCAGCGCGAAAAAGCCCATGCTGCTGCCACCGAACGGCGCACACGGCATAGCCCAGCCGCTCTCCTGGTCGCCGAGCACATCGGGAACGGTGGCCTTGATTCGCCCCATCATCAGAGGGTCCTGGATATCAGACACGATCCCGCGATACTTGCCGTAGAAGGCGGGGCCAGCCATCTCATCACCGCTCATGGTCGCACCACCGGTAGAAGCGTCCCTGTTCCTTCGCGGCTCAGGGTGAAGTCCTGCGTATACGCGCCCGCCTCGATCTCGTGCGTCACGCGGCGCACGTAATAGAGGCCGTCGTTCTTCAGGCCCGCGCCGCGCACTCCCACCAGCCGCCGCGCACGCAGCACATTGCCGTAGCGCACGGTGTCCACCTGGCCGGTGGCGCTCACGGCGTCAGGCGCTCGGCTGGTTGCCGCGAGCGCAGTGACAGCGGCCTGCCCCGGATTCTGGCCGGCGGTTTGCCGCATCAGCGTGGTGCGGCGGGGCGGAGCGGGCGATGCGGCCAGCGGCGGCGTGCGCAGCGACGGCAGCGGCGGGATCGGGATGCTGGTCTTGGTGATCGGCTCCACGAAGCTGCCTGAGGCGCCGATCGGCGCCAGGGCGTCATTGGTGAAGCTCAGTGAGTTGACGTTCGTCGCGGCACCCATATCGACGGACAGCGCCGGCTGCGGCAAGCCCAATCGGTTCTCCGGCCCGAAATAGGCGGTCGTCGCACCCAGCGTCAGCGGCTCGATGTAGAACACGTAACCGTTGCGTCGCGCCATGCGCCGGATGAACCGGAGGTCAGTCTCGTGCTGTCGCGGCACGCGAAACAGCTCGATCGGCACATCGGAGGTGGGCATTGCCTGGGGCACGATGCCGTGCTGGGCATAGTTCAACAGGATCTCGTTGACAATGAGGAAATCCGGGCGGTTCTTGTATTCGGCATTCTTCTCTTCCAGGTCGAGCAGCACACTGATATCGCGGCCCGACACGGTCAGGGTGGACATGCCGGGCTCGTTGCTGGGTGCGACCTGATGATGGTAGATCACGCCGTCCACAAGCGGCTCCAGGCTGGCGCCAAGCAGGACACCGATCACAACGCGCGTATCGGGATCCAGTGCGCCACTGGCAAGCAGGCCGTAGTCGCCGAGCTTGTCCTTGCCCAGTGTGAAAGTGATCTGGAAACCGTCCTGCCCGTCGGCGTCATTGATGACCTTCACATGCTTCAGCGCACTCATCGCGGCGGCGGGCGCGGGCAGCGGCACGCTCTTGCCGAGCAACAGGATCAGGCGGATGCCAAGCAGGCTGCTGAGCATGGCGTTTCTCTCAGAAACCGGGCAGCGCGATGCGCACTGCGCGCCCCAACTCCTCCAGCTGGGCCGGCTCCAACACCGCGTTGGCATCGCATACCTGCCAGAACTGGGTGGGATCGCCCAGGTAACGGGCTGTGATGTTGTCGAGGCGTTCCCCCTGCGTCACGGTGTGCTCCACCAACGTCGTCGAGCCTGCGCCGGTCGGGATGAAGCGCCGGCGCTTATAGACGATCACGCGCGGCCGCCCGTCCTCATCGAGCACGGTGAGGGTCGCGTCCGCAAGGCGAGCGTAGCGGCTGGTCGGTTCGAACATGCCTATCCTCCGATGCTGATGCTGCCGGATACAGCGCCGGCGATGTTTCCCACGCTGCCGATGGTCGCCATCACCTCTTTGGCGATCTGGTGTGCCATGAACAACGTTCCGCCCACGCTCAGCAGGCCCAGGTCATGATAGTTCAGCACCCTCAAGTCAAGGTTGACTTTGGCGCGAATCGGGTTCAGATTCGGATCGTACGCATCCTCGGTGATGGTCAGCCCCGTGATGCGCACCGGCAGGATGCGGTTGACTCCCCATACGAAGAGGGTCAGCGGCGCCTCCGGGGGGACCGGCGCCTCGCCGAAGACCTCGATCAAGAGCG
>CAYRFV010000175.1:0-12067 GCA_964423545.1 uncultured Anaerolineales bacterium | reverse complement strand
GCGCGCCAGCGCGAGCGCCAGCTCGATGCGGATCGGGTCAGGCAGCAGTAGCCCCTCGCTGAGGCGGGCGAGCTCCCCTGCGCGGATGCGACCTGCGGCATCGACGCGTGCCGGGGTCTCGCGGAGGGCTGCCAGCAGCGCACACATGTCCACCGCGAGCGAGTTGAACGCCCGCATGATCCGCTGCGGTTCGGCGGCGGGCGGGAGTAGCGTGACGCCGGCCGCAGCGGGGGCCGGTCGGGTCGCAGGCAGCAGGTCGGTCGGAATGTAGATATACTCCGCCGGCCCGTCGCCGAGATCGGCAAAGCCGCGATGGATCAGGCCGCGGTACCAGAGCTCCTCCGCGCCGTTCTGCGGCTGAAGCCAGACCGCCTCGCGTTCCAGCCGGGCGGGGCCCACCGGGCGGATGGCGCCGTGGTTGCGCGTGAAGATCGGCGACTTCATCCTGCCCTCGGCCGCGCACAGTGCAGCCCATGCAGCGCGCCCTGCTTCCGAGCATGCGCCCAGTGCAGTATCCAGCGCACCCGGCTCGGCCAGCACAGCGGCGAGCTGCGCGGCCGCATCCTCGCGCACGTTGGTCGCCAGCGCGACGCCGGACAGCGCCGCGATGCTGCGGAGCATCGCCATCGGATGTTCGGCCAGGCTGGTCAGCAGCGCTCGCATCGGTTCAATGCACCTTCAGCCAAATGTCAGCATGGCGCCAGCCTTTCGCGCTTGACAGCCAGCGCACCTGTCGCTATGATGAATGTAGAAGAGGGCGAGACGAAAAGACATTGTTTGGACAGAAAGGAATCGTGATGGCTCCAATGACACCGAATCCCGCGGCAGCGAGCAATCGCGTCGGCATCATAGGCGAGTTGATCCGCAACGCACAGCTTGTCTGGCGGCTGCTGAAGGATGCGCGCGTGCCGCTGCCGGTCAAATTCATCATACCGGGCGTGGTGGGAGCCTACCTGCTCTCGCCCGTGGATTTCATGCCTGATCTGCTGCCGTTGCTCGGCCAGATCGACGATCTTGCAGTGTTGTTCGGCGGCGTGCTGTTGTTCATCCAGATGTGCCCACAGGACGTGGTCGAGGAGCATCGCGCAGCGCTCGCACGCGAGGCCCGCGGGACCCGGGGCGGCGCTCCTGCGGGGGAAACGGTGGATGCCGAATATCGCGTGATCGAGTAGAACGTGATAGGTGATTCGTGAACTGCAGCAACATCGCAAGCCGCACTTGCCGCGCATCACCCATCATTCGTTGTGCATCGCTTCCCCAAACAGGTCGTACTCCAGCGCGCCCGTGATCCGGGCGCGCATCATCTGTCCGATCGGCTGCGGTCCAGGGATGATGACCAGCCCATCGACCTCCGGCGCATCGCGATAGCTTCGGCCGAGCGAGACCGGCCCTTTCCGATTCGCCAGCTCCCCGTGACTTTCGATCAACACATCGAGCACGCGGCCGATCTGCGCCTGGTTGCGCGCCAGCGAGATGCGCTGCTGCGCCGTCATCAGGCGCTTGTAACGTTTGCGCTTGGTCTCTTCGGTCACCTGCCCCGGCAGCGCGTGCGCAGGCGTCCCCGGCTCAGGGCTGAAGGTGAAGACGCCCACCTTGTCGAACCGGAGCGTCTCGACGAATTCCACCAGGCTGCGGAACTCCCCGTCTGTCTCTCCGGGATACCCCACGATGAAGGTGCTGCGAAACGCGAGATCGGGCATCGCTGCGCGCATCCGATCGAGCGTTTCAAGCAGCTTGGCCGTGTTGCTGGGCCGGAACATGCGGCCCAGCACCGCGGGATCGCCGTGCTGCAGCGGGATGTCCAGGTAGTGGCAGACGCGCGGATCGCTTGCCATCACTTCGATCAGCCGCGACGAGATGTGTCCCGGGTAGGCGTACATCAGCCGCAGCCAGTGCAGGTCGGGGACGGCATCGAGGATCGCCTGCATCAGTCCCGGCAGGCCGTCCGGGTCGCCCAGGTCGCGACCGTAATCCGTGGTGTCCTGGGCGATGAGGATCAACTCGCGTGCGCCGCTCGCAACGAGCGCCTGAGCCTCGGCCACGACTGCGGATGGGGGCCGGCTGCGCAGCTTCCCTTTGAAGGTGGGGATGGAGCAGAAGGCGCACGGTGCATTGCAGCCGTCGCTGATCTTCAGATAGGCGCTGCCCCTCTGTACCGCGGGCCGCGGCATCGGGCTCAGGTTGGGCTGTTCGGGATCGCCCAGCAGCGCGTATCGCCCGAACGTCCGCTGGGCTCGCCCGCCCCGCAACGCATGGACGAACGGCACGATCTCCATCCAGCGTCGCGTGCCCAGCAGCCCATCGACGCCCGGCGCCTCGGTCACGATGCGCTCGCCCGCGCGCTGCGCCATGCAGCCTGCGGCAATGAGCGTCTGGTCGGGACGCTTGTTCGCCGCCAGCTCGCGCAGCATCGCCAGCGACTCCTCTTCGGCAGCCGCCAGAAAGCCGCAGGTGTTGACGATCAGGATGTCGGCATCGGCCGCCTCGGCCGTGCCTCGATGGCCGGCCTGGCTGAGCAACATGGCCATGCCCTCGCTGTCGACGCTGTTCTTGGGGCAGCCCAGGGTCAAGAGATAGTACTGCATGAGGATGTCACCGCGAGAGAAGAGGTCCGGTGCGCGGCGGGGAGCATATCATCCCGACGGCGTGGGGGTGCGCGGCAGCGCCTGAGTCGGCGCCGGCGTGCCGGTGCCTGTTGTGGGTGCTTGCTCGTTCACCTGGCCCCGTTCGACCACCCAGCTGCGCTCGATCACCTGGCCGACGTTGCCCATCTTGCCCATCTCCGCACCGTTGAGAACCAGGTCAACGCCCCCGGCGTTCCCCGTGAGCACCTTGAGTGAGTTGATGGCCTCCCAGCTCTGCGACTGTTCCGGCTCCAGTATGCCTTCGAGGACCACTGCGCCGTCAGACGTGACGCGCAGCCACGCGCGCTGGCTGATGCGCACGGTGAGCGCAATGCGCGCCACCACTTCGGGGGTCGCAGTGGGCCGCGGTGTCGGTGTGATCGTCGGTGGTAGGGTCGGCGTCGGCAGCGGGAGCAGATCGGAGGTGGGCATGGCGGTCACCGGGCCGGGCGCGGACGGCGATGTGGGGGTGGCCGTGACGATCCACCGGGTGGGGGTGACCGAGGCGGTGGGGGTCGGTGTGGGCGCAGGTCCCAAGGCTGGCATCACGCTCGCCAGCAGGTCGGCGCCTCCCCCGCGACCCAGGAACCACCAGGTTGCCGCCGCCAACACCGCGACGATCAGGAACGCCACTGCCCAGCGCAACCAGCCCAGGTTTGGCCGCGTGTCGATCAGCTCAACTTCAACCGGTCGGTAGTCGACCAGGCGCGGTTTGCCGACTTCGGCGATCGGTGTGTCGACGTCTGTGTCGCCGCTTTCCTGAGCATAGCGCTGCAGCGCAGCATCGGGATCGAGGCCCAGATACGCGGCGTAGGTGCGCAGGAACCCGCGCGCCACAGCGCCGCGCGGCAGGCTGGCATAGTCCCCTTGTTCGAATGCTTCCAGGTATTTCTGGCGGATACGCGTGGCCTTCTCGATATCGGCCAGGCTCAGCTCCTTGGCCGCGCGCGCCTCTGCCAGCAGTCGTCCAAGCTCACTCATAGACCGGTTGGATCCTTAAGTCCACATAATCGCCGTCCACTATACCCGCGCCGCGGCGAAAAGTCAAAACGAATGGGCAAATCGGCGCATCCGCGGGTCTGCGAACGGGTGAATGGCGCGGCAGGGCGCGCGAAACGCCATGGGCCGGAGACGATGACCGCCGGCGGAAGGTTCCGCCCGCCCGCCTGGCGCCGTGCGTTACACGTCTACTGCCTCACCTTCCCCGCGTCGCGCTTCCCGTTTCACGTTGCACAAACCGTGGCTTCCGGGTATCATGCGCCTTCGGAGGGTCTCCATGCGTGAGAGAACTGTGCACTCGGCGCGGGTGGTCCTGATCCTGGTCATCGTGGCCGCGATCGGCGTCGCCCTGGCAGCGGCTTTGCAGACGCCGATCGCGGACGGCGGCCGCACTGTGCTGGGGCAGATCATCGATGCCGTGAGCTCTCGCGGCGTAAAGCGGATCGGGATCGTCGCCGGGCACAGCGGCAGCGACTCAGGCGCAGTCTGCCCAGACGGCTTGACCGAAGCCCAGGTCAACCGGACGATTGCAGAGGCCGTCGCAAAGGAGCTGGCGCCGCGCGGCGCCCGCGTCGATCTGTTGGATGAATTTGACAATCGGCTGCGCGCCTACCGGGCGGATGCGTTCGTGTCGATCCATGCCGACTCATGCCAGGTGAATCTCAGCGGCTTCAAGGTCGCCAGCCTGGAAGGCGGCAGCGCCGCCTCCGCCAGGCTGGCCGATTGCCTCTGGCGCGAGTATGAGGCGGCGACCGGTCTGCCTCCCCACCCAGAGACCGTGACCTATGACATGAGCCGCTACCACGCCTTCCGCGAAATAGCGATCGAGACTCCTGCCGCGATCATCGAGACCGGGTTCCTAAAGGCCGACCGTGAGCTCCTGACGCAGCGCCCCGAGCGCGCCGCAGCCGGCATTGTGGCCGGGATTGACTGCTTTCTCAAGTCCGCAAAGTGAGGCGAGCATGAATTCCTATCAGCGCGCCATGGCCCGTCTTGGCGGCCGCCCGGTGGATCGGCCGCCGAACTTCGATATCATGATGCAGTTCGCCGCGCACTACATCGGCCAGCCGCTGGCGAAGTACTATCTCGACTACCGCGTGCTGTGCGCCGCCAATTTCGCCGTGCAGGAAGCGTTCGCCCTGGACATTCTCCAGGCTATCTCGGACCCATACCGCGAGGCGGCCGATTGCGGGCAGCCGGTCGAGTTCCCTGACGATGCGCTGCCGCTCTGGCGGGGCCCCTTCCTGGCCGAACCCGGCGATCTGGCTAAGCTCAAGCCACCGAAGCCGGAGGACGGTCGCCGAATGAGTGATCGGCTGGCCGCCATTCATCGCTTCCGGGAGCAGGCCGGCGGCCAGGTGCCGATCATGGGCTGGGTGGAGGGTGCGCTGGCTGAGGCCGCCGATCTGCGTGGGGTGGGCGCATTGCTCATCGACCTGATCGATCGTCCGGAATGGGTGCATGAGCTGCTGGAGATCTGCACCGAGATGGAGATCGCTTTCGCACGCGCACAGATC
Source organism: uncultured Anaerolineales bacterium (assembly GCA_964423545.1). Taxonomy (GTDB): domain Bacteria; phylum Chloroflexota; class Anaerolineae; order CG2-30-64-16; family CG2-30-64-16; genus JALOOE01. Next base: position 6,927 of record CAYRFV010000175.1, on the reverse strand, counting down.
GCGGCGGGCGCCGATATCATCGGCTTGGGCGACGCGATCGCCTCGCAGATCGCGCCACGGGCCTACCGCCAGATCGCGCTGCCGTACGAGCAGCGCATCTTCGCCGCGATCCGCGCGGCAGGCGCCCTCCCTCGGCTCCACATCTGCGGCAACACCACGCGCATCCTGGCCGACATGGCGCAGAGCGGTGCAGCCATCATCGACATCGACTGGATGGTGGACATGCGCCGCGCGGCCGAGCTGTTCGGCGAGATCGCCGTGTGCGGCAACTTCGATCCGGTGTCGGTGATGCTCAACGGCGCGCCCGAGCAGGTGGCGGCGGCCGTGACCGCGAACATGGCCGCAGGCGGCGCAGCCAGTTTCAGTATGGCCGGCTGCGAGATACCGGACGGCACACCGCACGCCAACCTGCGGGCTCAAGCCGCTGCGCTGCAGGCGTGGGGAGGACGCTGAGGCGGCGCGCAGAGAAGCACGAGAGCGTCGCCGGCATCCGCCCACACACCCCGATTCCCCTCGCACGGGCAGCGGATATTCTCAATCCTTGCTATCTGGGCGGCTCGCGCGTCTTGTCCGCGTCCGCATTGGCGAAAGCAGCCGGTTCCGGGTCCGACGATGCCGCAGGTCGATCGGTTCGCCGGTCTCTGCGCAGCTTGCTGCGGTACCGGTCCACCAGGCGCTTCACTTCGGTCCGGTGCTGGTCCAGGTGCGCTTCCACGAGCGCTTTCCTGGCCAATGCGTTGGGAGGCGTCTGCAACCAGCCCTCGTCGATGAGGTAGGTCAAGAAGCGCTCCAGATCATCCTCCACATAAGTGCGCGCCCCGGCCCCTTCGACCGTGACCGCGTAGCGGCTGTCACCCAGGGTCTCGATCGCGGGCCTGCCGAACCAAAGCTGGTAGGAGTTGCCATAGCCGGAAAAGGTCGTGCAATGCCTGGAGAACAGCGGTTTGAGCGCCTGTTTGACCCCCTGTTGGCCACCCGGTCCCTGCAGCACCAGGCGGACAGCATACTTGTAGATTCCCGGCCCTCCCGATTCGTGGCCGACGTTCACACTCTCTACGTGGTAGGGGCCCACTGCGTCCCCAGGGAACGGGAAATCCATCATGGCCCGGAATTTGTCGGCAAATGGCATGGGTATCCCCCAGTATCGGCCGCCACCTTGACCCACCTGGCCGTTGCAGTCACAAATCGCAGCGCGCTTCCGCTGCCTGTGGGTCCATTCTAGCACAGCTCGGCGGCGTCAGACCATCTACGGCGGAACGCTTGCGTGACGGGACGACTTGGCGTACACTTGGCGCATGGCTGAACTGTGGAGGTGACAGTTGCCCAAGACCAAGACGCGCTATGTCTGCTCGGTCTGTGGGAGCGCGCAGCCCAAGTGGCAGGGCAAGTGCCCCGACTGCGGCGAGTGGAACACCCTGGTCGAAACGGTGATCCAGGAGTCCGCGGCGGGCCGCCCCGGCGCCCCGTTCACCGCGGCGGGCGGCGAAGGCCCGGTGTCGCTCCCCGACATCCCCGCCGACGGCTACGAGCGCCTCGCGGTGTCGATCGGCGAGCTGAGCCGGGTGCTGGGTGGCGGCATCGTGCCCGGTTCGGTCGTGCTGATCAGCGGGGATCCTGGCATCGGCAAGTCCACGCTCCTCATCCAATTGTGCGCAGCGCTGGCCGAAGCGGGTGGGCCCGCCGCGGACTCGCGACGTGGCCCGGTCCTCTATATCTCCGGTGAGGAGTCTGCCGCACAGATCAAGCTGCGCGCCGAGCGGCTGGGCATCGTCTCGCCGAACATCCTGGTGCTGGCCGATACGCACCTCGAAACGATCGTGGCGCATGTCGAGAAGGCTCAGCCCAGGCTGGTCGTCGTGGACTCGGTGCAGAGCATCTATTCCGACGCGATTCCCTCCGGCGCGGGCAGCGTGACCCAGGTGCGCGACTGCTCGGCGGCGCTGCTGCGGCTGGCGAAGGCGCAGACCTTCCCGCTCTTCCTGGTGGGGCATGTGACCAAGGAAGGAGCCATCGCGGGCCCGCGCGTGCTGGAGCACATGGTCGACACCGTGCTCTACCTGGAAGGGGAACGGTTCCACTCGTTTCGGTTGCTGCGTTCGGTCAAGAACCGCTTTGGCTCCACGAACGAGGTGGGCGTATTCGAGATGGCGGAGCGCGGCCTGGTCGAGGTCAAGAATCCGTCCGAGGCGTTCCTGGCCGAGCGGCTGCCCAATTCCGCCGGGTCGGCCATTGCCGTAACGATGGAGGGCACGCGTCCGATCCTGGTCGAGGTGCAGGCGCTGACCAGCGCCACCACCTTCGCGCAGCCGCGGCGCACCGCCAACGGGGTCGACTTCAACCGCCTGCTGCTGATCGCCGCCGTGCTCTCCAAGCGGGCGCGCACCCGCCTGGCCGACCAGGATGTCTTCGTCAACATCGTCGGTGGGCTGGAGGTGGATGAGCCGGCTGCCGATCTCGCCATCGCCGCGGCCATCGCCTCGTCCGCGCGCAACCGGCCCGTCGCCGCGGACCTGGCGCTGGTGGGGGAGGTGGGTCTCAGCGGCGAGCTGCGCAGCGTCGGCCAGCTTCCCCGCCGGCTCAACGAGGCGGCCAAGCTCGGTTTCACGCGCGTCCTCGTGCCGAAGACCGTGGCGCGCAAGCTGGAGCATCCACCCGCCGGCCTGGAGGTGCTGGGCGCGCGTACGCTGCGCGAGGCGCTGGAGATGGCGCTGGTTGCGGGTGGGGCGGAAGAGCAAGGGTGAGCGGAGGAGTGAGGACCGGGTCCAAGGGTGACTGGGGAGAGTCTGAGCGGCAAGTTGACAGGGAGATCTCCGGGCGTTATACTTCTGGGCCGACAGGTATAACAGTGCGGAGGTGAGCGCGTGGCGGTCGCGACGATTTCGTCCAAAGGTTGGATCGTGATTCCCCACGATCTGCGCAGAAAATACCACCTGCGTGCCGGCGACAAGGTCGCGCTGGTGGATTATGGCGGGGTTCTGTCGATTGTGCCCGCCCTGACCGATCCTGTGGAGGAGGCGGCTGGCTCGCTGAAGAGCGAACGTTCGTTAACCCGCGCACTGCTGGCAGACCGGGCTGAGGCACGCGCGCGTGAAGGGTGATCTGCCCCGCTACGTGCTGGATAGTTTTGGCTTGCTGGCCTACTTCGGCGCAGAACCCGGCGAGTTGCAGGTGCGAGCCATCCTGGGGCGCGCGGCCGCGGGGCAAGTCGAGGCGTATTTGTCGGTGATCGATCTCGGCGAGGTCGCCTACATCGCGGAGCGCGAGCAAGGGGTTGTCGCGGCGCGTCGGGCGCTCGCCGCGATCGATCAGTTGCCCATCCGCATCACTGAGGCGAATCGCTCGCTGGCGTTCGCTGCCGCCCATATCAAGGCGCATCACCTGATCTCCTACGCCGACGCGTTTGTCGTGGCCCTGGCGCAGGAGATAGGGGCGATCATTCTGACCGGAGATCCCGAATTCGGTAAGGTCGAGCACCTGACTGCAGTGGAATGGCTGCCGCAGGTGTGAGCGTGAAGTTGGCGTAGGGGGGGACACATGACCGTCACCGCAATCGTCGGCGCCCAGTGGGGCGATGAAGGCAAGGGCCGGATCGTCGATTACCTGGCCCAACGCGCAGAGATGGTGATCCGGTTCCAGGGCGGCGACAATGCCGGGCACACCGTGGTCAACGAGCACGGCACGTTCCGGCTGCATCTCACGCCGTCGGGCATCTTCAACCCCCTCACGGCCTGCATCATCGGCGCGGGGACCGTCGTCAATCCCACCACGCTGCTTGAGGAGATGGCTGAACTGGGACGCGCCGGCATCCGCCTGGACAACCTCTGGCTCTCGGACCGCGCCCAGGTCGTGATGCCCTACCATCGGCTGCTGGATGGCCTGGAGGAATCGGCGCGCGGGGGCCAGCAGATCGGCACTACCCGCCGCGGCATCGGCCCGGCCTATGCCGATAAGGCGGCGCGCACGGGAATCCGCCTGGGCGACTTGACGCGACCCTACTACCTGCGGGCGCGGCTGGCCCAGGCGCTGCCGCAGAAGAATCTCACCCTCCAGCACTTCGGCCAGCCGCCGCTGGCGCTCGAGGAGCTCGTCGAACAGGCTGCGGCATGGGGCGAAACGCTCAAGTCCCGCATCGTCGACACGCTGCCGATGGTGCGCGACGCCGTGCGCGACGGCCGCAAGCTCCTGCTTGAAGGCCAGCTCGGCGTGATGCGCGATCTCGATTGGGGCACTTATCCCTTCGTCACCTCCTCGAACCCCGTGGCGGGCGCCGCCTGCGCCGGGGCAGGGCTGCCGCCCTCGGCGATCACCGAGGTGGTTGGGGTCGTGAAGGCGTACTGCACTGCCGTCGGGGCCGGGCCCTTCCCGTCGGAGCTCACGGACGAGGTCGGCGCGCAGCTCCGGCAGGTCGGGCAGGAGTACGGCGCCACCACAGGCCGTCCGCGACGCTGCGGCTGGCTCGATGGCGTGGCGCTGCCCTATGCGGCCTGGCTCAACGGCTTCACCGCCCTGGCGATCACCAAGCTCGACGTGCTGGATAGCCTGGCCGAGCTGAAGATCTGCACCGGCTACCGGCTGGACGGCGAGGTGATCCAGCGCGTGCCCGACGCGCCCGATTTCGACCGGTGCGAGCCGGTCTACGAGACATGGGCCGGCTGGCAGACCTCCACACGTGAGGCGCGGTCATGGCGCGATCTGCCCTGGCAGGCGCAGGCCTACCTCCGCCGCATCGAGACACTGGCCGGTGTGCCGATCCGCTACATCTCGGTAGGACCGGAGCGCGATCAGCTCATCGTGATTTGATCGCCATGCTGTAAGCAATGCATAATGTGGACCAGGCGCCGGTCATCTTCAGCGAGGACTTCAGCGCCGGCGCCAACCTCGAAGGAGTGCGTTTCGTCGATCCGTTTGTCGACGATTGCTCTCTTTCTGCTCGGGATCAGCCTTGAGCCACGAAACCATCTTCACTCATGACACTTACCTCTCTCCATTCACCTGGCGGTACGGTTCGCCGGAGATGCGGCGGGTGTGGAGCGAGACGCACCGCCGGCAGCTGTGGCGGCGCCTCTGGGTGGCGCTCGCCGAAGCGGAGCAAGCTGCCGGGTTGGTAACCGCCGAGCAGGTGGCCGATCTGCGGGCGCACGCCGACGAGATCGACCTGGCGCGCGCGCTGGAGATCGAGGCGGAGATCCATCACGACCTGATGGCCGAGGTGCGCGCCTACGCCGAGCAGTCCCTGGTCGGCGGGCCGATCATCCACCTGGGCGCGACCTCGATGGACATCGAGGACAACGCCGAGGTGCTGCGGCAGCGCGAGGCGCTCGATCTGCTGCTGGCCAAGCTGCGCTTGCTGCTGCTGACCTTCGCCGATCAGATCGACGCATGGGCGGATGCGGCGACGATGGCGTTCACCCACCTCCAGCCTGCCGAGCCGACCACGACCGGCTATCGGCTGGCGCAGTACGCTCAAGACCTGTGGGTCGACTGGCAGGAGCTCGGCCGCGTCCGCGCCGAGCTGCGCGGCAAGGGCTTCAAAGGCGCGGCTGGCACCTCCGCATCGTACGCGCAGCTACTTGAGGATCAGGCTGAGGTTGCGCGCCCGACCTCCGCCTCAACCTTGGCCTCATTCGAGTCGCGCATCATGTCCTCCCTCGGCCTCGATCCCTATCCCGTCGCCACGCAGACCTATCCGCGCAAACAAGACTACCGCGTGCTCTCGGCGCTGGCGGGACTGGGGGGGTCCCTCTACAAGTTTGCGTTTGACCTGCGTCTGCTGCAATCGCCGCCCATCGGGGAGTGGGCCGAGCCGTTCGGGTCGAGGCAGGTCGGTTCGAGCGCGATGCCGTTCAAACGCAACCCGATCCATGCGGAGAACATGGATAGCCTGGCGCGGCACCTTGCCGCGCTGCCGCGTGTGGCGTGGGATAATGCGGCGCACAGCCTGCTGGAGCGCACCCTCGACGACTCGGCCAACCGCCGCACGATCGTGCCGGAGGCGTTCCTGGCAGCCGACGAGCTGGTGATGCGTGCAGGGCGGCTGATCGCTGGACTGCGCGTCGACCAGGAAGCCAGCGGCCGCCTCTTGGCGACATACGGCCCTTTCGCAGCCACCGAGCGGCTGCTGATGGAGCTGGTCAAGGCCGGGGGCGACCGCCAGCTGCTCCACGAAGCGATCCGCGAACACGCCATGACTGCCTGGGCCGCGATCCGTCGCGGCGAGCCCAATCCGCTCGCCGACCTGCTCTGCGCCGACCCACGCGTCACGCGTCACGCATCCCCTGCTCGCGTCCTCATCCATCTCGATGCGTCCGACTATCTGGGGGACGCACCGGCGCGGGCGCGCGCGTTCGCCGGGATGCTGCGGCGGAACCTGCCGGGAGCGGAGTCGTCATGAAGCTCTCGCTCGTTGTGGCCCATCCCAGCCCGGGCAGCTTCAATCACGCAATCGCTGAAACAGCTCGGCAGACCCTCTTGCGCAGCGGGCATACCGTCTGGTTTCACGACCTCTGCGCCGAGGGCTTCGATCCAGTTCTGCCGGTCGGTGAGATGCCGCGAGGCGCCGCAATCCCACCTGAGATCGCCCGGCACTGCGCGGAGATCGCCGCGGCCGAGGGGATTGTCATCGTCCATCCGAACTGGTGGGGCCAACCCCCCGCCATCCTGAAAGGGTGGATCGACCGCGTGATCCGTCCGGGCGTGGCCTATGAGTTCCTGGAGGGCGATTCAGGCGAGGGAACGCCACGGGGGCTGCTGCGCGCCCGCACAGCTCTGGTGTTCAACACGTCGAATACGCCACCAGTTCGCGAGATGCAGGTCTTCGGCGATCCGCTGGAGACGCTGTGGCGGCGGTGCGTCTTCGAGTTGTGCGGCGTGAAGCGCTTCCAGCGCCGCGTCTTCGGCGTGATCGTCACGAGCACCGCAGAACAGCGA
>CAYRFV010000174.1:0-12113 GCA_964423545.1 uncultured Anaerolineales bacterium | reverse complement strand
CAGCAGCCAGCCCCAGTCGAGGTCGGGGCTGTCGAAGTAGTACCACGACGCCCAACTTTCGCTGGTGGTCAGCGGCATGCCGAAGCGAGCCGACCAGGCTGCGAAGTTGGCGAGTCTGGCGCGCTGCCGGCCGCGCAGCATCGGCGCAACCGCCGCGTGCGTGGCCGTGCAGCGGTCGCTGAAGTCCCGATGCCATGAGGCGTCGGTGAAGAGATGCTTCATCCGCTCGCTGAAGCGGGTGCGCTGGCTCCAGCGCGGGTCCGCGTCGGCATAGAAGTGGACGTCCAGGCAGTCGAACTCCGCTGGCACGTCGAGCCATCGCTCGTCGCCGTGGATGGAGGCCGTGAAGCGCAGCTCGGGGAACTCGCGACGGAGCAAGGCGAACGCGTCGTTCAACTCCCTGGCCAGAAACTCGATCTGCCGGGCGGTGAAACGGGGCGAGCCGCCCCTGGTGCGCCTGTCTCTGCGCGAAAGCGCTCCATGAAGCCGGGCAGGAAGTAGGGCACTTCATTGGCGAGATCGACATAAACCAGTCCGGCGAAGCCGAAACGCCGTCTCCACTCCCGCAGCAGCACGATCCACAGTTCGGCAGCCGCTACATGCGTCGGTGGCGCAGCCGCGACCTGTGGGAAGGGGTTGTTGCCCGATCCGCCGTGAAACCACCACGCACTGAGGGTGTAATACAGCGGCCGGCGCAGCAACTTCTCCATGAACTCGATCAGCCACACGCCAACCGATCCCTCGACCGCCGTGTTCCAGCACCAGGGCATGTTTGGCGTTTTGGGATCGTTCCAGGCGAAGACCTTTTCGGGCTCCGTCAGATCAAGCAGTTGCGGCAGCGGATCGAGCCGCAGCGTGTTGTACCCGCGCTCGAGCGCCTCATCGAGCACCCGGTCGTAGTCCTGATAGGAGCCGCCAGGGATGTGGCGCAGCAAGAACGCCTGATCCCACATCGCCAGCGTCAGCCGACGTGGGGTCAGCCCGTCGCGCATGTCGAAGCGGCCAGGCGCGGCCGCGTGGCTCCGGCGCGGCCCGTCGGATTCCTGGGTGGGGAAGTCCATGTGTGCTCCAGTTCATGCGAGATCCAGGTCACGTGGCTTTGGATCACGAAGTGGCGAAGAGACACGAAGAACACGAAGCGCGAAGTGCGCGAAGGCGTTCGCCGCGAGGGGCTTCTTCGTGGCCTTCGTGCTTCGCGTCTTCGCGATCCTTCGTGATTTCGTGATCCAAACCGTTCGTGATCCGCACCTCCCGTTAACCGACCCGAAACGCGCCGACCACCACGCCGCCATCCCGTTCTGCCTCCAGCGGCTGTCGCCTGCCGACGCTCACGCGGTATTCGCCGGCCTCCACCGAGCGCTGCCCGGCGTCATTCACCAGCGCCAGATCTCTCGGCGCGAGGGTGAAGCTGACTGTCTTCGTCTCGCCAGGCGCCAGGCCGACCCGCTGGAAACCGCGCAGTTGGCGGATCGGGTTGCGCGGGGAGGTGGGCGGGTAGCTCAAGTACAGCTGCACGACCTCGTCGCCCGCGCGCTGCCCGGTGTTGGTCACGTCGGCCTGGACGGTGAGCGACTCATCGGCGGAGATCGTCGTCCGACTCAGTCGCAGGTGGGCATAGGCAAAAGTGGTGTAGCTCAAACCATGGCCGAACGCGTAGAGCGGTTCCCCGCGGAAGTACCGGTAGGTTCGGTTGGCCATCGCGTAGTCTCCGAACGGCGGCAGATCGGCGATCGACTTGTAAACGGTCACCGGCAGCCGGCCGGATGGGTTGTGGTCGCCGAACAGCACATCGGCCAACGCTGTCCCGCCCGCCTCGCCAGGATACCACGCCTGGAGGATCGCCGGGACGTGTGCGTCGGCCCAGGGCACGGCGATGGCGCTGCCCCCGAGCAGCACGAGCACCACCGGCTTGCCGAGCGCATGGATGCGTTCGAGCAAGCGCTGCTGTGCGGCTGGCAGTGCGATGTCGGTGCGGTCGCCGCCGACGAAGCCCTCGACTTCGACCGGCATCTCCTCGCCTTCGACGTAGGGCGAGAGCCCCAGGCACAGGATCACGACATCCGCCTGCGCGGCGGCTTCGAGCGCCTCTCCGGCTTCATCACGGCCCGCCGCGGCCCACACAAGCTGCGCCGACGGGTCGATGCCGTCGTTCGTGTAATCGAGCTGTATGCGATAGAGTCGGCCGGCTTCCAACTGGACTTCCTTCGTTCGCCGCAGAGCATGATGCACGCCATGGTATTCCACCAGCAGCTCACCGTCGAGATAGAGCTGATAGCCGCTGTGACCGTTCACGCCGAGCCGATACGTGGCTGTGGCAGGCGGAACGAGGAAACCTGACCAGCGCACGGCGAAGGGGTCGTGGCGTCCACGACCGCCATGTTCGCCGCCCAGCGGCGTGGTGTTCTTCCAGATGAAGTCCACCTCCGGATCGAGCCGGGTGAACGCAGGGCTGCCTTCGAGCTGGGAGGTGGGGAAGTAGGCGGCGGTCAGGCCGTGCTGTGGGCCATCGGACGTGACCGGGCGCAAGAATTCGGACGGGATGACGCTCAGGTTCGGCACGCCGTCGGCGATGGGGCAGCCTTTTGCGGTGTAGATCGCGGTCCGGGGGGAGACTGCGCGGCGGATGCCTTCCAGCGGCGTGACCGCCTGGGCAGGCGTGCCATTGTAGTTGCCGAGCAGCGCCATCAGGTCGTCGGCGTTCGGCCCGATCACTGCGAGGCTGCCGACCTCCTTCGACAGAGGCAAGAGGCCGTCGTTCTTGAGCAGCACGATCGATTGCCGCGCGGCCTGCAGCGCCAGATCGCGATGGGCCGGGCAGTTCACGACCTCGTATGGGAGGGTCGCGTACGGCGTCTGCGCCGGGGGATCGAACATCCCCAGCCGCAGGCGCGTTCGGAAGAGCCGCCACACGGCCCGGTCGAGGGTCGCCTCGTCGATCAGCCCCTTGCGATGGGCGATCAGCAGGCTGCCATAGGTCTCGCCGCAGTTCAGCTCGCAGCCGTTCTTCACGGCCAGCGCGGCAGCCTCCTCCCGATTCCTGGCCAGCCCATGAAAGCGCCAGATATCATCGATCGCGCCGCAATCGGAGACGACGTGCCCGTCGAAGCCCCACTCCGTGCGCAGGATCTTTTCCAGCAGGGTTGGGCTGGCGCAGCACGCCTCGCCGTTGGTGCGGTTGTACGCGCCCATCACCGATTCGACGCGACCCTCGCGCACCAGCGTCTCGAATGCCGGCAGGTAGGTCTCACGCAGATCGCGTTCATCCACGACGGTGTTGAAGCCGTGGCGGTCGGGCTCCGGCCCGCTGTGGACGGCATAGTGCTTGGCGCAGGCTGCCGTCTTGAGGCAGCGCGCGTCATCCCCTTGCAGCCCGCGCACGAGCGCCAGCCCCATGCGGCCGGTCAGATAGGGATCTTCGCCGTAGGTTTCCTGTCCGCGGCCCCAGCGCGGATCCCGGAAGATGTTGATATTGGGCGTCCAGAAGGTCAAGCCAGTGTAGATCTGGCGCCGGCCGCGGCGCTGCCAGTCGCTGTACTTGGCGCGCGCCTCGTCCGAGATCGCGGTTCCGATGCGGCGCACCAGGTCGTCGTCCCAGGTGGCGGCCAGGCCAATCGCCTGCGGGAACACGGTGGCGATCCCCGCCCGGCCGACGCCGTGCAGGCATTCGTTCCACCAGTTGTACTCCGGGATGCCCAGCCGCTCGATCGCGGGCGCCTCGTAGAGCATCTGGCCGATCTTCTCCTCCAGCGTCATGCGTGCGACGAGGTCATCGGCGCGTGCGTCGAGGGGAAGGGATGGGTTCAGGTAGGGTGGTTGGTTCACGGGTGTCTCCGCATGTCAGTGCGTCGCAGTCTGGTTCACCAGGGCGCAGCTCTCGTGCTTTCAGACTAGCGTGCTGCCTTCCCGGCATCGAACGCCTGCGGCAGCGCCGCGATCGCCATCAGCCAGACGTTCCGATATCGTTCCAGGTCGAACGGCGGCGTCCCTGCCAGGTAATGGCTGCCGAACTTTCGGTCGCCGATCTCCCACTCGATCAGATAGAGCCGCTGGTCGCTCGCATACGTGCGAAGGGTCGCCACCTGCCAGTTCTCGTTCGCCCGCGAGCGAAACGCGCCCGCAGCCATCGCCTCGCCTGTGTCGGCGTCCCAGACCCGGTAGCGCACATCGGAGTCGGCCCGGCTGTCGTTGCTGACGATCACCGGCAGCCGCTTGCCCGGCCCTGGCTCGCCGATGATGACGCTCACCGGTTGCTGGACGCGGCGAATATAGTGGAACGCCAGCTTGACGCCGAAGTAGTAATCCACGATGGCGTCGGAGAACTGCGGCCAACCGTCGATGACGTTCCACCACAGGATGCCGCTCGTCCGCCATTTGCGCAGCCGGGTCGCTTCGATGAAGAACTTCTTCGCCTCGGCCTGGGTGATCTGGCTGGCGAGCGCAAACGTTTCCAGGTCGTCGGGAACGGCGCCGAACAGCTCGCGCACCTGGTTCGCCATCAGCTTGATGCGATCGCGGTCGCGCGTGGGCTGCTGCCAGTGGTAGACGGCGTGCTCTTGCCATTCGGCGTTGTTGTCCCAGGGCCACAGCTGCTGCGGCGAGATGAAGCGGCGGATCGAGGAGACGTTCGGGCAGCCGTGGTAACCCTGCTCGCCGATGAAGTGCGCGCTGTGCAGGGTGTAGAACGAGCTCTTGAAGTAGCCGCGCGGCCCCCACAGGTGCTGCTCCGGCGTGCGGTGCCAGGCGTTGGCGACCGGGCCGACGGCAGGCGGCACATAGGGCGAGCTGGGCACGAATGCCCGGTGCGGGTCGAGCCGGTGGACCACCTGCGGGATGACCTCGCGCGTCAGCCGGTTGTGCTCCGGCGACAGACCCTCCGACACATAGGCCATATCGATCTCGTTATCGCCGCACCAGATTGCCAGCGAGGGATGGTTGCGCAGCTTAGCGACGACCGATTCGGCTTCGCGCCGCACTTCGGCCAGGAAAGCGTCCGTCTGCGGATAGCGGCAGCAGGCAAAGGCGAAGTCCTGCCACACCAGGATGCCGGCATCGTCGCAGCGGTCGAAGAAGCGGTGATCCTCGTAGACGTTGCCTCCCCAGCAGCGGATCATGTTGCAGCCCAGGTCGGCGAAGAGCGCCACGGCGCGATCCACCCGCTCCGCATCGCGACTGTGGAACGCGTCCAGCGGCACCCAGTTCGCGCCCTTGACCATGATCGGCACATCGTTGACCCGAAAGATGAAGTGACTCGCGGGATCGGCAGCCGTGTCTATCCGGCGCGTCCCGCCGTCCGCCGCCTCCGGCGACCACATCGCGCCGGCCGTCTCGGTGCGATCCACGACGACGTGACGGATGCCGATGCGATCCACGCGCTCGGCGACTACCTGCCCGTCCTGGACGAGCTGCGCTGTCACCGTATAGAGGCTCGGCTCGCCGTAGCCCTTGGGCCACCAAAGCCGGGCGCCCGGCGCCGGGATGCGACAGCCGCCGGCGACGAATTCGAGAGGCCAGTCGAAGGCGAAGGTGTGATCGCCGCACACCCCTCGAAACCGCAGACTGAACCCATCGGTCGTCGCCGTGTCCGTGCGGATCTGGAAGCGCACGCCGAGCGTGGCGCCTTCGGCGTGTGTCTCCACTGTCCAGTAATACATCTGCTCGATGGCGGTCGCCGGCCGCTCTTCGATCCAGACCGAGCGCCAGATGCCCGCCGAGACTGCGCGCGGCATGATGTCCCAGCCCCAGACGTGCGGCGCCTTGCGGATAAACAGCCCCTCCTCGCGGTGCTCCCAGCTCATGCTGGCCGCATCGTAGGAGAACTGCCGCGCATGGTTGACCGCCGAGCCGAGCCGCACGACGATGCGGTTGGCGCCGGCGCGGAGCGCGCCGGTCACGTCGAAGCGGTGCTCGATCAGCGCGTTCGACGCCCGGCCCACCTCTAGCCCGTTGACCCACACGGTCGCCAGGGTGTCGAGCCCGGCGAAGACGAGATCGTACTGAGTCCCCCTCGCCCTGGCAGGGAGAGGGGCCGGGGGTGAGGGCAGCTCGAACTCTCGCGCATACCACCACTCATAGAACTCATACTCGCGCAGCCGCCGGATGTTGCTGGCGTAGAACGGCTCAGGAATGACGCCGGCAGCCTGCAAATCCAGCTCGACGTTACCGGGCACGTGCGCCGGGATGGTCTGCCCGGCGTGCGCCGGCAGATCATCGGGGCGCCTGATGGGTGACGCAGCCTCCGGGCAGAAGGTCAGCCGCCAGTCGCCGTCGAGGAGAATGCATTCGGGCATGAGGAACCTCGTGGGTGGACGATCGACCATTGGCGATGGCGACCGTCCAACGTTCATCGTCGATCGTCAGTCCTTCAGGTACAACTCCACCACCGGCACGGCCGTCTTCGGCTTCGCCAGCGGCAGCTCCAGGATCAACGTGTCAGCCGCGCCGCCGCCCATGGTCGTGTTCTGCGCCTGCTGGTGCGGATCCACGGTGAACATCCTGACCTCTGACGCATCATTGAGGAGCTGGGCGTACTCCACACGACCGGCCAGCCCGTCAAGGTGGACGTGCTTGTAGGGCCAGGCGAACAGGTGCAGGTAGAGCCGCTTCTTCGCCGGGTTGTAGGTGAAGCGCGTGTCGGGCGGCGGGGTCAGATCGCTGGCCGTGCAGCCGTAGATGGATCGGCTGTGGAGTCGCATCCACGCGCCGATCGCGCGCAGCCGCTCGATGGAGCGTTCGTCAAACTCCCCCCGGCCGTTCGGCCCGACGTTGAGCAGCATGTTGCCGCCCTTCGACACCGTGTCGATCAGCGTGCGAATCAGCTCGTCCGGCTCGCGCCAATCCATGTTGTCGCGGTAGTACCCCCAACTCCGGTTGAAGGTCTGGCACGCCTCCCACACGACCGGCTTGCCGTCCACGGTCATCCACCCGCGCGGCTGGTACTCCTCCGGCGTCTTGACGTCGGCCGAGCCCGGCAGGTCGAGCCGGTCGTTGAGGATGATGCCCGGCTGCAGCTCGCGCACCAACTTGACCAGCCTCTCCGACTGCCAATCCTCGCGGCCCTTGCCCTGGCCCCACGGGAACGGCCGGCCCGCGTAGGAGAAGTCGTACCAGAGGACACTGATCTTGCCGAACTGCGTCAACAGCTCACGGGTCTGGCCGTGGAGGTACTCGGCATACCTGCGGATGTCCCGGTTCTTGTGCGTCTCCCGGTATTCCAGATCGTCGCGCATCGGATGGATCGGGTCCACCGTGAACTCGGGATGATGCCAGTCGATGACCGAGTGGTAGAAGCCGACCTTGAGATCCTGCGCCCGAAACGCATCCACCATCGGATGCAGGACATCCTTGCCGTAGGGGGTCTTGGTCGCCTTGTAGTCGGTCAGCGCCGAATCCCAGAGGCAGAAGCCTTCGTGGTGTTTGGTCGTGATGACGAAGTACTTCATCCCGGCGTTCTTCGCCTCCCGCGCCCAGATCGTCGGGTCGTAAAGATCGGGGTCGAAGTGATCGAAGTACTTCTGGTAGTCCTCGTCGCGGATGCGCTCACGCTGCTTCACCCACTCATGGCGCGCGGCGAGGGTATAGGTGCCCCAGTGGATGAACAGGCCGAAGCGATCGTGCGTGAACCAGCTCGTGTCACCGGCGGCTGGGAGAAGTTGTTGTGGCATGGAATGTTCCTTGGTGTGAGATGATAGGCCTATGCAGGGACTGGCTTGCCATCCTGCGCAGCCGATGCCTTGATCGCGTCCCAGAGCCGCGCCATGCGCAGGCCGACTTCGGGCGGACAAGGGTTCGCCAGCTTGCCGTCGCGCACGGCCAGGAATTGCTCCCAGACGCCGAGCGAGGCGGGCACGGGCACCTTGCGGAGTTGCTTGCGTCCCTGGCGCTGGATGCGCAGCCATTTGCCCCAGATGTCGGTGTGCAGGATCGCTTCAGCGCAGAAGACGCGCACGTCCGACGCGCACGAGCGGATCGCCTCGCCGCAGCCATGCATGGTGACGTACGCGCCCGACGCCAGCTTGCCCATCACCATCCCCAGGGTGTCGACGGGCCGGCCGTTGTTGTCCAGCCACGCGGCCACCTCGACGAAATCCTCGCCCGCGAGATCCGCGCAGGTGTTGAGCATGTGCGCGCCCGTGTCGAACAGGAAACCGCCGCCCGCGATCTCCGGCTGTTGGCGCCAGGTATTGGCCGTGCCCGGCCCCCAACTCTGCCAGACCGTGGCGCTGATGCTCCACATCTTGCCGAGCTCCCCGGAGCGGAGCAGCCGGGATGCAGCGCGAATCTGCGGGGACAGGCTGCCGGGAAACGCGACGACCAGCAGCTTGCCGGTGCGGTCGCGCGTCTCGATCAGGCTGCGCGCCTCCCCGGCGTTCATCACCATCGGTTTCTCCAGCAGCACGTCGAGGCCCGCTTCCAGGCAGGCCTTCGTCTGGTCGTGGTGATAGGCGTGCGGGGTGATGATGAAAGCTGCGTCGAGCCGGTCTCGCTGTTCCCTCAGCAGCCTGACCAGGTCGGGCTGGTTGGGCGGGATCGGCTGCCCTGCGGCCTCGAACATCGCCGCCGAAGCCGCATATTGCGCCTCCGACGGCTCGCACATGGCGATGACTTGCGTCGTATCGGTCTGCTTCAGCATGTTGCGGAAGTGGGCGCGCGCCATGCCGCCGCAACCGATCATGGCAACGCGAACGGGGGTGGTGCTCATGGGGTGATTCTCCTTCCTTGGTGATCAGAAAGCCCTTGATAAGCTGCGACAAATGTGCTGTCGGGATGATCGCGCTGATGTCGTGCAGCCAGCCGGCGATCTCGGCCTGGCGTGAATTCGCGTCGAAGCGCGTCGCGAGCCAGCGCGCTTCGACGGCTGCGGCCAGGCAATGACCGGCCGTATCGGGCTGACCCTGCGCGGCGAGCAGTGCAACCATGTCGGTGCGGGTGTCGCCGGTCTGGGGGATGCCTTCAGTCAGTCGCGCGCAGAGTGGATTCATGGGGGTCTCTTGATCGACGTTCGACGCATCACACGCCCACCGGGCTCCCGCCCGCGGCCGCCGACGCCGTGATCGCCTCCCACAGCCGCACCACGCGCAGACCGTTTTCCGCCGGGCCGGGGTTGGGCCGCGCGCCGCCGCGCACGGCCAGGAACTGCTCCCAGGGAATGGGCGCGTCGGGCGGATCGAGTGGCGTCGGCGTCGTCTCCCCGCGGCGCTGGATCGCCATGCGGCGGCCCCAGGCGTCGGCGTGAATCGTCGCGTCGCTGTAGAAGGCATGGACATCGGCGCCCACGGTGTGGCTGGCCTCGCCCATGAAGTGCAAGGTCACAAACGCGCCGGAGGTTGTTCTGCCCATGACCGTGGCGCGCGTTTCGACCGGTCGGCCCGTGTTGTCGAGCCAGGCCGCCACCTCCGTGAACTCCTCGCCGGCCAGCTCGGCCACGGCGTTGACCAGGTGCGCGCCGGCGTCGAACACGTAGCCGCCGCCGGAGAGCTCCGGCTTCATGCGCCACGTGCCGACATTTGGCAGCGCCCAGTGTTCCCACAGCGTCGCGCTGATCCCCATCAGCCGGCCCAACTCGCCGGATTGTCGCATGGCGATGGCTGCGCGATAGCGGGCCGACATGCTGGCCGGGAACGCCACCATCAGGGTGCGGCCGGTGCGGTCACGCGTCTCGATCAGGCTCAGCGCCTCACGCACGTTCATCGTCATCGGCTTCTCCAGCAGCACATCCAGCCCGGCTTCCAGGCACGCGACTGTCTGGTCGTGGTGGAAGGCGTGAGGCGTGATGATGAACGCGGCGTCGAGCTGGCCGGCGTAGTCCCGCAGCAGTGCGCCCAGTTCCGGCTGGTTGGGCGGGATCGGCAGCCCGGCCTCCTGCAACAGCCGGGCAAACTCTGCATACGCGGCCGGCGACGGCTCGCTGACCACCGGGATGGCGGGCCGGCCGGGGAGCGGCAGCATCCGGCGCAGGTGGTGCCGCGCAAATCCGCCGCAGCCGATCATGGCGACCCGTACAGGCTGTGTCATGGACGTCATCTGGTTCTCCGCAGCGAATTGTTGGCCTGGAGGGGTCCGAACCTCCGCCAATCAAGAGCGAGCGCGTCGCTTCTGGACGGCGCGCGGCGGGCGAGTCACGCGGGTGCAAGCCCAGTGCGAGTCGTCTCCCTGCACCATGCGTCACCGGCCGCTGGTCCGATGCTGCGCTTGGGCAGACGCCTCGTGCCCGGCCTTCTCGGCGCCTTCGCCGTGCAATCGGCCCGCCAAATCCGGCGCGTAGCGCGCCAGATCATCCCGCAGCTGGCGCAATGCCAGGTCTTTGGCCCGAACCTCCAGCATGACATCGAAGGCGCGCAATCCTGCGGCCATCCGCACGAAGTCGATGAATTCGAACGGATTGACATAATCGGAATGATAGTTCCAGCGCGTCTGCCGCACTGTTGCGGGCTGACCGTCCTCTTGGCCCCCCACGAGCCACTCGGTGCGCGGGCTGCTGAAATGGATCTTGGGCCGCACGTCGGCGGGCCAGGTCGCCAGGCACGCCGCAAGCGCATCGCGAGGGGCCCTGCCATCGGGATTGTTCAGGCGGTGATGGAGGTTGTCGAACACCAGGCGGATGCCGGTGCGCTCGTGCACCCACAGGGTGTCGGCAACGCCGAAGCGCACATCGTCGTTCTCCAGCACCAACCGCCGGCGCGCCGCCTCAGGCAGCGCCTCGGTGTGGCGGACGAAGCGCTCTCGCGCCGCGTCCTTGTCACCGTAGATGCCGCCGAGGTGTGTGACGACCACCGCGTCCTGCCCCAGGCCCATCCGGTCCAGGATGGCGGACTGGACGATCAGGTCGGCGGCGCTGCGCGCCACCAGCTCAGGGTCGGGCGCGTTCAGGACGACATGCTGCGCCGGATGAAAGGACAGGCGCAGATCGGCGGAGCGGGCGGCCGCGCCCAGTTGGGCCAGTTCGTCGGCGCACTCGTCCACCTGGCGATGGAACTGGGGCATGTCGGGATGCGTGGCATGGGGTGCCAGCTCCGACGAGATCCGGTACATCGCGATCGCGGTCTCCTGTAGGTAGGTGAAGACGTCGCGAAGGTAGGCCAGGCTCACGCTGAGGTGTGGGCTGTTCTGCCAGCGCCGGCTGTCGTGGCTTTTCAGCTCCGGCCGGGCCAGCGGTTTGACGACGAATCCAAGGCGCATGGGGCGCGCACTTCCTTTTCCTTGTTTCGACCCATCGTGTATAATCCGATCGCAACGCAGCGAATATGGCGCTGCGACCGTCGCTCGGCTTGTGCAGCGTGCCGCCGCCGCACCATAGCGCGCAGTATAGCATACGTGGACCGAAGCGCCAGATTATGGGAGCCATGGTGACAGGTTTGTTTGTGGCATTGCTGGCTTTGCTTGCGGCTGTCCTGCCTCCGGGACAGGTTGGCGGGCTCACTCCCGGCTACTGGGAGCAGACGCCCCTGCCGCAGACCGGCCTCGCCACGTTCTACGCGCCTGGCATGATGGAGCACGTCCTGGATGTGCGCGCCGGGCACGGCCAGCGGCTGCAATGCCCGGAGTGTGTCGGCACGGTGGCGCTGCTGCGCGCCGGCGACATCGGCCGCAAGGTGTGGCTCCAGCCGCCGGGCGGCGACAGGATCGGGCCGTTCCTGGTGATCGACTGCGCCCGGCAGGAGGACGTCTGGCCTCTGGTGGATCGCGGCTGGGTCGTTGATGTCAGCTATGAGCTGGGCGAGCTATGGCGCATGGATCGTCCTCTGGCGGATGTTACTGTGCTGGCTGATCCGGCCGATGAGGGCTACACTGGGCTCGCTGCGGGTCCGCAGCGGGCCCCGACGCCGTTCTTCGTGCCGCCGGGACAGGTCGTCGTGAGCGCTCCGACGCCGACCCCCGAGATAACGCCGACGCCGTGGCAGCCGACGCCGTGGCCCACCCGCCTGCCCGTGAGCCTGCAACCCGGCGCTCTCGCGGCTCCGGCGTCGCAGCCCCCCGTCATGGCCACCCGGGCAGGCCCGCCGCCGCCCACGCCGTTGACGCCGGTCGTCACGACGCCCACCCCGCCGGTCACCCCGCTCGGGCCCGCGCCCGCGACCCAGACGCCGGCCACGCCACCCCCGTCTGAAGAAGCGGTC
>CAYRFV010000173.1:0-12157 GCA_964423545.1 uncultured Anaerolineales bacterium | reverse complement strand
CACATATCAGATCTGCATTCAAGGTTACCTGGATCAAAGTTGGGCCGCCTATGTGGGTGACGTCAGCATTCAGGTGCAAAGCCAGCCCAGAGAGCAAGTGGTCACTGTGATCACCGGTGAATTTCAAGACCAGGCCGCGCTGATCGGCGCGCTGACGCAGCTCTATAACCTGGGCTTTCCGCTGTTATCTGTGAAGGTCGTAACCATCGGCGCGCTGAACTAATATTTCAGTGTCAGGAGGAAATCATGACCGTTTCCGCTGTCCCCACTACGTCCGCTGCTGCTGACGGCGCTCCTGCCAAAGCAAAAGCCATCCTTGGCACCCTCATCATCGTGGCGGCCGTCGCCAACCTGCCGTTGGCCATGGCGAACGTTTCCCTGCCGTCCATCGGCGCGTACTCCGACCCGTCACAAACACAGCTCAACTTCGTGGTCGTGACCTATGCGCTAGGTCTGGCCTGCTCCGTGCTCTGGCTCTGTGCATACGGTGACCGCTGCGGGCGCAGAAGGATGGCCCCAATTGGCGCTGCGCGCCCGTGTTCTTCTTCCCGCAGCGGAATGATGAACGCGCAAGGCTCGCCAGCTACCATACGCAGGACCAAGCATAGCTAGACTGCTGGAAAGTGAAATCCCAATGGCGCCTGAAGCAAAGCCACCGCGCAAGGGCATCGTCCCCAATATCATCTCCGGGCTTGCCACAGGCCTGTTCAGCATCCCCGAAGGCATGGCCTATGCGCAGCTGGCCGGCGTTAACCCGGTCTATGGCCTGTATTCGGGCATTGTCGCCACGATCGTGGCCTCGCTGTCCACCGGCACCATCCTGATGATGAGCACCCTGACGAGCGCCATCGCGCTGGCCACGGGCAGCGTCTTGCAGAATGCGGGCATTCAGGACAGCCAGATGCCCGCGGCGCTCTTCACCATCACCTTCCTGGTGGGTGTGATCATGTTCGTGCTGGGCATTGCGCGCCTGGGCAGCATCGTCAATTTCGTCTCGAACGCCGTCATGACCGGCTTTGTCGCCGGGGCCTCGCTGCTGATCATCCTGGGCCAGGAACACCACCTGACTGGCTATAGCCCGGAAGGCAGCAACCAGTGGCAGAAAACCATCAACTGGCTGCAGAACATCGACCAGTGGGACATGACCACGGTGGCAGTCTCGGTTAGTGTGATCATCTTCCTGGTGATCCTGAAGCGCATCCGCCCGTTGGAGAAGTTCGCCGCCATCATCGTGCTGGTCGTTGCCACGTTCGTCGTCAACTATTTCCAGATTCAGACGGAACTGGTTGGCAGCATCGCCACCATTCCCAATAGCCTGCCGACCTTCATGCTGCCGGACTTCAGCCTGATCCCGCAGCTGGCGCTCGGCGCGGTCTCGGTCGCATTGGTGGCGCTGGCGCAGGGTGCGGGGATCAGCACGGCCGTGCCCAATCCTGACGGCAGCAAGGCCAGCCAGTCGCGCGACTTCGTCGGTGAGGGCCTCGGCAACCTGGCGGGCAGCTTCTTTCAGTCGATGGGCACCGGCGGCTCGCTCTCGCGCACCGGCATCAGCGTCGGCGCGGGCGCCAACAGCCGGTGGGGCGGTGTGTTCGCCGGGCTATGGCTGGGCCTGATCGTGCTGCTCTTTGGGAGCTCCGCGGAGAAAGTGCCGCTGGCCGTCATCGGCGGCATGTTGACCGTGATCGGCGTGGAATTGATTGTGGCGCGCGTGCCCAGCGCGCGGCTCATTCTCCGCACCAGGGCATGGGGCCCCATCGCCGCGATGGCGATCACATTCTTTTCGGCGCTGTTCATCCCGCTCCAATACACTATCTTCCTGGGTGCGGGGCTGTCGCTGATTCTCTACGTCGTGGCGTCGGCCAACAAGTTCCGCCTGCTGCAGGCCGTGCGCATGGAAGATGGCGGCTGGGAGATGCGCGCCGCCCCCACGACGCTGGCCCCCAATGCGACCACGGTCATGGTCGTGCAGGGGTTGGACTTCTTTGCCGAGGTGCCAACGCTGGACGACCAGATGCCGCCAGCACGCGGCGCCGCCAATGCTGCGGTGGTGCTCGTGCTGCGTGATCTGCGGACCGTCACCAGCACGGCCATCAAATGGCTCGAACGCTATGCCAAGGAGCTGAACGCAAACGGCTGCGTGCTGATGTTGACCGACGTCGCCCCTGGCGTGATAGAGGTGCTGAAGAATAGCGGCGCCCTGGAGATCATCGGCAGCGAACATGTCTTCCCGGCCACAACGCGCATCCTGGCAGCCGAGGAGACAGCCTGGCAGGCGGCAGAACAGTGGCTGCAGACAACAGGTGCAAGCTCGGCAGCGGCGAAGGCAGCGTAAATTGCGTTTTGTACTAGGCAGTTCTTGTAGAGAAAAAGGAGCATTTTCATGACGAATCAACCAGATCGGTATCTGCGTGCACAACTTCCGATCCCGGAAGTCCCCAGTTGGGGGCTGACTACGTATGATGCCAAAGACCCGGACACCAGGTTTCCGCCCATCGAACCGCTGCGCCCACCGGCCGGCGCGCCCAATGTGCTGATCGTCCTGCTGGACGATGTGGGCTTTGGGGCGTCCAGCGCGTTCGGCGGGCCGTGTCAGACACCCACGTTCGAGAAACTGGCAGCCGGGGGGCTGAAATACAATCGGTTTCACACCACGGCGCTGTGCGCACCCACCCGCCAGGCCCTGTTGACCGGCCGCAACCATCACTCCGTCGGCATGGGCAACATCACCGAGACCGCCACCGCGGCCCCCGGTCAAAGCTCGTTGCGGCCTAACACCAAAGCGCCGATTGCCTTGACCCTGAAACTGAACGGCTATTCCACGGCCATGTTTGGCAAGTGCCACGAAGTGCCGGTGTGGGAATCCAGCCCCATGGGCCCGTTCGAGCACTGGCCGGCGGGCGGCGGCGGCTTCGAATACTTCTACGGGTTCATCGGCGGCGAGAACAACCAGTGGGATCCGGCGCTGTACGAGGGGCTCACCCCGGTCGAGCCGCCTGCTACGCCGGAAGAAGGCTATCACCTGACCGAGGACCTGGCCGACCATGCCGTCAACTGGATTCGCCAGCAGAAGGCGTTGATGCCGGACAAACCGTTCTTCGCGTACTTTGCGCCGGGCGCGACCCACGCCCCTCACCACGTGCCCAAGGAATGGGCGGACAAGTACAAGGGCCAGTTTGCCCACGGCTGGGACAAGCAGCGCGAACTCACCTTTGCGAGGCAGAAAGAGCTGGGTGTCATTCCCCCAGATTGCGAGCTGACCAAACGCCACGCTGAGATTCCCGCGTGGGATGACATGCCCAGCCAGCTCAAGCCCGTGCTGGAACGCGAGATGGAAGTGTACGCCGGGTTCCTGGAGCACACCGACTACCACGTGGGCCGCGTGATCGACGCCATCGAAGGGCTGGGCATCCTGGACGACACGCTGATCTACGTGATCATCGGCGACAACGGCGCGTCGGCCGAGGGGACGCTGAACGGCGCGTTCAACGAGATGGCCAACTTCAACGGCATGGCCGCGCTGGAGACGCCGGAATTCATGTTGTCCAAGATGGATGAGTTCGGCTCGCCCGAGTCATACAATCACTATGCCGTGGGGTGGGCGTGGGCGATGGACACCCCGTATCAGTGGACCAAGCAGGTCGCCTCGCACTGGGGCGGCACGCGCAACGGCACCATCGTGCATTGGCCCGCGGGCATTCAGGAAAAGGGCGGCCTGCGCACGCAGTTCCACCACGTGATTGACGTCGCCCCGACCATTCTGGAAGCGGCCGGCCTGCCCGAGCCGATCCAGGTGAACGGTGTGACCCAGTCGCCGATGGAAGGCGTCAGCATGCTCTACAGCTTCGGCAAGGCTGATGAACCCGAACGGCACGACGTGCAGTACTTCGAGATGTTCGGCAACCGCGGCATCTACTACAAGGGTTGGAGCGCCGTCACCAAGCACCGCACACCCTGGCAGATGGTCGGCCAGAAGATGGCGGCTTTCGACGACGACATCTGGGAGTTGTATGACGGCAGCAAGGATTGGTCGCAGGCGCACGACCTGTCAAAGGAGATGCCCGCCATGTTGCACAAGCTGCAGCGGCAGTTCCTGATCGAAGCGACCAAGTACAATGTCCTGCCGCTGGATGACCGGCAGACTGAACGTCTTCTGCCAGAACTAGCAGGACGGCCGACGCTGATCCACGGCAATTCGCAGCAGTTCTTCCCCGGCATGGGGCGCCTGTCCGAGAGCAGCGTGGTCAGCATCAAGAACAAGTCGTTCTCTATCACGGCTGAAGTCGAAATCGGCAGCAAGCCTGCCAATGGCGTCATCATCGCGCAGGGTGGCAAGTTCGGCGGCTGGAGCGTGTACGCCAAGGACGGCAAGCTCAAGTTCACCTACAACGTGTTGGGCATCCACGATTTCCCGACCGAGGCCACCGCGCCGATTCCGCAAGGCAAGCACCAGGTGCGCATGGAGTTCGCGTATGACGGCGGCGGCCTGGCCAAGGGCGGTAACGTCACGCTCTACTACGACGGCAAGGAAGTAGGCAAAGGCCGCGTCGCCGCCACGCAACCGATGATCTTCTCCGCCGATGAAACGACGGATATTGGTTACGAGTCCGGCACGCCTGTCAGCCGTGATTACACGACTGCCGCCAGCAAGTTCACCGGCAAGATTCACTGGGTGCAGCTCGACGTGGGCGTAGACGATCACGATCACTTCATCGATCCCGAGGAGCGTATGCGGGTCGCGATGGCGCGGCAATAACAGCGCGGCAGTGAGGTCGAGGGCAGATAACCTCACGATGCAACCAGGTTGGACACGAGTCACTTTGGGTTTGACCCAACAAAGTTCACGCACGCGCCGCTCCAGACCGAAGGGTGGATTCGCTTCAGCGATCCACCCGAACGGTCTTCGCGCGACTGGCGCACCACGAAGGGCTGACCGAATGGGTGCCGCTGCTCAAGAGTGTCATCGTCGAGCATCCGCAACCGCTTGCGAGCGGTGAAAGCGCCGTCGGCACAACGCGTACGCTGGTTTTTCAAGGCGGACTGATGCTGGTCGAAAAGGTCGTCTATTGGAACCCGCCGTTGTGCTATGCCTATGACACGCAAGGCTCACTTTTCCCATTGCATGACTACATCGGGCTGATGGGCGTGGAACCGAGCGCGGACGGCGGAGGTGTCTTTGTATTTCGTGAGTACTTCGCCGTGAGCGGACCGATCAAGAAAACTGTGCTCCCGCATGGCGTCGTCCCCCCCATGCGCAAGGCGTTCCACAAGTTGAGCCAGTTGATTGGAGGTACAGAGTACGACGTCAAGCATGTCCATGCACCAGATTGAGGAGTACGCACCCCTCCCTAACCCCTCCCTAACGGTCGGGGTTCGGATATACGTCAGGGACTGAGCAACGACGAACGTGAAACCCAGGCGCCGTAACTGCTATGCGTGAATCAAGCGCAGGAATTTGAGAAGAGATCAACGATGTCATATCAACCCGACCGGCATGTACGGTCGATCTTGCCCATCCCATATCAAGCCAGGCCTGGCTTGACCACCTACGACGCCAAGGATCCGGATACGCACTTTCCGCCGATCCAGGAGCTGCGTCCGCCCGCAGGCGCGCCCAACGTCGTAGTCATTCTGCTCGACGACGCAGGCTTCGGTTCAACGAGCGCGTTCGGCGGTCCGTGCGAAACGCCGACCTTTGACAAACTCGCCCAAGGCGGCCTGCGTTACAACCGTTTCCACACGACCGCACTGTGCGCGCCAACCCGGGGGGCGCTGCTCACCGGGCGCAACCACCATTCGGTCGGCATGGGCACGGTCACCGAGATCGCCACCGCGGCGCCGGGATGCTCCACGGTGAAGCCGAATAACAAGTTGCCGTTCCCCGAGACGCTCAAGTTGAACGGTTACTCGACTGCACAGTTCGGCAAGTGCCACGAAGTGCCGGTATTCCAGAACAGCCCCGTCGGGCCATTCGACATGTGGCCCACCGGCTCCGGCTTCGAATACTTCTACGGCTTCATCGCCGGCGAGGACAACCAGTGGTATCCATCACTCTATGAAGGCACCACGCCCGTCGAAGTAAACAAGACGCCCGAGCAGGGTTATCACCTGACCGAGGATCTCGCCGACCACGCCATCAACTGGCTGCGCACGCAGAAGTCCATCGCGCCGGACAAGCCGTTCTTCATGTACTTCGCCCCCGGTGCGACCCATGCGCCGCACCACGTGCCCAAAGTGTGGATCGATCAGTACAAGGGCAAGTTCGCGCACGGCTGGGACAAACAGCGCGAGATCACCTTCGCCAAGCAGAAAGAACTGGGCGTCATCCCCGCCGACGCCGAGCTCACCAAGCGCCACGCGGAAATCCCGGCGTGGGATGAGATGCCTGCCAACCTCAAGCCCATACTCGAGCGGCAGATGGAAACGTACGCCGGGTTCATGACCCACACCGACCACCACATCGGCCGCATCATCGACGTCATCGAGCAGCTCGGCGTCATGGACGACACGCTGATCTATGTCATCACGGGCGACAACGGCGCATCGGGTGAAGGCACGCTCAAGGGCACCTTCAACGAGATGATGGTCTTCAACGGCATGGCGGACATTCTCGAAACGCCCGAGTACCTGGCGGCGCGCCTTGAGCATTGGGGCAGCCCCGAGGGGATGCCGCACTATGCGGTCGGCTGGGCGTGGGCGATGGACACACCCTATCAGTGGACCAAGCAGGTGGCCTCGCACTGGGGCGGCACGCGCAATGGCACCATCGTGCACTGGCCCAAGGGCATCCAAGAAAAGGGCGGGCAACGCTTCCAGTTCAGCCACGTCATCGACGTCGCCCCCACAGTGCTCGAGGTTGCCGGGATTCCAGAGCCGGTCCAGATGCACGGCGTGACGCAAAGCCCGTACGAAGGGACGAGCATGGTTTACAGCTTCAACGAGGCCGATGCGCCCGAGCGGCACGAGGTGCAGTACTTCGAGATGTTTGGCAATCGTGGCATCTACTATAAGGGTTGGAGCGCGGTGACCAAACACCGCACGCCGTGGAAGCTCGGCGTGGGCGACAAGACGGTCGCCTTCGATGACGATGTGTGGGAACTCTACGACGGCAGCAAGGACCATACGCAAGCGCACGACCTTGCCAAGGAAATGCCCGACATGCTGCACAAGCTCCAGCGCGTCTTCATCATCGAAGCCGTCAAATACAATGTGCTCCCGCTGGACGACCGCGGCATAGAACGCTTCAATGCCGAATTGGTCGGACGCCCGCAGACAATCAAGGGGAAGAAGCAGGTGCTCTTTCCGGGCATGAAGCGCATCTCGGAATCCAGCGTCCTCAACATCAAGAACAAGTCATTCCAGGTCACCGCGCAACTGGTCATCCCCACGGCTGGCGGGCAGGGCACGATCATTGCCCAGGGAGGCGCCGATGGCGGTTGGGGACTCATGATGGAAAAAGGCGCGCTCAGGTTTGCCTATAACCTGTTGGGCATCAATGTCTTTGTCACCGATGCGGATGAGCCTTTGGCTGCGGGCGAGCATCAGGTCCGCATGGAGTTCGCCTATGCTGGCGGGGGCCTCGCCAAAGGCGGCGCGGTCACGCTCTATTACGACGGCGAGAAGGCGGGTGAAGGCAAGGTGCTGGTGACGCAGCCGATGGTCTTCTCTGCGTCCGAGGGTGTCGAGATCGGCCGTGAACTGGGCACCACCGTGCTGCCCAAGTCAAATCCGGCAGCCAGCGTGTTCACCGGTGAGATAAAGTGGGTGGAGCTGAGCATCGGCGACGACGATCACACCCATCTGATCGATCCGGAAGACTTCATGCACATGATCATGAGCAGGCAGTAAGGGGGAACCATGAGCGACAAAGTAACAGAGGTGATGATTGCCGGCTACATCACCAAAGAACCTGCCCTGTTGGATTACGAGGCGGTCCTAAACTCCGGTGCGAAGTTCGACGGCGTCGTCTGCGTGAGCCGCGATCTCGAGGGCAATACGTCCATCGAGGAAACCGATCACCTGATGAAGGGCGGCGCCAAAAAGCTGGGTGCGGTGGGCTTCGTCGTAGGGCTCTTCGCGCCGCCCGTGCTCCTGTCCACCCTCCTTGGCGCAGCCGTCGGCGCCGGGGTGGGTCAAGTTGCGCACAAAAAGGTCAAGGACAAGATCGAAGTGCAGGCCGCAGAAACGATTCCGTGGGGCGGGGCCGGTCTGATCGTGGCGTATCCGCGTGAATCGGCCGAGGGGATCGATGCGGCGGTCACGCGCGCGTTGAAGAAATCGGTCGGCGAGGCAGAAGGCTCCAAGGCCAAAGCACTGAAAGCAGCGCTGGCTGACGCCCAGCAGAAGATGGCTCAGCCGGCGCAACCTCCCGCACAAGCCTAAGCGAGTTGAGTGTGAGGGGCAGGCGCGTCAATGCCCCTTGCAATCAGCAGAGGGCAAGCGATTCCCATGGTCGCTTGCCCTCATGAGATGGCGAGTATCTGGGGCGCGGCGCCCCAGATACTCGCCCAGGTTGCCAGAGCAGCACAGGCCAAAAAGAGCACTGCTGGAGACGATCATGAACGACGAGACCATTCAACCCCGACCCTACTTGACGTTGCTTCTGTTTGCTGGGCTGCTGGGTCTGGTCAGCGCAGTCATCACTTTCATTTTCATGGCGCTGGTCAACGTGGGAACCTCGGCCGTGTGGGAGACGGCGGCTGCGGCCACCGGCCTCTCCACGCAGGTCTTCACGCTGCTGGTCTGCACGATTGGCGGCCTGCTGGTGGGCGTGCTGGTGAAGATCTTCGGCGATCACTCCGGGATCTTCGCCGTGATGATGGCCGAGTTCGGTCGCACCGGCCGCTTCGACTATCGTAACGCGCCCGGCACCGTGCTCATGGCGCTCGTCTCGCTGGTTTCCGGCGGTAGCCTGGGCCCGGAGGCGCCGATGGCCGACGCCTGCGGCAGCGTGGGCACCTGGTTGTCCGAACGGCGCAAGCTCGACGAACGGGGCACACGCGCGCTGGGTTTCTCGGGGCTCAGTGGTATGTTGGGCGCATTCTTCACCTCGCCCTTCGGCGGCGCGCTGCTCGGGCTGGAAGCCGCGCGCGGCAGCGTTTCCTACCCGTGGACGATGTTTCCCAGCCTGGTCGCATCAGCCGTCGCCACGACCGTGTTCATCATGCTCTCCGGCCAGTACTTCGGAGAGCTGTATACCTTGCCGGCGTATACACTCAACGTGATCGACCTGTTCCTGGCGGTGCCGTTGGGCCTGGCCGGAGCGCTGGCGGGCGCCATCTTCATGCTGGCCATCAGGAGGCTGAGCAGGCTCGTGGCGCCGTTGAACAATCGCGTGATCCTGCGCGGACTGATCGGCGGCCTCGTCTTGGGCCTGGTAGGCGCCCTGGCGCCGCTTGTCCTGTTCTCGGGCGAGGAACAGACCAACACCCTGATCCAGAATGCGGCCGCCATCGGCGTGATCCCCTTGATCGGGATGGCGGTGGTGAAGCTGCTGATCACGGCGCTGCTGCTGGTCACCGGCTGGAAAGGCGGCTATATCTTTCCTACGATGTTTGCCGGGGTGGCGCTGGGTATGGCGATAAATCTGGTGTTTCCCACTGTTCCGGTGCCGGTGGCCGTGGCTGCGACCATGGGCGGCGCGATGGTTGCTACGATGAAAGCGCCCATCTTTTCGGCGCTGTTTGTCACCCTACTGGTCGAGCGCTCGGTCTCGCCCATCGTCGCAATCGCCGTGATCGTCGGCGTGATTGCGACGATGAAGCTGTCCATGGCGCCGCCGCCTAAGCAGCCGGAGACTTGGTAACGTTGTCGTCGATGCTTCCCAAAGTAGGTGGCGCGCCGGTACAGGAACATCCTAGGCGCGGGGACGAACCGTTCACTCCGCGCAAGGGTGGATTGACTTACAAACCAAACCCTGTTGTACCTCTCGTGGTTAGTTCCTCGTCTCCGGCGCGGCCGGAAGCCAGGAATACTTTCAAAGGCTGCAGGAGCCAAAAATGGAAGCCAAACACAAGGATGTCACCAGCGTCGTCAAAGCCGACGAAATCGAAGCACTGTTCGTTCAGACATCGCATGGCATGAGCTACGACGACGGCAGGCTCACCCTGCGCACCCTGGCGCCCACCACCCTGTTCTTTTCCGACCGGCCCGACCGGGTGACCGGGCACATCAGCTCAGAGGAGTTTGTGGACTCATGGGATAAAGGCCCGGATAATTTCGCCTCCAACCCGCCCAACGCCGTGCTGTCGATCTTCCACCCCGACATGGTCAGCGATGTCGTCGTGGAACTGATGGAGCCGGCCTTGACGGGCCACGAACTATCGTACACCGTGACGATCCTCGACGGCGAGATGCCGGCCGAGGGCGGCCCCAGCGCCCTCTTCATCGACATCATCGGTCGCCCGCTCTCGCCGGTGTCGGCGGCGGGCATGCATCGGCGGGACCGCCGTCAGGATCGCCGCCGTTAGCGCACAAGGTACAGAATAATTGTGCCGGCCTCGCTGCCCGACGGCCGCTAATCGCCGTCGGGCAGCGAGGCCGGCAGACAAATCTTAGGGTTTCTGTTCAATGCCAGTTCAATCAGGAGACAACAAAAATGGCAAAAGCGAAGAAGGTAGAAGTAAGCAAGCAGCAACTGGCTGAGACTGGCGAAGCGTTGGAAGTCGCCGGGTCCGTTATCGCCGTGGAAGGTGCGGTCGAGGTAGCAGAAGGGGCAGAAGATTTGGCTGTGGCCCGCGCCGCCACAGCAGTCGGTGTGGCCGCAGTCGCGGCGGGTGTGCGCGATCTGACCAGCGCGGCCGATGCCGCGGCGGACGCTGCAAAGGTCCAGCAATTGAGCGACATCGTGGGTGCGGCCGGTGTGATGGATGTGGAGCAAGGTGTGGATCTGCTGCTCAAGGGCGGGGATGTACGCGCGATGGGCGCCATCGTCGGCCTGATGAGCCAGGAGGAGTTGGACCGCGGGCTGGAGCTGGCGCGCCTGGCCGGCGAGCTGTGGACGGTCGGCGACCTCGCCGAGGTGCTGGACATGCCGGTCCTGGCTCAATTCCTCGAAGCGCGCGGCATGCGCCTGCAGGAGATCGCCGTCGAGCAGTTGCTGCGCTACACGGGCACGCGCGTGCTCGCCGGCGCGATCAAACAGACGGGCAAGGCGATCGAGGCGGCAGGTGAGAATGAAATCGCCGAAGGTGTGGTGCGTCTTGCTGCGTCAGCAGCGGCCGCCGAGCGCAGCGCGGAACTCGCGATGGCGAGCGACATACTGGCGGAGCAAGGCAACGATGAGCTGGCGGTGGCCGCGGCAGCAGGCGAGGTGGCGATCGCAGCCCGGGCTGCCGGTGTGAGCAAGATTGCCCAGGGCGCCGAGGCCGTGGGCGCGGGCGAAGCAATCGAAGCCACAGGCGAAGCGTTGGCGGCACGCGCCGGGAAGTAAATGCACGAGTCAGCTTTCAGCCAGCATTCTGGCGCCGTCACATGTCCGGACTCGCAAAGAATCCGGGCATGTCAGACCACAGAATGACCGCTGACAGCACATGAGTCATTACAGGGTAAAGGAGAAAACGATATGTTTCGTGGACCAGGACGACGAATGATGCGCCGCCGTACAGTAGGGCGTGCTGTGGTGGGTACGGCAGTCGTGGTAGGAACGGCAGGCGCGGTCAGGCATCACCAGGATCAGAAGTATGCCAATCAGGACGCCGCCGCCCAGCAGCAAACGGATATGGACGCGCCGCAGGAGCAGGCCGAACCGGTGGAGCAACAACCAGCGGCGCCAGCCGCACCGGCGCCAGCGCCGGCAGGCGGAGCGGATCTATCGGATCAGTTGAATCAGCTGGCGCAACTGCATGCTTCCGGCGTGCTGACCGATCAGGAATTCGCTGATGCAAAGCAGAAGGTGATTGCTGGCGGATGAGTTGCGTGGCTTGCCGACTATGTCATGACAAACACCGGCGCCACGTCGATCACCTATGGGCCGGAAGAGACCTTTGTCACTCACACCTGGGTCTATTAACAACGTTGATCAAATTTCTATCACTCCAAAGGAGAGAACCATGCCTTGTCTGTTTGCGATTGTTGCTGGACTTTTCCCCCGTGTAGCAGATTTACTGTTTTGGTTGGCACGGCCGACGCAGTTCATGGCGCCGTTCAATGGCATGTACTT
>CAYRFV010000172.1:0-12219 GCA_964423545.1 uncultured Anaerolineales bacterium | reverse complement strand
GGCCGATTCGGCACGGTTCGCCAGGAGGCGGGAGCCGAACCAGCGGCGGCCGTGCTCGTGGTCTTGGCATCTGTAGATGAGGTAGCCAAAGCCTTCCGTGTCACCCGCCTGGACGACGGCCGCGGTCGCGCCTTCATGAACCAGCGTAAAAGGCCCGGTTACACTCCACACCCCCCACAGCACCTCATCGTGGCGCGGGAGCTGCGGGTAGAACATCTGTCGCTCGCCGGGAAACAGATCAGAGAGACCGGCCAGGGTCACCTTCGTTTCAGGCGGCACCTCCCCGATGGCGAACGTCGAGAATCCTGGCGTCGAGGCCACCAGTTCCTGGCCGTCCACCTCGGTCATCAGAAACGTGGTGGCGCCATCGGCCTCAGTGCGGATGATAGCCAGATTGGCCGGGTCGGCTGCACCCGCGGGGATCGGTAGCCGCAGGGTCACCGGCTGCGTCGGCTGCACGTCTGCGCTTACGGCGAGGGCGATGCCCAGCGGCTTCACGTCATCGGGCAACACCGGCCGGACGGTGGGGAGGACGCTGATTCTCGCGCCCTTCGGCAAGGCGCCTTCGGGCACAACGAGGGAACCGCCCGAGGGGATGGCAATGGAGGATCCGGAAAGGGTCGGCGCAGTGGGAACGGTCGTTGGGGCCGGCGTCAGGGCGCTGGTGGGCTTCGCCGCATAGGTCGGCGCGGGTGTGGGTTTTTGGGCGGGACTGTTCTTGGCGCCGCAGCCCGAAACGACGACGACTGTAATTAGCAGCAGCAGGAAACCACCGCGCATCAACATCAAAGAGCAGATTGGTGTCGTGGTCTTCATGAGCGTTCTCTCCCTGCCCGCAATGGTGGACGCACTGGATCGCACAAGCTGCGTGTCAAAACCGGACAGGAGAGCCGCAGCGGGATTGCGAAACGATGCTGGCCTTCAATTGAGATACACACGACACCGGCCTGGCCGTCCAGGCTTTCCTCCATCAGGGCGTCCACAAGACCGGAGCGATAGCACCGCTCATGGGCGGGCGAGACCCAGCCTCCAAGCGCATGACCTCTGCTTGCGACACCCGCTCCCCGCGCGTCTTCCTCTTGGCCCGCTCCTCAAACCGCAATGTCTGCCCGGATGCCCGGATAAGGGTCGTAGCCCTGGAGACGGAAATCCTCGTACTGGAAGTCGAAGAGGGATTGCCGTTCCGGGTTGAGGAAGAGCTGCGGCAGCGGACGCGGCGAACGAGCGAGCTGCAGGCGCGCCTGCTCCGCGTGGTTCAGATAGAGGTGCGCGTCTCCGAGCGTATGGACAAACTCGCCCGGCTGAAGATCACAGATCTGCGCCACCATCAGGGTGAGCAGCGCGTATGAGGCTATATTGAACGGCACGCCCAGGAAGACATCCGCCGACCGCTGATAGAGCTGGCATGAGAGCACGCCCGATGCGACATAGAACTGAAACAGGGCGTGGCAGGGGGGCAGCGCCATGCGCGGAATATCCCCGACGTTCCATGCACTGACAACCAGTCGCCGCGAATCGGGATGGCGCCGAATCTGCTCCACCACCTGACTGATCTGATCGATCGTCTCTCCGCCAGCGCCTCGCCAGGAACGCCACTGCGATCCGTAGATCGGCCCCAGGTCGCCACGGGCATCTGCCCACTCATCCCAAATGCGCACACCGTGCTCCTGGAGATAGCGCACATTGGTGTCGCCTCGCAAGAACCAGAGCAACTCATAGACGATCGATTTCACATGCAGCCGCTTGGTGGTCAGCAGTGGAAAGCCCTCTCGGAGGTCAAAACGCATCTGGTAGCCGAACACAGACAATGTGCCGACGCCCGTCCGATCTGCCTTGCGCACGCCGTGATCCAGGATATGCTGCAGCAGGTCCAGGTATTGGCGCATCAGCGACCCCCACCATCAAAGCCGACCCGAGGGCGTGCCTGGCCGGCATGTCGTTTCAGCCACATCCAGGCCTATATGCTTCGAAAATCAGTAATCGTCAGGTTAAGCTTCTCCAGGGCCGGTCGCACCACGGCCGGATCCACGTCATTCAGCTTGAACATGATGCGCGGCATCTCCGACGCCGCACCGCCATAGGTCGCCACACTGACGATGTTGGCGCCCTGGTCAGCAAGGGTGCGCGTGATCTGCGCCAGCACTCCCTTGGCTTCCGGCACAGCCACCGTCACGCGAACGCCGGGCGTACGGGCGCCCAGGAGCTCCAGCAGCACTTTGAAGATGTCGGTTTCGGTGATGATGCCCGCCAGCCTGTCGCCGTCCATGACAGGCAACCCTCCGATCTTGTTGTCGGCCATGATACGCGCCGCCTCTTCCAGCGGGGTTTGCGGGTCGACAGTGATCACCGGGCTGGACATGACCTTCTTGACGGTGAGCTTGGCAAGCAGATAGTGCATCTCATAGACGCTCAGGGTGCTCGCCGGAGAGGGTGCGGCGTGCAGGAGGTCCTTGTCGGACACGATGCCGACCAAACGACCTGCTTTGTCCAGGATGGGAAGCCGCCGAACTTTGCGCTCGCGCATCAGGTGCAGCGCATCATCGATGCTAGTGTCCTCGGTGATCGTCACCGGGTTGCGGGTCATGCGTTCGCCGACGAGCATGGTCTTCTACCTCCCTGGAATTGCGGAATCGGACAACACATAGGGGCGGGAGCATTATACGCTCCTCGCCCCTGAAGTCAAAGCAACCCGAGTGTGGCGCAGGGATCAGCAGTGGCTATTGATTGAAGGCTCCCATCAGCGCCGCACCGCCGAGGCCGAGCGCGGCGAAGAACGCCGTAACGATCGCCGTGACCACGAAGACCACGGCTGCCGAGACGATCGCGGTCAGGACCGCTTTGGTGGTATCCTGGTTGAGAGACTGCCGAAGCGCGATGACGGCTGCGACAATCGACACCACCCACGCGATCAGGCCGATGATCCCCCCCAGGCACGGGATGAAGCCCAGGATATTCAAGAACTGAGGCGCGTAGGCGAAACCCAGCGCGCGCTTCACATTGGCGAACTGGCCCGTGCCGCCGAACAGCTTGGTGCCCACCAGAGTCGCGACCCAGACCCAGATGAAGAAGCCGGCCAGGGTCAGCACCGCCGCCAGGATGAACGCAAGGATAGCCTGCAACACCTGGCCGGAAAGCGCCAGCCGCAGCAGGGCGCCGAATGCGCCGAGCAACGACGCAATGACCACCACAATCAGTGCATCGCGATCGTAGCTGGCATCCGACTCGACTTCCTCGTAGAACGTTGCGTCGAGCTTGATGGCCCGGATAATGCTCGGGATGAGACGACTGCTTGCCATGGTATATCCTCCTCAGGATCGGGATGAGCAACGAGTGACTCGTGCGAATGACTAGACTTCCTTGGCAATGAACCCGCATGTATAGGCCATCACCAACAGGATGTAGAAGGCCGCGGCAAACGATATCAGCCAGGCGGCGATCCAACCGCAGCACGGGATGAAAGCCAGCACCCCGCCCAGGATGCCCACTACAAAGCTTGCCACCACCACGGCAACCACCGTGAGCACCATCTTGCTGGCATTGGCTTTGACGATCGCGAGGATCTCGCCGAAGGCGAAGGCCGCGCCGAAGCTGCCTTTCACCGCGTAGTTAACGATGGCGCCCTGCATCCAGAAGACCAGCACGATCAGGTAGACAACGGCGATCAGGCCGATTACGCAGCTTGTTGCGCCGAAAAGCGCGCCCAATGCCTCGTTGGGGCCATTCTGATCGGCGCCCGCCCCCATCAAGGCCAGGGGCACGCCGGAGATCATCCCGATCAGCCAAAGTGGAATCGAGTAGAGCAGACCGATGACGAAGAGAACCAGTCCATCCGTGAAGTACTTGCCGAATCCATCGCCCCAGATGGGCAGTACAGGCTCCTGATCCTCGCGGATGTTGTTGATGACCTTCAGCGCATAGCCACCGGTCACGAAGTTGAGGATCGGGACCAACCCAAGGAGCGCGCCGACCAGGACTTTGCTCACCCACTTGGGATCCTTCAGCATGTAGGTGAGGTTGTCCCCAAAGCTGTAGCCTGATGAAGTAGAATCCGACATGGTAGCCCTCCTTTAGGTGCTTGGGACCAGATAGCATCCGCCCAAGACCACTGCGATCCAGCAGACACCCTATCGCTTCGGTTTGCCTCCTTTCGACGGCCTGGTCTTCGGCGATCGGTAGCCGAGTCGCCGAAGCTCTTCGGCGTCCGTCCGCCACTTGGGCCGCACCTTCACCCACAGATCGAGATAGACTTGCCGGCCGAGCATCTCCTCGATCTCGTGGCGGGCAGCCTGGCCGATCCGCTTGAGCATCTGACCATCCTTCCCCAACAGGATGCCTTTCTGCGATTCCCGCTCGACGTACAGCACAGCCGAGATGTAGGTCATCTGCTCGCTGCGATCCTTGAATTCGTGCACCAACACCGCGATCGCATGCGGCACCTCATCGCGCAGGTGGAGCAGCGCTTGCTCTCTCACCAGTTCCGCAGCGATGAAACGTTCCTGCTGATCAGTGATCTCGTCCTCAGGATAGAGTTGCGGTCCTGGCGGGAGAACCGCGACGATCGTCGCGAGCAACGCATCCAAATGATCACCGCGCGCCGCCGAACAGAACTGCGGTTGCGCCCTGGATATGAGTGTAAGATACGCTCCAATTGTACTCACTTCCCGTTCTTTGGCAAGTCGATCGCACTTGTTGAGACCCAGGATTAAAGGCAGATTCGAGGGCAGTCTCGCCAGCACCGCAGCAACCTGTCGATCCTCGTCGGTCGGTGGCGTAGAGGCATCAACCAGCCACAACACCACGTCGACGTTGGCCAGCGCAGCCACGGCCGTATCCACCATGACCTGCCCGAGCCGGTGGAGCGGCTGGTGAATGCCCGGCGTGTCCACGAAGATCACCTGCGCCTCTGCACGGGTGAGAATCCCGAGCAGCCGGTTGCGCGTGGTCTGAGGCTTCGGGGAGACGATGGCGACCTTCTGGCCGAGCAGGGCGTTGATCAGTGTGGATTTGCCGACGTTGGGGCGGCCCACGACAGCGACAAACCCTGACCGGTGGATCGGCTCAGGCTGTGGGGAGGTGCGCGCCTCGGTGGTGGCGTCGGTCATGATTGGCCTGAACGACATCGGGAACGTGTGAACGATGGAGCCAGCTCAGGACCGGCGCAATACTTGCAGCCGCCGCCGATCAGCTCCGGTCTGCTGCACTACACTCGCAAGCGAAATGGGCTGAAATCGGTGTGCACATCGAAGTAGTCCTCGTGTTCGGACCGCTTCAGCCAGTTGACCACCCAATAGGTCATCGGGGTGAACAACACCTCGATGCTCACCTTGAAGATGTAGTTGGCGGCGATGAGGCTGAGCGCGATGCTCCAGGGAAAGACCCCGAACGCACACGCTACGACAGTGAACACGGTGCTGTCGATCGCCTGTCCCACCAACGTCGAGCTGACCGTGCGCGTCCAGAGATAGCGACCCTGCGTCCGAACCTTCATCGTGGCGAGGACATACGAGTTGCTGAACTCGCCGCAGAAGTAGGCCAGGATGCTGGCGACCAGGATGCCGCCCCGGCTGACGCCGCCAAGCACGGCATCATACGCCGCCTGACCGGCCGCATGCTCCCAGGTGGCCTCTCCAGGCAGACGCGCCACCAACCACAGCGTCCCTCCCATCAGGGCAGCCATGGCGAAGCCGACCCAGATTACTCGCCGGCTGGCGGCGTAGCCATAGACCTCGGTCAGGACATCGCCGAAGATATAGCTGATCGGAAAGAGGAGCGTGCCGGCGTCGAACGCCAGCGGCAGGCCGATCAACGGCAGCGACACACCCCAGTCGATGATCTTGGCTGACGATGCGACGTTGCTGGTGAGCAGCACCGTCACAAAGAGCGCTTGGATCAGGTCGAAGTAGCGGTAGGCGCGGTTCATGCGCTCGCACATCTGACTGCTGCGGAGCAAGGCAGGTTGCTCCGCAGCAGCTGTTCATGCCCCCAGCCGAGCACGCAGCGCGACCACCTGGGCGCGCAATCGCTCCGGCAGCCGATCGCCGAACTGGGCGAAATGAGCTTCGATGTCCGGGATCTCCGCACGCCAGGCGTCTGCGTCCACGCGCAGCAGCTCCGCCATGTCTTGCGGTGCGATCTGCAGGCCATCCAGGTTGAGGTCGCCGGGTTGGGGCAGCCAGCCGATCGTCGTTTCTTGCGCACCGGCTCGGCCGTCCACGCGTTCACACATCCACTCAAGGACGCGGCTGTTCTCGCCGTAGCCGGGCCACAGCCACTTGCCGTCCGGCGCCTTGCGAAACCAATTGACATAGAAGATGGCCGGCGCCCTGTCGCCCAGTCGATCGCCCATGTTGAGCCAATGCCGAAAGTAATCGGCCATGTTGTACCCGCAGAACGGCTGCATGGCAAACGGATCGCGGCGCAGATTGCCCACCGCGCCGATGTTTGCAGCGGTCGTCTCGGAGGACGCGATCGCGCCCATGAAGACCCCATGATCCCAACCGAACGCCTGCGTCACCAGCGGCACGACCCCGGCCCGCCGGCCGCCAAAGACAAAGATGTCGATCGGCACACCCTCCGGCCGTTCCCAGTCCGGGCTAATCACCGGGCATTGGCGCGCCGGTGCAGTGAAGCGAGCGTTGGCGTGGGCGGCAGGCTCCTTGCCGCCTGGCGCCCAGTCCCGTCCCTTCCAATCGATCAGATGCGCCGGGGCGGGCACGCCCATACCCTCCCACCACACGTCGCCCTCATCGGTCAGCGCGCAGTTGGTGAAGATCGTATTCTCGCACACGGTGTCCATCGCCATCGGATTGGACTGCTTGGAGGTGCCCGGCGCCACACCGAAGAAGCCCGCTTCGGGATTGATGGCATACAGCCGGCCGTCAGGGCCAATCTTCATCCAGGCGATGTCGTCGCCCAGGCATTCCGCTCTCCAACCCAGGATCGTTGGCTGGAGCATGGCGAGGTTCGTCTTGCCGCATGCCGAGGGGAATGCAGCCGCGATATGGAAGCGCCTCCCTTCCGGGCTGATCAAGCGCAGGATCAGCATATGTTCCGCCATCCAACCCTCACGGCGGGCCATTGCAGAGGCGATCCGCAGTGCGAAGCACTTCTTGCCCAAGAGCGCATTCCCGCCGT
Organism: uncultured Anaerolineales bacterium; assembly: GCA_964423545.1. GTDB lineage: Bacteria > Chloroflexota > Anaerolineae > CG2-30-64-16 > CG2-30-64-16 > JALOOE01. The sequence goes on along the minus strand of CAYRFV010000172.1, from coordinate 5,085 downwards.
AACCGGAGCCGTAAGACCAGATCAGGTTCTCTTCCGGAAAATGGCTGATGAACTTCTGTTCCATCGGCGCACACGGCCAGAGAACATCCGTCTCACCCGGTTCGAGCGGTACACCGATGGAGTGCAGGCAGGGTACAAAGTCTCCATCGGCGCCCAGCGCCTCGATCACCGACGCACCGACCCGGGTCATGATGTGCATGTTGCACACGACATAGGCGCTGTCGGTGACTTCGACGCCGACCTTCGACATCGGGGAGCCTAACGGACCCATGGAGAAAGGAATCACGTACATCGTGCGGCCCGACATGCACCCGTCAAAGTACTTGCGCATGACCGACTTGAGCTCCTCTGCGGCAATCCAGTTGTTGGTCGGACCCGCATCCTCTCGGTTGGTCGTGCTGATGAAGGTGCGCGCTTCGGCGCGCGCGACATCGCTGGGATCCGACCGGAAGAGGAAGCTGTTCGGACGCTGCCGCAGAGGGGTCGCGGCGCCAGACTCAACCATTCCAGCCATCAGCCGATCATATTCGGCCTGGCTGCCGTCGCACCAGTGAACCCGATCCGGTCGACACAGCGCCGTGACTTCCTGGACCCACGCACTCAGCTTGCGATTCTTGACATCGTAAGTCACCGGGGTACTCCTGAATTTGCTGTCGAATCTGTCCCGCTACTTCCCGACCTTAAGGCTGCTCATCGTGCCTCGGATCAGGTCGGCGGATCGGCGCATCGCGACCTTCTCCTCCTCGTTGAGGTCCAGCTCCAGGATGCGCTCCGCTCCTCTGCTGCCGAGCAGCACAGGAACCCCGAAGCAGATATCGCTCATGCCGTATTCGCCCTGCAGGTACACCGAAGCGGGGTAGATATGATGCTGATCCTTAATGATCGCCTGCGCCATCTTGCACGCCGAAGCGCCCGGCGCATAGTACGCGCTGCCGGTCTTGAGGTATCGCACGATCTCGGCGCCGCCATCCCTGGTGCGAGCCACGATACGGTCGATCTGCTCCTGGCTGAGGAAGTAGGCCAACGGCATGCCCGCGATGTTGGAGTAGCGCACCAGCGGCACCATCTCATCGCCGTGGCCGCCGAGCACGGTCGTGTGGATGTTTTCCGGGTCGATCCCCGTCTCCATGGCGATGAAGGTGCGCATGCGGCCGCTGTCCAGCACCCCTGCCTGGCCGATGACGCGCTCGCGCGGCAGCCCGCTCAGCTTGTAAGCCAGGTAGGTCATGGTGTCGAGGGGATTAGTCATGATGATCAGAATGGCATTCGGCGACCGTGGCACCACCTCGTTGATCACCGAGGCGACGATGTTGGCATTCACCGTCACCAGATCCTCACGGGTCATGCCCGGCTTGCGCGGTACGCCGGCCGTGATGATAACCAGGTCCGAATCGGCGGTGTCTGCGTAATCGGAGCTGCCGATCGCATTCACCGAGTGTCCGGCAATGGGGCCGGCCTGGATCAGGTCGAGGATTTTGCCCTTGGCCAGTCCTTCAACGATGTCGACCAGGACGACCTGGCACCCGCCCGAAACCATCGCCCAGTGTGCAATCGTGGAACCGACAAACCCGGCGCCGATGATGCTGACTTTACTCATGAGAACACTCCTTCCTCCTTTGTAGATCGCTCGATGCGCCTGGCCGGAGATGGCACAAGCCAACCGGAGCAGACGCGCGTCAGGCCGCGATGGCCGCAAGGCTCCCCACTTTCCGATACTGGTTGAACAACTGGCCCCACGCGGTCCCAGCCTCCCATGCTTCCGCCACGTGTTTGAACTTCAGCGGCCAGTGCATGTAGTCTTGTTCGGCTCCCCCGACGAAGGTGGGCAATACCACGAGCGGTGTGCGGAAGAGCAACTTCTGATCTTGCTTGCGGAAGTTGTGAAGCGCCGGAACACCGTAGCGCTGAAAAACCGGCACGTAGCCATTCAGGTCCTCGCCCTTGAAGGCATTCGTCACCACCGTCTGGTTCTGCACACAGACTGGGTCGGCGAAACCTGCGGCGCGCAGCGCCAGGATCGTACCTTCGAGCTGCCACGGCGTCGTGTTGGCGGCAGGCATTGGAAAATGCCAGGAGATATGATCTTTCAGGATGGTGGTCGTTCCGGTCGCCAGCGCCTGCGGTCCCCCGGCCGACTCGAACAGCCGGGCGTAGTCCTGCAACACCGATTCGGGCCGGGTGCGGAGCACGGCGACTGTGGGCCTGGCAGACATCAGAGGTTTCCCTGAGCTACGCCGCAACGACCGCGGGGACGGGTTGGGATTCCACCGCCAACAGCTCGATCCCGTCGGCGGCCAGCACCGGTTTCAGCGCCGCAATGGCACACTCCAACATCGCGGGCTCCGGCTCGCGCGTCGTCAGGCGCTGCAGCAGCAGGCCGGGCAGGATCAGAGCACGCACGACCGAGTTGCCAGCGTGCGCCGCCGTGAACCGCATATACTCATAGGCGATCGCAGCAACCACTGGAATGAGCAGCAGGCGCGAACCCAATCGTAAGAACAGATTGTCGAAGTGAAACGGCGCAAAGACGATGATCGAGATGACCATCACCGTAAGCAAGAAGCTGGTGCCGCAGCGCGTATGCGCCGTGGTAAATTCCGCCACATTCTGCGGCGTCAACGGCACACCCGCCTCGTAGGCGTTGATGGTCTTGTGCTCCGCCCCATGGTAGGCAAACACCCGGCGGATATCGGGCATGAAGCCGATCGCCCACAGGTAGACCAGGAAGAGCGCCAGGCGGATCGCGCCCTCGACGGCGCTGGCTGCCAAAGGGCTGACCCCTTGCGGCGCGAGCCACTTCGCCGCGGCGGTCGGCAGCAAGAAGAAGACCGAGATCGCAATCAACAGCGAAACCGCTACGGTCGTCCACGCCACCGGACCGGTGAACTTGACGTCTTCAGCACCCTCCTCTTTGACCGCCACATCGGCCGACCAGAGCAGAGCGCGCATGCCGAGACCCAGGGCATCCCAGAGCATGCCGAGGCCACGGATGAACGGCCATTGCCCCCACCGTTTGGTGTAGATCGCCGCAGTGAGCGGCTCCTCATGGACGACGATTTCCCCATTCGGCGCACGCACGGCGATTGCCATGCGCTTGCGCCCGCGCATCATCACGCCTTCGATGACCGCTTGTCCACCATAGTAGAACTTGGCCACGGTTTCCCCCGCATCCGCTCTAGTCAGATTGTGACACTATTGTACACGACGGTCATGCTGGGTGTCAAAGCGCCCAGCCCCCGTCCAGTGCTATTCCACGTCCGACTCGCCCGGTTCGTCCCCTTCGGATTCCAGGCCGAGACACATCAAGTATCCGCGCGCTCGCTCGACCCTGGGATAGCGCTCGACCAGCTTCCAGAAGCGCGGCCCATGGTTCGCCTCCCTCAGGTGTGCGAGCTCATGCACGATGATGTAGTCGCGCACCCAGGCCGGCATCGTCGCCACCCGATGCGAAATGCGGATCGCCCCGGTGGCAGGCGTGCAACTGCCATATCGGTGCTGCTGGTTGGTCACATACCGTATTTCCGTCCAACGCAGTTTGCCGTCAAAGAACTGGCGGTTCAGCTCGCTGGCCCGTCGTGCGAGCGCCTGATCATCGGCTGTGTCGCGGCGCTCGACCTGGCGCAAGACTCGGCCCTTGAGCTTCTCGATGATCGGCGCCAACTCCCTGTCGGTCGCGTCTGCAGGGGCCAACACCTCCAGCACCTTGCCGTCCTCCACCAGACGCGCAGAGATCGTTCGACGGCGGCGGTCACTGCGCACGATGCGAACAAGAGGATCGGTGACCGAATCTGCGACCATGGTGAGATGATACCATGACGCCCGGCATTGCCCCAAAACCATCCCCTTTTTCGTTTTGGGCACACCCTGCGCCTGTGCTAGACTACGTGCCTGCCCGCCGGTTCGGACAGCATTCGGAGGGGGGCCGTGCTCACAATCACCATGAACCGCATCGCTCGTTTTTTCGACGCAGAGTATGCCGACTACAGTGAGGATCTGGCGGCGTTACAGGCCTATGCGCAGCGCACGGGCGGACCGCTCCTGGAGTTGGGATGTGGCACGGGGCGGCTGTTGTTCCCCCTGGCGCGCGCCGGCTACGCTGTGACCGGGGTGGATAGCAGCGCTGCCATGATGCAGAGGGCGCACGATAAGTTGGCGGTGTCGGACCTGGCGCACCGGGTGACGCTGATTGAGGGCGACTATGCGTCAGCGCCGCTGGGCGGGCCGTATCGCTTCGCCTTCTGCGTCATGAACACATTCCTGCACCTGCTCACCATCGACGACCAGGTGCGCGCGTTGCGGCACTGGCGCCAGCATCTCTCGGCGCGCGGCCTGCTGCTGCTGGACATCTTCCTGCCCGACGTGCGACACCTGGCCGAGCAAGACGGACGAATGGTATGGGACCGGACGTGGACCGATCCAGAAGGCCAGACCACCGTGACGAAGTTCGTCACTTGCACTGTCGATCAGGCCGCTCAGATCCTCCACGTGACGATGCTCTACGATGAGATTGCCCCGGATGGCGCGGTGCGCCGCACGGTGGCGCCCTACGACATCCACTACATGGGGCGGTATGAAGCTGAGCTGCTCCTGGAGAAGGCGGGCTACGTCATGGAAGCGGTGTACGGCGGCTGGGATCTCTCGCCCTTCGAGAGTCACAGCGATCGGATCATCCTCGTGGCACGCCGGCGCGGCTGACGGACGCCCCTGCTCTGAGAGGCGGCTGCGGCACCGGTCGCGCGCGATCGGGGCTCACGAAGACGGAGCGCCGGACACGGTCGGCGTGAAGGTTGCGGTTGGCGTCGACGGTGGGCTTGGGGCCGGCGTGAAGGTGGGCGGAGGGGTCGGAGGCGGAGCACAGCCAGCTCCGGGGTCGCCTGTGCTCACGTTGAACGACGCCAGGGGGCGCTGCGCAAAGAGCTGCTCCTTCTCCGCCGCAATGCGATTGTAGTCTGAGATGACCACCACCCAGGCGCCCTCGGGCGTGATGTAGTAGTCCATCACGTTCTCCCCCAGGACCAGTCCATGCACGCGTTCGGGCTGAAGCGCCGCGCCTACGCCTGCCAGTTTGACCACGTCGAGCAAATT
>CAYRFV010000171.1:0-12238 GCA_964423545.1 uncultured Anaerolineales bacterium | reverse complement strand
GCAGCGCCATCACGATCTCTTCGAGCGAGGCGTTGCCCGCGCGCTCGCCGATGCCGTTGATCGTCACCTCGACCTGCCGCGCGCCGTTCTGAATGGCAGCCAACGAGTTGGCGGTCGCCAGACCCAGGTCATCGTGGCAATGCGCCGAGATGATCACGTCCTTAGCGCCCGGCACATTCTCCAGGATCCCGCGGATCAAGGCGCCGAACTCGCCGGGCAGGGTGTAGCCGGTCGTATCCGGGATGTTCAGGGTGGTTGCGCCAGCCTTGATCGCCACATCGAGCACCTGGTAGAGGAACTCCGGATCGGAGCGGCCCGCGTCTTCCGGCGAGAACTCCACATCGGCGCAGAGGCCGGCGGCATGAGACACGGCCTCGCGCGTGCGCTTCAGGCATTCCTCGCGGCTGATCTTGAGCTTGTGCGTGAGGTGAACATCGGACGTGGCAATGAAAGTATGGATGCGGGGCCGCTTCGCCTCACGCACCGCCTCCCAGGCGCGATCGATGTCGCCCTTGCTGGCGCGCGCCAGCCCCGCGATGATGGGCGCGCGCTCCGACTGGCCGACCTCGCGTGCCACCCGGCGCACCGCCTCGAAATCGCCCGGCGACGCAATCGGGAAGCCCGCCTCGATCACATCCACGCCCAGCCGAGCCAACTGATGGGCGATTTCCAGCTTCTCATCGATGTTCAGGGTTGCGCCCGGCGATTGCTCCCCGTCGCGCAGCGTGGTATCAAAAACGATGACTACGTCGGAACTGTCCATGCTGACTCCTCTGGGTGACGAAGAAAGAGAGGCGGACGGGGACAGCGACTGCCCGCCGTTACAACTGCGATCTGATAGGTCCGGTCAACATCGCAGCAATCTCATCCACCTCGCGGCGTTGTTCTGTACAGAACGACGCCTCCATCAACTCGTGTCGCAGTGCGACCGCAAGCAGCCTTACCACTTCGTAGATCGACCGTTGGCGATTCGGCAGCAGTACGCGCTCTCCTTCGCCGCATCACGCCCGAAACCTTCTGCAATATGGGTCGGGGCACTCCGAACCGCTCGACGCAGCTGATCGTCCAACGAGCAGAGATAGCGTTGAGGAAAACCATCGGTGGCAGTCAGAACACCATCCGCAAAGACGACGTTCCGCTGCCACACCTCAGGCTTCTCGGACTTGACGCTCATCCTCACCCTCTCAGTCTCTATCTCCGGTCTCTATCTCCAGTCTCTTTCGCGTCTCTCACGCCCCCCCCTGCCCCGGCCTCACCTCCTTCGGGTTCAGCCAAGGCATCATGCGGCGCAGATTGCGACCGACATCCTCCAACTGTGACTCCATCCCCTCCTGGCGCCAGCGGTTGAAGTTCGGCCGGCCCTTCTCATTCTCTTCGATCCATTCCTCGGCATAGGCCCCGCTCTGGATGTCCGCCAGAATCTGCCGCATGGCTGCGCGCGTCTGGTCGGTGATGATCTTCGGACCAGCCGTGTAGTCGCCATCCTCGGCCGTATCGCTGACCGAGTAGCGCATGTAGCTCAGACCGCCCTGGTACATGAGATCCACGATCAGCTTGAGCTCGTGCAGGCACTCGAAATAGGCGATCTCCGGCTGATAGCCCGCCTCGACCAGCGTATCGAAACCTGCCTTGACCAGCGCGCTCGTGCCGCCACACAGCACCGCCTGCTCGCCGAAGAGATCGGTCTCGGTCTCCTCTTTGAAAGTGGTTTCCAGGATCCCTGCTCGGCCCGCGCCGATAGCGCTTGCATACGCCAGGGCGTTCTGCTTGGCCTTGCCCGACGGATCCTGGTAGACGGCGACCAGCGCCGGCACGCCCTGCCCCGCGACATAGGTTTCGCGCACGCGATGCCCGGGCCCTTTCGGCGCCACCATGCTCACATCCACGTCGGCCGGCGGCACGATCTGCCCGTAACGGATGTTGAAGCCGTGGGCGAACATCAGCGTCTTGCCCGCCCGCAAATGCGGCGCGATCTCCTCGCGGTAGAGCTTCGCCTGCCCAACGTCGGGCGTCAGGATCATGATGAAGTCGCCCGCTGCGGCCGCTTCGGCGACCGTCATCGGCTTCAGGCCCGCTGCCTCGACCTTGGCCCATGACTTGCTGCCGGCGTAGAGGCCCACGACCACGTTCACGCCCGACTCCTGCAGATTGCGTGCGTGGGCATGCCCCTGGCTGCCGAAGCCGATGATGGCGACCGTCTTGCCCTGGAGCAGGCTGAGGTCGGCGTCCGCGTCGTAAAAGATGTTTGCCATGATAACTGATCTCCTTGGAACGATGACTGGTTATGCTTCGTAGATCACCGTCGCGCTGGCGGTGCCGTTATCCTCTTCGTTGACGGGCGGCAAGCCGCTGAAGTAGCCCGACCCACGCACCATCGCCACCAGGCCGGTGCGCACCATCTCTAGAATGCCGTAGGGCTTGAGCATGTTGACGATCGATTCGATCTTCGATTCCGGGCCCGTCACCTCGATGATGACCGATTCAGGGCAGATGTCGACCACTCTCGCTTTGTAGATATCGACCATCTGGTTCAACTCGAACAGCGATTGCGCAGTCGCCCGCACCTTGATCAGCGCCAGATCGCGCGTCACCGCGGGCTCGTGCGTCACATCCTGCACGTCGATCACATTGACCAACTTGAACAGGTTGTTGGCCACCATCGCTGCGTTGGTCTTGCTGGCATCCACGACGATGGTCATGCGCGAGATGTCCGGGTTATCGGTGTGGCCGACCGTGAGGCTTTCGATGTTGAAGCCACGGCGGCGGAACAGGCTCGCCACGCGGGTCAGCACGCCGGGCTTGTTCTCCACGAGCGCCATCAAGACGTGCGGAGACGGTTTGGTCTGACCGTTGCCGTGATCCACGAGTGCCATGCAGAGGCTCCTTTCACGACACGCCGAACGCGCATCGCTTGCGCCTGTGCGGCGCCCAGCGAGTGACGCTCGGCGCCTGAGTGCTCATTTTCCCACCGCCACCCGCTCGTTGACGGGCCTGCGCATCATCTCGTGCAGCGCCTTGCCGGGCGCCACCATCGGATAAACATTCACTTCCTGCTCCACCACGAAGTCGAGCAGCACCGGTCCCGGGTGCGACCGCGCCTCCGCAATCACCTCCGCCACCTGCTCCTTCGTTTCCGCACGCATCCCCATCATCCCATAGGCCGCAGCGATGCGCATCAGATCAGGACTGGTGATGTTGACCTCGGAGTAGCGGTGATCGTGGATCAGCTCCTGCCATTGGCGCACCATGCCCAGGTAACCGTTGCGCATCACCGCGATGCGGATCGGCCGCTGTTCCTGCACGATCGTCGCCAGCTCGGGCAAGCTCATCTGAAAGCCGCCGTCTCCGACAACGGCCCAGACCTCGTCTTCGGGCCGCGCGAAGCTGGCGCCAAGAGCGCTCGGAATCCCGAAGCCCATCGCACCCAGCCCGCCGGAGGTGAGCAGTCCGTTCTTGCGCTCCGTGCGAAAATACTGCGCGGTCCACATCTGGTGCTGTCCGACATCGGTGACCACGGTGACGTTCTCGCTGCCAGCCTGGCGCTGGATTTCGCTGAGCACGAACGGCACGTGGAGGGTCTGATCTTCATGCTCCAGAATGTCGCGTGTCTTGGCTTCTCTCTGCCAGTCATCAATCTGCGCGAACCACGCCTCGCGGCTGCGGTGCTCGACCAGCGGCAGAAGCTGCCTGATCACGGCCTTGACATCGCCGGCGATGCCCACATCCGCCCGGACATTCTTGTTGATCTCGGCCGGGTCGATATCCACGTGGATCACATCGGCGTTCTTGGCGTAGGAGCCCAGGTTGCCGGTAACGCGATCGTCGAAACGCATCCCCAGCGCGATCAACAGATCCGCGGCCTGGATGGCCTGATTGACCCACGCCTCGCCATGCATGCCCATCATGCGCAGATTCAGCGGATGAGACTCGGGGATGCTGCCGATGCCGAGCAGCGTCGTGGAGATCGGGATATTGCCCTGTTCGGCGAGCCGGCGCAGCTCGTCATGGGCGCCGCTGAGGATGATGCCGTGGCCCGCCAGGATCACAGGGCGTCTCGACTCGTTGATGTAAGCGGCGGCGCGCTGAATCTGCTGCTCGGCGCCGCGCAACCTGGGTTGATAGCCCGGCAAGCGCACTTTGATCGCGTCGTAGTCGAAGTCGATGGAGGCGAACTGCACGTCCTTGCAGATATCCACCAGCACCGGGCCGGGCCGGCCGGTGCGGGCGATATAGAACGCCTCCTTCATGGCCTCGGCCAGCTCACTGATGTGCCGGACGAGGTAGTTGTGCTTGGTCACCGGCAGCGTCACCCCAGTGACATCGGTCTCCTGGAACGCGTCCGTGCCAACAAAGGCCGACGACACCTGCCCCGTGATCGCCACGATCGGAACCGAATCGAGCATGGCATCGGCAAGTCCTGTGATCAGGTTGGTGGCGCCGGGACCGGATGTAGCGATGCAGACCCCCACCTTGCCGCTCGCTCTGGCGTAGCCGCCCGCCGCAAACGCCGCGTTTTCCTCATGCCGCACCAGGACATGATGCACGGCAGGATAGTCCAGCAAGGCGTCGTAGGTGGGCATGATCGCGCCGCCTGGATAGCCGAAGACGACGCCGACCCCTTCGCGGATCAGGCTCTCCCAGACGATCTGAGCACCGGTGCGTTTCATAAGGCCCTCCGAGATTAAAAAGCGCCTTTCGCTCGGACCCGCAACGCGGGGCGTGCGAAAGGCGTCGCAGCCTTGGGACGCTCCCTAAGCGTCCCCTTCGCATCAAGAGAGATAGACATGAAAAAGGCCTCCCGGTTGGGAGGCCCTGGTCACACTTCCTGAATCGTCCTTGGCTCGGATTCCTGGCTGGCTCCTCCCGACGCGCTACAGCTCCTTGATAACAAGGAGCGCAACAAGCGAGAGGATAATCGAGCCAGAGTCGTTCATGTCCTGCTGTTACCCTTATCCGAAGTTGGCGGGAGTCTAACACAGCTCAGGTGAGTTGTCAAATCAGCAAAACGCGCGGCGATCCCATCGTCCGCGATCGCGAGATACCATTGAGACAGACCGGTCACGCGCCTGCTCCCTTGGAGGCGATGGCTCCCCCAGCCCGCCGTATGGCCCCCGGGCGCCACACGCAGCATCAGCGCCTGGGCAGTCGGCATCGGGACAAAACGAAAGGGACTGTCCGCATCACTGAGACAGTCCCTTCCCGGAGCTCAGGCCGATTCAGAGCACGCGGCTCAATCGTACAGCAGCGGCTTCATCTCCTCCGAGTCCATGTTGGTCTTGTCCCACCACTTGAACCCTGTGTCGATATTCTTCTCGACCTTCTCCCCCTTGATCGCCTTCACCGCAGCCTCGACCGCTTTGTAGCCGATGCCGACTGGATCCTGGGTGATGGCGCCGATCATCACGCCATCCTTCACTGCGGCTTTCTGCAGCTTGCCGGCATCGTACCCGATCACGACGATCTTGCCGGTCCTGTTGAGCTCCTTGACGGCATTGATCACGCCGACGGCCGAGCCCTCGTTGGCGCCGAAGAAGCCCTTCAGATCAGGGTTCGCCTGGATGATCGCCTTGGCGAGGTCGGTGGACTTGGCATGGTCGCCGCCACCGTACTGCACGTCCACGATCGTGATCTTCGGGTGCTTCTCCTTGATCTGCTTGACGAAGCCATCGCGGCGGTCGATGCCGGTGCGACTCGTCTGGTCATGGACGATGACTGCGATCTTGCCTTCGCCGCCGATGGCCTGGGCCATCTTGTCCGCCGCAAACGCGGCGGCAGCGATATTGTTGGTAGCTGCCGTGGCGACCGGGATATCGCTATCCACCCCGGAGTCGAACCCAACGACCGGGATGTTGGCGGCCTTGGCCTTCTCCAATTGCGGGATCAGGGCCTTGGTATCGAGCGCCGCGAGGGCCATCGCCTTGGGATTCTTCGCCAGGGCAGCCTGCACCATCTCGACCTGCTTGTCCACCTGCGATTCCGATTCCGGCCCCTCGAAGGTGATCTTGACGTTATAGTCCTTCGCGGCCTTCTCCGAACCCATCTTGACGGCCTGCCAGAACTGATGCTGGAAGCCCTTGGAGATCACCGGGATGTAGATCTCCCCCTCAGCCGGCTTCTGAGCCGCCGGCTGCTGCGCCGCCGGCTGCTGCGCTGGCGCGGCAGGGGCCGTCGCGGGCACGCACCCAGCGACCAGGGCTGCCAACACCAGCACGCTCAAGACTACAAGCCACTTCGTCTTCATTGCTCCCTCCTTTAGAAGCAGATATGTCGCGCCCTCGCTGCGAACCGGCCTGAGATCGGCCCAGGCGAGAGTCAACCGACGTCATAGAGGGACCGGCGACCATCAGGTCCCGATCGGAATCACGCACCCCGGCGGCGGATGATGTCGGCATACACCGCCGCAATGACGATGATCCCCGTCACCACCATCTGCCACTCCTGTGGCACCGATAGAATGCGCAGCCCGTTGGTCAGCGTGCTCATGATGAACGCGCCGATGATCGTGCCCAGGATGGTGCCTTCGCCGCCGCTCAGCGAAGTGCCTCCGATCACTACGGCTGCGATGGCGTCCAACTCGTAGCCGGCGCCGAGGGCCGGCTGCGCCGAGTTCAGCCGGGAGGCCATCAGCACCCCGGCCAGCCCGGCAAATAAGCCGCACAGGGCATAGACCGCCATCTTCCAGCGGTCCACGTTCACACCGGAGAGCCGCGTGGCCTCCTCGTTGCTGCCGATCGCAAAAGTATAGCGGCCCAATACCGTCTTGTTCAGAATCAAACTGGCAACGATCGCGGCGCCGAACAGGATCAGCACCGCGTTCGGCACATTGAGGCCGGGAATCAGCGCGCCCGTGACAGAGCCCATGGCGATGCTGTTGAACGTCGGCGTATCCATGAAGTAGATCGGCTTGGAGCGAGACAGGATCAGCGACAGTCCCTTGGTCGCCATCATCATGCCCAAGGTCGCAATGAAGGGCGGAATCTTCATTTTGGCGATGGTCACGCCGTTGACCAGCCCGCAGGCTGTCCCCGCCAGCAGTCCGCCGATCACCCCAACCGGCACCGGCAGCCCCCAGTCCGCGATGAAGACGCCGGTCATCACGGCGGCGAAGGTCATCACGGTGCCGATGGAGAGATCAATGCCGGCCGTGATGATCACGAAGGTGACGCCCAACGCCAACACGCCGTTGACGGCCGTCGCGAGGAGGATGGCAACGATGTTTTCGAACTGGCGGAAATAGGGGGAAGCCAGCGAAAAGGCGACAAAGATGACAATCAAGCCGGCGAAAGCCAGCACCTTCTGCAACGCGTCGCCGCGCAGCAGCGATCGTTTGGCGGCGGTGGTGGAGGTGACGCCTGTAGCCATGGCTTACCCATCCTGAGGGAGAGGAGCGGGCGTTTCATCGCCGACGATGCCGCCCCGCTGCGTGGCGAGCCGCATGATCTTCTCTTGGGTGGCCTCGGCCGCCGCGAGCTCGCCCGTGATCCGCCCCTCGCACATCACGACAATCCGATGGCTCATGCGGAGGATTTCCGGCAGCTCCGAAGAGATCATCATGATCGCCTTGCCCTGATGAGCCAGATCGTTCAGCAGCCTGTAGATCTCGCTCTTCGCACCGACATCGATGCCGCGCGTCGGCTCGTCGAAAATCAGCACGGCGGTGTCGGCCGTCAGCCACTTGCCGATGATCACTTTCTGCTGATTGCCACCGGAGAGATTCCTGACTCGCTGGCCGAGCCCCGGCGTCCTGATCGAAAGCGCCTTGACTTGCTGATCGGCCGCCTTCCGGGTGCGAGCCGTGTTGATCCAGCCCATAGCCCGCAGGAAGCGCTGAAAGGAGGCCAACACGATGTTCGCTTCCACATCGAGACCCAAGGCGAGGCCGTAGCGCTTGCGGTCCTCGGACAGATACGCGATGCCGTGTTTGACCGCGTCGCCGGGATGGCGAATCTGCACTCTCTTCCCCTTGACGAACACTTCGCCGGAGTCGAGCGAATCGGCGCCGAAGATGGCGCGTGCCACCTCGGTGCGGCCGGCGCCCATCAGTCCTGCGAAGCCCAGGATCTCGCCCCGTCGCAGGCTGAAGCTGACATCCCGGATCAGCGCGCCGCGCTTGAGGTTCCTGACTTCCAGGGCGACTTCCTGGCTCGGCTGCTCGGGAAGCTCCGGCGTGGCCTCGAAGATGGTCCGGCCCACCATCATGCTGATGATCTGGTCGATGCTGGACTGGGCGGTCGGAACCGTATCGATGGTGTGGCCGTCGCGCATCACGGTGATGCGATCGGAAATCTGTTTGAGCTCCTCCAGCCGATGCGAGATATGCACGACGCCAACGCCCTTGTCGCGCAGCTGGCGGACAATGCGAAAGAGCTCGTCGATTTCGGCCTCGGTCAGCGCCGCGGTGGGCTCATCCATGATCAGCACCTCGGCATTGTAAGACAAGGCCTTGGCGATCTCGACCATCTGCTGCTTGGCCACCGTCAGGTCAGCGACTTTGGCGCGCGGGTCGAGCTTCAGATGCATGGACGCCAGGAGTTCGTGCGTCTTGTCATTGATCTCGGCCTCGTCCAGCACGAACCCGAATCCACGGCGCGGCTCGCGGCCGATGAAGATATTCTGGGCAACGGTGAGGTGGGGCATCAGGTTGAGCTCCTGATGGATCATGCTGATGCCCAGATGCTGCGCGGCGCGCGGATTGGGAATGTCGACTTCGCGGCCCTTGCAGAGGATGCGGCCCGCGTCCCTGGCATACACGCCTGCCAGGACCTTCATCAGTGTGGACTTGCCGGCGCCGTTCTCGCCGACCAGGGCATGCACTTCCCCCCGCCGCAGCTCGAAACGCGCGTTGCTCAGCGCATGCACCCCGGGGAAGCTCTTGTCGATCCCTTCCATCGCAATGAGGAGTTGGTCGTCCATTCGCCACCTTGCGAAGCCGCATGGCGTCCGATCTGCGGAAGCGCTGAACGGCGCGGGGCCGTCGCGGTGTCGACCGGATGCTGACCGTGAGTATATCGCTTGACCCGTGAAATGTCCAATCCAGAGTCAACTGGCAGGTCAGCGAAACCCATGCTATGATCCGGTCATGCGCGAATCGTTGACCGTCTGGCTGCTCAACCCCTATCATACGGGCTCGCATCGCGCCTGGGCCGAAGGGTATGCCCGCCACAGCCGCCACCGCGTCCGCATCTTGAGCATGGCGGGCTATTTCTGGAAGTGGCGCATGCACGGCGCCGCGCTCGAGTTGGCCGAACAGGCGCGTAGCCGGCTGTCGACAGGCGAACGACCCGATCTCCTCTTGGCGACGAGCATGGTGAATCTCCCTGCGTTCTTCGCCCTGACCCGACGGGAGCTGCCCGATGTCCCAACCGTGCTCTACATGCACGAGAACCAGCTCACCTACCCGCCGCCGCCCGGCGCAAAACGCGACCTGACCTACGGCATGATCCAGCATCTCTCGATGCTGGCCGCCGACCGTGTCTGCTTCAATTCGGCGTATCACCTGCGCAGCTGGTTCGAGGAGCTGCCGCGCCTGCTCAAACACTTCCCGGACTATACCCACCTGGAGACGATTGAGGCGGCGCTGGCGAAGTCAAGCGTGCTGCCGGTCGGATGCGACCTGGCGCGGCTCGATGTCTATGCCTGCAGGGGCCCGCGCGGGGCAGAAGACGCGCCGTTGATCCTCTGGAATCAACGCTGGGAGTACGACAAAGACCCCGCGACGATGCTGCGAGCCCTGTATGCGCTGGCGGATGAGAGACTGGCGTTCCGGGTAGCGCTGGCAGGCGAGAACTTCCGCGTGCGTCCGGCGGAATTCGAGGCGGCGCAGGTCCGGTTGGGCGCTCGACTGGTGCACTACGGCTACGCCGAGAGTCTGGCGGAATACGCCCGACTCCTTTGGAGCGCAGACATCGTTCTGAGCACGGCGCTCCACGAGTTCTTCGGTGTCAGCATCATCGAGGCGATCTACTGCGGCTGCCTGCCCATCCTGCCTCGGCGGCTCAGCTATCCGGAGCTGATCCCGGTCGCATGGCATGACCGCTGCCTATACGACAGCTTCGACGGGCTGCTGGACCGGCTGCGCGCCGCGGTGGCTGCGCCGACCGCCGCGGCAGGGGCGGCCGCCTTGCATGAAGCCGCGGTGCGTTTCGACTGGCAGACGGTGGCTCCCACCTGCGACACACTGCTGGCGGAAGTCGCGGGGAGATAACGGGAGCGGGAAGCCGGAGCGCTGCCGCACGCCCGCTGCGCCGTCAATCGTCCGGGGTCGCTGATCCCTCGTTGCTGTCCAGCACCGCGACCTGCTCCGCCTGTGCGCCGCGCGCGCCGTGAGACACGGCAAACTCCACCAGTTGTCCCGTGCGCAGCGAGTCGAGCGCCGCAAGCAGACCCGATCGGTGGACGAAAATGTCGGCGCCTTCGGTGGGCGTAATGAACCCGTACCCCTTGCTGCGGCTGTACCACTTCACTAACCCGCGCTGCCGGCCGGGCGGCGGCGCCAGCTTCCGGCAGCCGGGGCAGAGGTCCGGCTGCGGCGCCGCCGCCTGTTCAGCAACGGTCCAGACAAAGTCGATGCCGCATGCAGCGCAGCGGCGGATCAGATCGCGTTCCATACCCATCATCTACGCTTTCGCCCACATTGATGAGTTAAGCGTATTATAGCGGTGTAGTGAGCGGTCCGGCCAATGCAGTTGGTTGTCGCGGCAGCCGAGACCGTTCCCGCCGCACGACCAGCCATCGGAGGGCATGCCGGTGCGCGCCGCGCTATTGCGTGTGTTATCGCCTTGTCGGTGGTTTGACAACGTGTTAGGAATCCGCTAGAATGCCGAACGTCAGGGCGACGTAGCCAAGCGGCAAGGCAGAGGTCTGCAAAACCTCGATCGCGGGTTCAAATCCCGCCGTCGCCTCCATCATCAAGGGCCGGCGCCACCTGGCGCCGGCCCGTTGCATTCCTGGCCTTCCCCAGTTCCCCCGACGCTGCGCTACCGCGCGGCGTAGTCGGGCAGGTCGGCCTCAACACGCCGCGTTTTCGGCATGGCGTAGACCAGCGCCGTCATGATGAGGATCGCCGCGCCCGCCAGGAACAGCAGCAGTCCCATCCCGCTGCCCGGTTGTTCGCCCACGAGAGGCGCAACCACATGCCACGTCGCGCTGCCGACCGCCGGTTCCAACATGCGGTCTACCAGTGGACCGGTCACCAGCAGCGACAGCGGGTTGGCGATATACATCATCTGATACAGGAGCGCAAAGACGCGACCCTGCATGTCGGGCGGCACCTTGAGCTGCAGGATCGACATGAAGGACGCATCCACCAGGGGATTGGCGAAGTAGATGAAGAACAGGGCGAGCGCCAGCATGGGGGGCGTGCGCACCAGCCCGTAGATCGCCAGCCAAAGCGCGCGAAACATCAGTCCCAGCATGATGCCGTGGATGCGCGGTCGCGTGCCGCCCCAGATCATCATCGCGATGCCGCCGACCACGATCCCCAGGTTCATGATGCCCAGCAACACCCCCAGGGTGGCCTTACTCCCGGTCAGGGTGAGGAGGTAGGGGGTCGTCAGGCTCATCGGGCCGGACAACAGGAAGTTGAGGAACGCTGCATAAATCATGAGAACGAACAGCATCCGGCGGGACCAGACGAACTGCAACCCGCTCCACAGCTCCTTCCAGAAGACACCCTGCCCCGCCTTCCCTTCAGCCGTCTGTCGGGGCTGCGGAATGGCGACAAGCGACACGACCACCACGGCGCTAGCCGCGGTGGCCAAATCCACCAGCATCACGCCCGTGACGTCGATGAGCGTGTACGCGAAGCCCGTGAGCACCGGCGCCACGATGCTGGCGGCCGGTCCGGTGATCTGACGGATTGCGTTGGCGCGGTCGCGGTGTCCTTGCGGCACCAGCATGGTCACGGAAGCTTCCATCGCCGGACGCTGCAGCATGCTCAGCGTCCCCTGAGCCACAGCCACGGCATACAGGTGCCACAGTTGGAAACGCCCTGAGAGAAAGCTGAGCATCAGCAGCAGGGTGCCGGCGGCCTGCATGGCATCCGTGGCGATCAGAACGCGACGCCGGTTCCAGCGATCCACGAAGACCCCGGCCACACTCCCGCCGAGCATCATCGGCACGGCTGCACAGAACGATGCGAGAAGCAGCGGCGTCGTATTCCCCGTGTCGTCGAACACGCGAATGCCGATCGCAACATGGCTCATGGCACTGCCGATCAGCGAAAGCACCTGGGTGACCG
>CAYRFV010000170.1:1850-12242 GCA_964423545.1 uncultured Anaerolineales bacterium | reverse complement strand
CAAGCTGGCCTATGGCACCGGGAAAGGCCGGCTCACCATGCGGGCGGTCACGCGCATCGAGGAGATGAGCGGCGGTCGCTTTCGTATCGTCGTGACGGAAATCCCTTTCCAGCTCAACAAGACGACCCTGCTGGAGCGCATCGCCGAGCTGGCGCGCGAGGGGCGCATTCCCGACATCAGCGACCTGCGCGACGAATCGGATCGCAAAGGGATGCACATCGTCATCGAGCTGAAGCGCGGCGCCGCGCCGCGCAAGGTGCTGAATCAACTCTTCAAGTACACCCCGCTGCAAAGCACCTTCGGCGTCAATATGTTGGCGCTGGTGAACGGCGAGCCGCGACTGCTTAGCCTGAAACGGGCGCTCGAACACTACGTGGAGCACCGCATCGAGGTGATCACCCGGCGCACTGCGTATCTGCTGCGCCAGGCGCGCGAGCGTGCTCACATCCTGGAGGGGCTGCGCATCGCACTGCAGTTCCTCGATGAGGTCATCGCGATCATCCGCGGCGCGGACAGCGCAGACGACGCCAAGACCAAGCTGATCGCGCGCTTCGGATTGAGCGACAAGCAGGCGCAGGCGATCCTCGACATGCAGTTGCGCCGCCTGGCGGCCCTGGAGCGCCAGAAGATCGAAGACGAGTACAATGCGCTTCTCGTCCAGATCGAGCACTACGAAGCGCTCTTGGCCGATCCGGAGCGCATCCTCGCGGTCATCAGGGATGAGGCGCTGGCGCTGAAAGAACGGTTCGGCGACGCCCGGCGGACGCAGATCGTGGCCCAGGCCGCCGAGGATTTCTCGGAAGAGGATCTGATCCGCCAGGAAGCGGTGCTCATCAGCGTGACGCAGGGCAGCTACGTCAAGCGCACGCCGCTAAGTGCGTATCGGACGCAGGGGCGCGGGGGGCGCGGGGTGCAGGGCATGCGGACGAAGAGCGAAGACGAGGTCGTTGACCTCTTCTCCGCTCACACACTGGATCACGTCCTCTTCTTCACCAACCGCGGGCGGGTCTACGGCCAGCGGGTCTTTGCACTCCCCGACGCGGGCCGAGACGCCAAAGGCCTGCCGATGGTCAACGTGCTCAATCTTACCGCTGACGAGCGAGTGACGACGCTGCTGGTGGTCCCCGATTTTCAGCAGGCCGAGTACGTTACACTGCTCACCCGCCAGGGCAAGATCAAGCGCGTCCGGCTCGAGGAGTTCGAAGCGGTGCGGCCCAGCGGCATCATCGCCATGAACCTGGAGCCGGGCGACGAATTGGGCTGGGCGCGCCTCACCGCGGGCAAGCAAGAGTTCATCATCGTGACCGCCGGCGGCCGTGCGCTGCGCTTCGTCGAAACCGAGGTGCGCGCCATGGGGCGCGTCGCCGCCGGGGTGTGGGCCATTCAGTTGGGCAAGGATGACATCATCGCCAGCTTCGACGTGGTGGAGCCGGATGGCGATCTACTGGTCATCACGCAGCACGGCTACGGCAAACGGACGCCCCTGACGGAGTTTTCGCCGCACGGCCGCAACACCGGCGGCCAATGGGCGCTGGCGCACGATCGCGTCGATGAGACCGGCAAGGTCGCCGCGGCGCACGTCGTCCAGCCCAACGACCAGGTCTCGGTGATCACTTCGAACGGCGTCGCGCTGCGCACTCCGGTGGGCGCCATCAGCCAGATGGGCCGGATGACGCGAGGGGTGCGCATTGTCAACCTGGATGACGGCGACACCGTGGCCGCAATGGCGCGCCTGGCGGCTACCATCATCGCCCAGGCCGAGGCGGCCGAACCGCTGAGGAGCGCGCCGCGGCGCAGACCGAACGCCGACGCCAAGCCGCGGCCCTCCACCGACGTCTCGGCAACGCTGCAGCCGGCTCCCGACGTCAGCGATGGCGCGAACGCCGAATTGGCGGTTGTCGAAAACGAGGCAGGTGGTGTAGAATAGCGCCTGTCGGACTGCCCATCTCGCGTGCAGCATGCGCGCAGGGTCGTGATGGCGTCGGTGGCCGTTCGGACGCCCTTTGAAGACCAGGGGAAGGCGACCATCAGACCGGATCGACGCCAGACGCGGCGCCTGCTACACTGCATCCGGACACCAGCTCTCATCACTCTTGGAGGAGGACACCTATGACTCTCGACACACAATCTCTGCTTGTTGGGTTGATCGCCGGCCTGATTGTGGGATGGTTCATCACGTGGCTGATCTTCCGCAATCGCGCAAAAGTCACCCAGGCCAACATCCAGGATCTCGATTCCAAGCTGACTAACGCCAACTCGAGCCTGAACCAGGCCAGGTCACAGATGCAGAGGCTGGAAGGGGAGCTCAAGGCGGCCCAGGCAGATGCGGCGCAGGCGCAGGCCAAGGCGGCCGACCAGGAGACTGCCTTGATTGCGCTCCAGGCCGAGAAGGCTGCGCACACTGAGCAGCTCAGCGCGAACGCAAGCGCCCTGGGAACGCTGCAGGCCGACTATGCGCAATTGCAGCAAGAACGCGACGTTCTCACGGCCAACCTCGAATCCACTTCGATCGACCTGGCGCAGACCAGGAAAGAGCTGGCAGCAGCATCCAAATCGCTTGCGGACAAGGAAGTGGCGCTCAACGAAGCCTATTTGCGCGCCGTCACCCTGCAGCGCGAGCTGATCGAGCATCAGAACCTCCTGACGACCACTCAGTCGGAGCTGGGCCAACTGCGCCGTGATGTCGTTGCGCTCACCTCCCTGAACCAGGAGTTGGAAAGCAAAATGCACAACGCGCGCGGCGAAGTCGCCGGCGAGCTGGCGCTTCTGACGGCCACGATGCTGCGCATGAAGGAAGAGTCCCTCAACCAGGCCAATCGCCAAATCGCAGCGCTCCAGGCCGAGGTCGAGACGATGAAGGCGGGCAAGGTCGCGCTTCGCTGAGCTCGGGCGCAGGAGAGAGAAAAATGGAATCCTTGCCTCAAACTCCAAACGACGAAACGGCCGCGCGGGGCGTCAGCGAGATCCTGGCCAAGGCAAACCGGGCCGACCTGCCGGCGATGCGCACCAGCCTGAGCTTCCTGACGGCAGCCGGCGCGCAACTGGCGACTGCCTTGCAGAAGCGCAACCATGAGTACGACGAGGTGCTGGCTGCCCTGTCGATGCTGCCGCCCGAATGGGTGCAGGCTGCCCGCGCGGGCCAGGCCCTGCCGGATCTGAGGCTGCTGCGCGCCGAACTCGAGCAGGCCAAAGAGCAGAGTGCGCGGCTCGAAGCGCAGGCGACGGAACAGGAGCGCCAGATCCAGGATCTCCGAGGGCAACTCGAAACGGCCGCAAGCGCCAGGTCGGCAGCCGAGTCCGACGCGGCGGGGCTGGATGCGCAGATTGCCGATCTGAACCGCCAACTCGAAGGGCTGACGGGCGACAAGGCGGCGCTGGAGGCGGCGCTGGCCGACGGGCAGGCCCGGATCGAAGCGCTGCAGGCCCAGTTCGATGCTGCTGCGGCCGAGCTCGATGCCATCGAGCAGCAACTGACCGGCCTAGAGAGCGACTTGCGGTCTTCACTCGGCGCCGGCGCGGTGGGGGCCGAGACCGCCGCGCCGGCAGACGCCACGGCCCAGGCTGAAGCCGGCGCGCCGGAGGCCCCTGAGGGGGAGGCAGTCGCTGCGCCACCGCTGGCAGAAGCCGCTGCGCCACCGCAGACGGATGCCGCTGAGTCACCGCTGGCAGAAGCCGCCGTAACGGAAGCGGAAGCCGTCGCCGCACAGGCTGAGACGCCGCCAGCGCGCCGCGCGGCCGCGCGCGCCGCGCTGGCGGCCGCAGTGGCTGCCGCCATCGCCCGCAACCGCGATCAGCAGGCGGCGCTCGTCGCGTCCAAGGTCCAGCTCACCGATCTCCAAGTGCAGTTCGACGCGGTGTCCGCGGCCAAAGCCGAAGATGACGCCGAGCTGAGCGACCTGGAAGCCCAACTGGACCTGCTGAACAACGAGATCGGCCCGCTCCTGGCCGAGGAGACGGCGTCTGTGCAGACGGCGTCTGTGCAGACGGCGTCTGTGCAGGCAGCGCCGGCCGAGACAGCGTCTGCCGAGACAGCGTCTGCCGAGACAGCGTCTGCCGAGACGGCGTCTGCCGAGACGGCGTCTGCCGAGACGGCGTCTGCCGAGACGGCGCCTGCCGTGGCGGCTGCAGCCGCGCCGCCCGAGGGGGATCAGCCCGAGACGCCGCAGACGCGACGCGCCAGCAAACGCGCAGCGTTGGCGGCCGGCATCGCAGCCACGGTCGCCCTCATCAACAAAAAACAGGGGGCACTGGAGGCGACGCAGGCGCAGTTGGCCGACCTTCAGGCGCAGCTCGACGCGGCCGAGACGGCGAAGGCCGAGACGGATGCCGAATTGGCCGACCTGGAACAGCAGCTCAACGAGGTTGCGGGAGAGTTGGGCGCGCTGACAACCGAAGAGATGCCGGCTGCCACCGAAGCCACAGAAGCAGCAGCGGCGCCACAGCAGTCCGACGCAGCGCCGGAGGGACGCCGCGCAGCCAGGAAAGCCGCCCTCGCCGCCACGGTCGCAGCTGCAGTGGCCAGCCACCACAAGAAGCAGCAAGAGCTGGACGAGGCTCAGGCGCAAGTCGCCGGCCTACAGGCCGAATTGGACGCCGCGACGTCGGGCAAAGCCGAGGCCGAGGGGAAGCTGGCTGCCGTGGAAACGCAGATCGACGCAGCCGCGGTCCAACTGCGGTCCGTAGTCCAACCGCCGGCAGCGGCCCAATTGCCGGCAGCGGCTCAATTGCCAGCAGCGGCCGAGGGGGCCGCGCCTGAGGAAGAAGTTGCTGCCGGCGAGGCAGCGCCGGCAGAGGCGGCGGAGCCGGCAGAGGCGGCAGCGCCGGCAGCGCCGGCAGAGCCGGAGGCGAAGGCCGTAGCGCTGGCAGCCGGCGTTTCGGCCCTGGTGGCCGGGCATCAGGCGGTGCAGTCGGAGCTCGCGGCATCGCAGGCGCAGCTGGCCGAGCTGCAAGCCCAGGTTAGCTCGCTGCAAGATGCGCTGGCCGCACGCGAGGCGGAGCTCGCAGCGCTCCAGGGCCGCGTCGCCGCATCGGAGCCGCTCCAGGACGCCATGGCCGTTGCCAGCTCCCTTGCAGGACGGCCGCAGTTCAAGACGCGCGCGGCCGGCGCCTCCCTGGTGCTGGGGGTCCAGCCGTACCTCTCGCCCAAGGTGCAGGGGCTATCGCAGGTAATCGGCATCGGCTCAGTGCGCCAACAGCGGCTCTTCAACGCCGGCGTCGGCGCGTTCTGGGAGCTGGCCAACCTCACCAACGACGAGCTGCTCCAGATACTCCAACTGACCGATCTGCGGGCCCAAGAGGTGTACTACGACGGCATTCGCGCCGAGGCGACGCGGCTCGCCCGCGAGACCAACACGGTGGGCTGCATCTGGGACGGCGATCATGTCGACGACTTCGAGCCGCTGTCGGGGATCGGCAAGGTGTATGAGCAGCGCCTCTACGAAGCGGGCATCTGCACTTACGAGCAGCTGGTCGAGACGAGCATCGCGGACCTGGCCGAGATCATTCACGCACCGCACATGCAGACGCCTGACTTCGGCCAGTGGCTGACCGAGGCCAGGGTGCTCCTGGCGGAGAAGCAGTCGAAACAATCCTGACGCCGGCGCGGCCGCGGCCTGCTCCCCGCCGGAAGTCATCCTTCCTGCGACCGGGCAGGCCGTGGCTCTTTCACCCTCCCGGGCCATGGGGTGCTGCCGGTCCGCACCCCATGGCCCGGCCTGACTGAGATGATGTCGCTATCGAGCCTGCTCCGCCGCGGCGTCGGCCTGCAACTGGAAGTCATGAGCGAGCCATCGGTCGACCGCTTGGCGGAGACGTTGGTCGCGTTCGCCAACGGCGACGGCGGCGCCGTGCTGCTCGGCTCGGATGCGCAGGGCAATGCCGTGGGCGGGCTGCAGGCGGAGGACGCAGAGAATCTGCTGCGGGCTGCGCTCGCGCAGTCGCGGCCGCTGGTGCGCACCGAATGGGAGCGGTTCGAGGCCCGCGACGGCCTGGTGGTGGGAATCCATGTGCCGCGCAGCACGGAGCTGCACTCGCTGACCGATGGCCGCGTGCTCGTGCGATCGCACGAGGGCAACGAGGTGCTCGATGGCGGCAAGATCAGCTTTCTGGCGGCCACCAAGGCGACCGGCGACTTCGAGCAGGAGACGGTCGCCGGGGCAGGCCGCGCGGACCTGGACGAGGAGGTCATCCAGGACTTCCTCCACCGGCGCGCGGCGCGGCTGGGCCGCGATCCGGGCCAGACGGTTGACGAGCTGCTGGTGGGAATCGGCGCGTTGAAGCCGGAAGGGCGTCCCACCGTGGCCGGCATGCTGCTCTTCGGTCGCGAGCCGCAGTTCTACCTGCCGCAGAGCGGCCTGGTCTACGTGCGCTTCGCCGGCACGGAGCCGCGCGGCCTGCCCGGGCAACTGATTTACACCCGCCGGGAGGACTTCAGCGGCGGGCTGGCGCGCGTCATCGAGGGGTGCTGGGCGATCCTGCTGCAAGAGATGCGCGGCGAGGCAGTGGTGCGCGGATTGAAGCGGGAAGACAAGCACGTCTATCCGCTCTTCGCAGTGCGCGAGGCGCTCGTCAACGCGGTCTGCCACCGCGACTATCGACTATCGGGCAAGCGGGTCGAAGTGCGCCAGTTCGACGACCGGCTGGAGATCAGCAGCCCGGGCGGGCTGCCCGGCTATATCACCCTGGACAACATCATCGAGGAGCACTTCTCCCGCAACCCGCGGCTGGTGAACGGCCTGTTCGAGTGGGGCTACATCGAGCAGCTCGGCCTGGGCATCGATCGCATGATCGAGGAGATGGTGCAGGCCGGACATCCACAGCCGGAATTTCGCGCGACCCCCTATTCCTTCACCGTCATCCTGCGCCGCGGGGTCGTCGCGGAGCCGCGCCGCGCCATCCCCGAATGGGCGACCGGCATGAACGAGCGGCAGATTCGGGCGATCCAATACCTCAAGGAAAGCGGCCGCATCACCAACCGCGAGTATCACGAGCTGTGCCCCGACGTCTCGCCCGAGACGCTGCGCCTCGACCTCAACGATCTGGTGGAAAAAGGGCTGCTGATGAAGATCGGGGATAAAAAAGGGACCTATTACATCCTGAAGTAGTGGCCACGGCGCGCAACCTGCCCTGCGCGTCCGGCTGCCGCGGCCCAAACGGGAGCCGGACCAGGATGATTCGTCGACCGATCACCCGATCTGGTGCACCACGTCCGCATCGAGCTTCACCCAGATAACGGCCCCTGGCCGATGTCTGTAGGGAATCGGCGCGGCCAGGGGGCTGGCCCGATCAAGCACCCAGGCATACGGCTTCCCGTGATAGCGTTGAAAGACGATCGGAATCTTCGATAGGGGGATGAGGTGCTTCGCAATGCTCGCCTCCAGCTCCGCCAGCGATAGAGGACCCTCGACCCCAACCAGATCGCAGACCCCCACCACCAGCCCTGAACTACTCCTGATCAGGGCGATGCGGCCCCGCACGCTCGTGCTGGAACCGCGGATCTCCCAGGTCTTGCGGCCGGCCACAATCTTTTCGATGTAGGGTGACTGGACGATCAAGCCGTTCATGATGACCGAGAGTCACCTCGCAAATCAGGCGACAGGGTGCGACGGTCGTCGCGCCTTGCGCCAGCCAGGCAGTCCACCGCGCAGGCATCTGCTCGCCGTGAAACCGCACAGGCAGCACGGCCACAAGCCGCTCGGAATGCTGGCGTCGGTCATGTGCCTCACTTCTGAATAGATTGGTTCACACTGCCCCCACATCGCACACCGTCTTCAGCCAAGGCAGCGCCCCGGCCACCGCCTTGTCCAGGCGGCAATCGGCGGTCCAGAGCTCGCAGCCAGCGTCCTCAGCTAGCGCGAGGTAACTGGCATCGTAGGCCGTCGGCCGGTTGTACTGCCGCGCCAACTCCCATGCACGCACCTCCAGATTGCCCGGGTGGCGCAGCTCGACCTCCTGCGCCAGGAACGCCTCGAACGCCATCTGCCCGGCCTCGGCGCTGATGTTGCGGCGGTAAACATGATTGCGGATGACCGAGGTCACCTCGAAGGCCAGGTGGCAGGGCGCGATCAACGCTGCGCCCTCGGCGGCCCACGCGGCCCACAATGCCACCACCTGCTCGCTCTCAGGCTCATCGAGCACCAGCTTGAGCACGAAGCTGGCGTCAACGCAGATCAGCCGGCTCACTGGCCGCGTTCCTCTCTGAGCTGAGCCAGGGTCTCGCCGGAGTCGGGCAGGGGGACACCGTTTCGTTCGGCGCGAATCGCCGCGCGCGAGGCTGCCGCCGCGGCCAACGCCGCGGCCCGCCGCGTGCGAGCATCGCCTGCCTCTTGCTCCAATGCCTCCAGCCGGTGCAGGTCCTCCACGCTGATCAGCGCCATCATGGGCCGGCCCTTGCGTTCGATGATCACGCGTTGGCGCTGATAGGCCACGCGTGCCATCACTTCCGAGAAGCTGCGCCGCGCCTCCACCACATTCATCGTTTCCATCGGTCACTCCAAACTGCTTATGATGGTCATTCTGTACATATTGTACCGCAGGGCTGTCGATTGGTCAACCAGACGGCCGGATCGTACGGAGCTCGGCCGGTGATCAGAGAGCTAGAGCCGCGATCCTCAACACAGCACGAATGAAGAGGGTCTTCAGTCGGAAGCTTCGCTTGCGGCCAGACTGAAGTACTCAATGAACTCGTCCATTGCAGATGTCTGCCCTCACAACTCCCCCCGAAACGCTTTGTTCAGCACCGCCGGCAGCACGTTGCGACGCGCGACCTCGCCGATCGCGAACCGGATGCCCCACTTGGCGCCATTGGGCATTCTTCTCGCAACCGCACCTCTGGGTCAGCCAGGCAGTTCCTGGATCGACGACTCGAGCGCCTTCTTGAACCGCATTAACGTCTCGATCATTCGCTCCTGGATCTCCGGCCAGGCTTCTTGCGGCAGGAGCCCACCTCCGGGTAGCCGATATCGAATATAGGAACCATGCCCTTGATCGCAGCGATCCCACTCAAGTGCGGCACCGAAGGCATGCTCGATCTCCATGCGACGGGCGAACAACTGGTCAAAGATGCGCTTATTCTCTACGGTTTCCTGCCGGTAGATCCACAGTCCGACGCCGGCATCGCGCATCCGGATCGAGTATTCCCAGTACAACCGCCTCTTTTCGGTGGTCGGGACGTAGATCAAGCTATTAGTGCCCCTTCCAAGCCGAACGGGCAGCGGGACCCTTCCTGCCGCTCGCTGCATGAATGCCTGCCAGAATTCCCGCCGCATGAAGTGGCGTGGAGCCAGTCCTTCGTCAATCCCGTCAACATCATCCGGCCCCGGCGCGTCGTCGGGTGTCGGGATATCCGGCGGCGCGACTATCTGCAACTCAGGTTTGGGCTGTTTGCCCGTTGACAAGAGCGTGAAGGCGTCGTGTATGACCCCCGCCATGCGCTCGCGCCGCGCCTCCAGGAACTGGCCGTACTGCATGTGCTCCCAATCGGTCGGCAGGGCGTGCCAGTAGTACATCTGCGCCAGATCCTCGGGTTGGAAACGCGCCTCGTAAGTCGGGATGTACTTGGCCGGCGACATGTCCGAAATCTCGATGTTGTCCGCCCACTCCACCAGCGCGTAGTTGGCGATCTGGTTGGTATCACGCACCTCGGTGATGCCGAGCGTCGTCAGGTAGCCTTTGGGGAACAGGTGATGCCGTTCCACCGCGGCCTTCTTGGCCTTCAATGCCGGATCGAGCAGTTCGGACACGGTGATGTTGGAGAAGAGCGCACGCGCACCCAGCAGGTTGAGCGCCGCATAGTAGGCAAAGAGCGACGGGCTGCGTGGCGACGACGTGGCAAGCTCGTTAGGCAACGTGATGCCCCAGTAGTCATCAGTGAAGGTGTCGGCTACGATGTGATCGAGCACTGCGACAAAGCCGGCTCCATCGGTCACATCCCGCAAGCGTGCCAAGTCCTGCTCCATCACGGTTTCAGGGGAGCCGGTGTAACGCCCGGTGAGCGCGGTCATGAAGAACCAGCGGGCGATGACATTGCGCAGGGCGTAGTCATCGACGTGGTAGTCGCGCTTGCCGATAACGAAGAAGGTATAGGCATACAGTAGCACGATCTGCGAGGTGATCATCCCTGTGCTACGATAACCGGCCCGCATGAGCGTTTTGAGGAAGTCGTGCCAGTTCTGCAGGTCCAGCACATACTTCTGAGCTTCCCGCAACACGGCAAACTGCTTATCGCGGAGTTCGTCGGAGAACTTTTCGGTCTCCAGGTCCTTGCCGCGCAGGATGGAATACACGTGTTGCAGTCGCGCCCGGCGGAAGCCCAGCCCCACATCCACTCTCAGCAATTGATCGGGGTCCGGCTGGATGAAGTAGTTGAAGGGTGAGGCGCCTGAAATGGCTGGC
>CAYRFV010000170.1:0-1840 GCA_964423545.1 uncultured Anaerolineales bacterium | reverse complement strand
AAGAAGCTGATCCGGGGATGGCTCAATGAAATAATTGAACGGCGAAGCCTGCCCCTTTGTCGGCTTCCGCGCCTCCGCGCAAAATTTCTCCAGGTCGGCACGCCCTTGATCCCAGAATACCGACATCAGGGTCAGGATGAAGTCTGCCTGGTTAAGTGGCGTGCCCTTGCTGTTGATCCGTACAAAGACATCGGCCACCTGTTCTTCAGTGGCTGCGGTGGATAGCTCCAACGCAGTGAAGGGGTAGGTTTGCAGATTGTCCAGACTGTTAATCGCTTTGCGGATCGCCTTCTGTTCATCAGGGGTGACCTGGCGCGTGGCCTTGAGCTTGGTCAGATACTCCTCAGCCAGCTCGAACATATCGGTATCGTCGGACCAGATCAGCGAAATGTCAGGGATGAATTCCGGGTTTCTACGGATGGCCGCGTCCGTGACCTCGAACTTCTCAGTGAGCGGGCAGAAAGCGATATAAAGTTGCTCCTGGCGGTAGTCCTCCCGCACCACAGGGACGCCCTTCATAACCGCATACAGCGACGTCAAGCGTTGTTGGCCGTCCACGATCAGCAACCGGGGCACCTTCTGCTTGGTATCCGTCCCGATTTGGCGGTGCCCATTACCGGTGCCATTCGCCCAGAACAGCAGGTATCCAACCGGGAACCCCCGATACATCGAGTCGAACAGGTCGCGCACCTTGCTGTTCGGCCACACGAACGGTCGCTGGATCTCCGGCAAGCCAATCTCACCCATCTCGATGTCCTGGATGAGCTTGGCAAGGTTGTAGCTGACTTCCTTGAAGAGTGTGACGGCCATACCCACCTCACTTGCTCTGCGTCTACCGCTGTATTGTCCTCTGCGTTCCGATCAACGGTTCCACTCGACCCAACCGTGGCCGTTGGAGGCGTAGGCAAAGTACAGGCCTTGCTTGAGGGCGTATTCCTTCGCCTGCTGTAAGCCTGCGCCTGGCGTGTGGCTTTCGTCCTTCGCCTCCACCACCGCGATCGGGAGCGATTCCGAGTAACGGAGCACATAGTCGGCCTTCAGCGGCGGCAGCTTGCGGTGACTGTCCCCTTGCAGCACGTTCTGGCCCGCGGTGATCCGGTATTCCATCGTGATGCGCGGTCCGCTCCAACCGGCGCGCGCCAGGGCAGGGGTGATGAGGTGGAGCTTGGTGTCTTCTTCGTTGTAGTGCATCGGGTAGGCTCCAGCACCCTCCCGGTCATCATGGTCAACTCATCGGGAGGGAGGGTGCACCACCGCGCGGTCGCACGAGACGGCGCATTCGTGCACCCGGCTCCAACGCGCGATCGAGCGCCAGCTATCGGCAGGCTGCTTGCCGGCCCCAAGACCGATCTCCGCTATCAGCCGCTCCAGCCAGGCTCGGATGAGAAGGCCATGATGGATTGTGACCTCAATGACGTTGCTGGCTGGCGAGTATAGCACAGGCCGCGAGAGGGGGCAAGCGCACCGCAGCCGGTCAGCCGGGACCGGAGAGCCCTCAGGCGTCTCTGCCGGCGGGAAGGCGACCGCGTCACCCGAGCTTCGCGCGCGTCACCGCCAGCTTCGCCCCGTCCACCGCGGCCTGCAGCGTGAAGACGATGACCCCATCCGCCGCGCTGCCCAGCGCGGCATCCAGCGCCGCGGCGTACTCCTCCGGCGACAGCGGCGACGGCTCATCCACCGCCTGGACGATCGGCCAGACCGGCTTGCCGGACAGGTCGCGCTCCTCTTGCACGACCTCGGCGATCCACGACGGCGGGCGGCCGCACATGCGATGATAGACCATCGGGGAGAACACGTCGACGCACCGCCCCAAGGCCCGGACGTCCTGGCCGATCACCGT
>CAYRFV010000169.1:0-12304 GCA_964423545.1 uncultured Anaerolineales bacterium | reverse complement strand
ACCTCCCCAGGTGGCTTTCACGTCCGAGCCTGGCTCGCCCTTGACTTGGGCAAGTCAGGGCGAGCGAGCCCGGCGCCGATCGCGAGCTACGGCGTCATTGGCCGGAACGGATCAGCGGGAGGTAGAGCTTGTAGGGCGCAAAGACCGAACCGGCCACCCGTGCGAAGCTGGTCCCCTGGAACAGGTCGCTGGTCATCTGAGCATAGTTGACCCACGCGCCCAGTTTCTCCCCCTTCGCACCGAAGGTGACCACCTTGCTCCCGCCCGCAACCGGGGGCGTCCCGGTGACTCGCAGCTCGGCGCCGCTCACCGGCAGCGTGCCGGTTCCGTTGTAGTAGGTGTTGGCGCCGCGGTTGCCCAGGCTGTTCTCAGCGCCCACAGTCGCCAGGCCAGCATCCCCGTTGCCCGTGCTGGTGCTGTAAGTGAAGCTGACATCCTGCCCCGAAGGCGTATTGCTCGCAAGGCCGATCCAGATCTGGAAGGAATGCTGGTTGGCCGCCGTGCTGTACTCGGGCACCGCACTCCATTCGAGGACCAGCCATCGGTTGCCGGTAACAGTGTCAGTCAGGACCGCGATCCGCAGCGCACCGCCTGCTGCCGGATTCAGATCGGTCCAGAACGGCGCCAGCACGTTATTCGGCCGGGTGGCGTTGGGCAGGTTCTGGTTGAGGTACTGGATATCGGCCGAACCTGCCGTACCGCCCACCACGGCGTAGCCGTTGCTGACGATGGCGATGCGCGTATAGGTTTCGCCTCCATAGATGAATGCGGGCACGGTATAGTTCACCGCGGTCTCATCACCGACACCTGCGATCGGCGCCACTCCGAAGCCTGCGAGCGCCTGGTAACCACCCGGCGATGTGCCTGGCCCGATCGAAATATCGGGGGGCTCCGCCGCAGCCAGGCTGGCGAACGCATTCACGCCATTGCCGGCGGGCAGGCCGCCCACAACACTCCCCGACACCAGCGTCAGGCTCATGGGTAGCTGATCGCTGATGTTGATCGTTGCCGGCGCGAGCGAGGTGTTGGTGGCGGTGATCGTGCAGGTCGTCGTCAGGGTCCAGGCGAGCGTCTCCGGGCTGCACGACTTCGCCAGCGTCACGTTCGCTGCTTTGCGCACGAACGTGATCGGGAGGTGCAGTTCGCGTGAACCGCCTACCTGGGTCAGGTAGAGGGTGGCAAAGCGGGTCTGGCCGATCGGAACGTCACGGCCGTCGATGACAATGTTGAACGGCGCGTCGCCTCCTGCAGGCGCCTGCAGGGTCGCCGGCACGGTCACCGAGAAGTCCGTCGCGGACTTCTCGCGCACCTCCAGATTCCACTGGCTGGCGGAGTCCAAGACGCTGTGCGCCGTGCGCATCACGGTCATCATGCCCGGCATGGCCGGCACATACACACTGGGATAGTTGGCGTTCCACAGGTCGTTCTGATGCGTCGTGAAGTCGACTGCGGTCGAAGCGAACGTCAGGCCCGGATCGCCGGCCTTGTTCAGATTCGCGCGACCGGACCCCGTGTCGAAGGCGTTGGCCGGCGAGGCGCCGTCTTCCTTTACGACCTGGGTCCATGCGGTCGTCATCAGAGCGGACTTGATCTGTCCGGGAGTCCAGGTGGGGTGCAGCGCCTTCAGCAGCGCACCCGCGCCCGCGATGTGCGGGCTTGACATGGAAGTGCCGGCGATCGCCTGGAACAACTCGCCTTGCGGGCCGAGGGAAACTCCCTCGGGCGGCGGAAGGTGCTGCGGGCTGTGGCCAGCCAGAACCTGCACGCCCGGCGCGGTGATATCGGGTTTACTCACGCCCAACGACTGGGCCGG
Organism: uncultured Anaerolineales bacterium; assembly: GCA_964423545.1. Classification (GTDB taxonomy): domain Bacteria; phylum Chloroflexota; class Anaerolineae; order CG2-30-64-16; family CG2-30-64-16; genus JALOOE01. The sequence goes on along the minus strand of CAYRFV010000169.1, from coordinate 10,491 downwards.
ACCGCCGCGCGAGCTGAAGGAGGCCATCACATCTCCTTGTGCGCTGACCTTAGCGCCCTGCGGCCAGGCTGCGGTCACCCCCGAGTGGGTTATCAGGAAAGCCAGCAGCGACTGACCCTGGGCATACTGGATGTGGAGCGTCGGCAACCAGTGGTTGTCGGTCTCCAGGTCGGTGACGGTAGCGGACTGATTGTAGAGGATCATGCCGACCGCGCCGCCCTGCAGCACGTTGTAGCCTTTCTCCGCACGCCCGGTCGTGCCGCGTCGGCAAACAACGATCTTGCCGGCGACGCTGCCAGCAGCGAACGGGGCGTTGCACTGCTGGTCGGTGGGCACCTCCACGGGCGCGGGGCCCACACCGGCAGTGATCGTCGTGCCGGTCAGTGTCAGGCTGACGGCGTCGCTCGCGGAAATCGTGGCGGTGGTCTCGAACGCCCGGTTCTGGGTGCTGGCGGCAACAGTGTTCGTCCACGGCCCGCGATGGTCGGTGGTGTCGGGCGTGGGCCCGGCGTTGCCGGCTGAAGCGGCGACAAAGACACCCGCTGCATAGGCATCGCGGAAAGCGAGCTCGACCACATCGGAGAATGGATTGGCGCCCCCGCTGATGGAGAAGTTGATGGCGTTCACGCCATTCAGGATGGCGCGCTGAATGGCGGCCGCGGAGTCCGTGCTGTAGCAGCCCACCTCGCCGCAGACCTTGTAGCTGATCACGCGGGCGCGCGGAACGATGCCCGAGACGACGCCTCGCGCGACGCCGAAGACGGTCGCCGGCACGCTGGCATTGCCTGCAGCCGTTGTCGCGGTATGCGTGCCGTGCCCATCGTCATCGCGAGCCGAGGTGTACTCGCCCGGCAGCAGGGTGTTGAACGCCTGATAGGTGGCCATGAACCGGTAGGCGCCGATGAGCTTGTTGTTGCAGGTGAATGCCGGGCCAGGATTCGTGCCGCCGCTGAACTGGCACAGGCGAGCGCCGGACAACGGCGGCGGCGGCGGGCCGTAGGGCTTGCCGGATGGGTCCGGATCGGAAAACGATGGGTGTTCGGGCCAGGAGCCGGAGTCAATCACACCCACGACGACATTATCCCCCGACGACTCCTGACCGCCCAGTTGTGTCCAGACCGTCGGCGCACCGATGAACTGCGGGCTGTTGTCGGTCTGCAGCTGGAGCAGCTCGTCGGGATAGATGGCTTCGACATTGGGAAGCCTGGCAAGCTCACCCACTTGATTGGCCGGGACCACCATCGCCACGGCGTTCAGGACCACATCATAACGGTATGTCGCCTCGGCCTGTGGGACGGCCCGAGCTGCTGCGCTCACGAAGTCGTCCTGCATCCTGGTCAGGTAGGCGAGGTAATCCCTGGTCGCATTCGACTCCATGTCCAGCTGCTGGCCGGTGACTTCCGGACTGGTCGGCGCGAGACCCTGGATGCCGCCTGCATAGCTGGCAAGCGATTCGCCCTTGAGCTTGACAACCACGCTGATCCGTTGGGCCTCACCGGATTCGGCAGAAGTCTTGGCGATCTGGATCGTCGACTCGGGCGCCAGGGGCGTCGCCTGGAAGCCAGCCGACGTGCCGCCTTGGGCAAGACCAGGAGAGCAAGAGAGGATCACGAGTGTCAGCGCCGCCAGCGCGCTGAGAACACTTCGACCTTGGCGATATTGCTTCATGGTGTGCTACCTCCCACTTCCAGTGATAGATGGCTCCGCCTAGTGACACGGAGAGTTCGAGGAAACGTTGTGCGAGATCGGCATGACACACGGGGCCTATGGCTGCATCGCACCTTCTTTCTCCGCCCAAGAGCGGATTGGCAGGCAATCGGGCCGGTCGCGACCGTCTCCATCCCGTCGCCGTCCGAGCGCATTGTGAACCCCATTATAACCCGTCAGTGGCGCAGCGCAAGGGCGCGGGCCCACGAAGTCGGTCCACGAAGCCACGGATTTCGCACCTCTGGTCTCCAGGCGCTGTCCGAGAGGTGCGAGAAGCTGTCGGTGCCGCGTTCGCTAGTCGGACAGCAGTATCCTGCCGCAATTCTCACAGTAGGCCAACTGCTCCCCTTCGCGGGCGGCTGCCAGCCTGGAAGGTGAGATGGCTACCAGACACACGGCGCAGGTGTCACCGTCGATGCGGGCCACCGCCCGGCCTCCGCGTCGCACCCGCAGCGTATCGTAGGTGTGAAGCATCTCCGACGGCACGGCACGTCGCGTTGCGGCCTGGCGCGCCCGCTCCACGGCCAGGCGCTCGGTTACCCGAAGCTGTTCACTGCGGAGGTCCGCCTGCGTCGCCTGCCACTGCGCCAACCGCCGCGCCAGCTCAGCCTGGGCGTTGGCAGCGGCTTCTGCTGTCGAATCCGAGCCGATCAACGCTTCCAGGAGCGCGTCCTCGGCCTGTGCATGCTGCCGGCGTAACTGCGCAACATCCTTCTCGACATCCTCCAGCTCCTTCGGGTTGCGCACCTTTCCGCCGTAGAGCCGGCTTTCGGCCTGCACCAGTCTGGCATTGGTCCTCTGCTGGTCCGCCTCGCGCTCGGATTGCAGCGCCTTCCAGCGCGCCAACTCCGATTCGGCAGCGGCGGCCGCCGTGCGCGCGGCCTGTAGTGCAGCCGGCTCCTTCAGCGCCTCAGCAATTTCCGCGCTCCTGGCACGCAGTGCATCGATGGCCAGGTCGATCTCATTCAGCTGTCCCAATAAGGTGACTGGCAGCATGGCTTCTCCCCGGACGCGAGGCGTCATCGGCCATAGAACCTGTACGATTATACCCGAACTACCACTCCGCCCAAACTCCTGTGGGCTCCGACGCACAGGGTGGCCCTTTGTTGGTTGCCCGGTTCTGTGCTAGAATCGTCCCGATTGGCGAAGCCGATGGACGCCACGCGCCGGGCTGACAGTCAGGCCGGCAGTCAGGTCGGCCGCGCCGACTTGCGGCGCTTGAAGTACGGAGGTCCCACCTCGATATGCACAACCAAGGCTCAAGCGCCAGCCTGATCGAGCTGGCGCTGATAATCGTGCTCATCGCGATCATTATCATTGCGATCCTGTTGATCATGGGCGACGACTTGCGTCTCTGGGTCATCAATACTGTGCAGGGGTTTTTCCCGGGCCGGTGAACCGACGCGGCCGCGCGCCGCTGACTTCGGTATGCGCCTCACACTGTGCTGTTCCTGGTCGCGTTCGTGAACGGACTGCCTGCCTTCGGGGCAAGTCGCGCCCTGCGACTAGTGCGGCAGAGCGGCGTCGCTCTGCTCGATCTGTTGTATCCACCGCGATGTCCGGGCTGCGGCCGCGTCGGTGAGTTGTTCTGCGAGGCCTGCCAGTCTCGGATCGAGCCGCCGCCTGCACCGGCATGCGTGCGCTGCGGTCATCCAGCCCAGACGGATTCGCTGTGCCACATGTGCCGGGCCACGCCATCCCACCTGAATCGGATCGCGGCCAGCGCACTCTTTGCGCCACCGTTGCGCGAGGCAATTCACGAGCTCAAGTACAGCAACGGCCGCGCGCTTGCGGGGCCGCTCGGCGTACGCATGGCAGCTTACTGGCAGGATCACCGCTTCGAAGCCGATGTGATCGTGCCCGTGCCACTGCATCGGGCGCGCCTGAAAGAGCGCGGCTACAACCAGTCCGCACTTCTGGCTCGCGTCCTTGCCGACGCCACGGGCATTCGCCTCGATGAGAGAATCATCGAGCGCCATCGGGCCACGCAACAGCAGGCGCTCTTGAGTGCAGCCGAACGCCGGGAGAATGTGAGGGACGCGTTCACATGCCGGGGCAGTGCATCGGGGCGGCGCATCGTGTTGGTGGATGATGTGACTACGACCGGGGCAACTTTGGAGGCATGCGGCGCTGCACTGAGGGCGGGCGGTGCGGACAGCGTGTGGGCTTTCACCCTGGCGCGCGCCCATTTCGGTCTGGACCGCTCGTCGGGGGTGATTGGCGGCTGAGCTCGAACCATCGAACTGGTCATGCCGGAACACGCAGGGGGACGGGTTGATTTCCGTCCCCCTGCGCTGTGCGGTCCAGCAGCACCCTCGCTCTGGCGCTGCGCACGCAGCAGCGCTGTGCCAGCGGCTCAGATCATCGCTGGCGGCGGAGCCTGCTGCGCCTGAGCCGATGGCTCAGAACATCCCTGGCGGCGGAGCCTGCTGCGCCTGAGCCGATGGCGCTTCCTTTGCCAGGCTACTGAGGCTGCCAGGCTACTGAGGCGTGTTCGCCGGCGCCTCGGAGGGCGGCGCACCCGGTGCGCCGCGCGGTCCAGGTCCCATGCCACCCATCATGCGCCCACCCCCCATGGGCCCGAATCCGGGACCGCCGTCCATATAGCCCTTTGCCAACCCCTCCAGAAACCAGTCGGCTTGGGCCTGCCCCATGCTCCCGTCTTTGACGGCCTGGGCGATGAGGTCTTTCGTCGACTGGAGCTGCACCCCCTTGACTGCCTCCTGCACCGTCGCCAGGTCGACGCCCTGGGCTTGCGCGATCTCGCTGAGCGCTTTCCCACTGTGCAACTGCTCGAAGAGCTGCACCGGCGTAAGATTCAGCGCCTTTGCCTGGGCGTCGAAGGCGGCGATCGAGCCGCCGAGGAAATCTGGCCCTCCGCCCCCCGGCAGGACGGCCGGAACGCCGGCCGGCGCACTGCCGGCCGGTGCTGTGCCAGAGCGTGCAGGCGCTCCTGTCTGCGCGCCCACTGCCCCGACGGCGAAGGCTCCCAGCGCCACCACCAGCGCCAAAGCCCCTGCTACGACTGCTGCTTTCCTGATCATGTAGCTCGCTCCCTTCACTGAAAGTGTTGTGTCCGACCTGGGCTTGCCCACATGGCGTGTCTGCACAGGAGACACCTCGACTCTACGCCAGCTGCCTGAGAATCCTCCAAGAGGGTGCTGAGAAGGCGCTGAGAGTTCGCTGAGAAGATCGCAGCGCGTTTTCTCAGCATCCGCTCAGTCTCCGCTTAGCACCATCTCAGCCGAACGGTGCATCCTGGATGCAGTAAACCAAGATCGGCGCGGCCCATGAATCGGGTCGCGGAAAGGAAAAGGTCTCAAGATGAAGGGAAAGTCGTTCAAGATCATGGCGGTCCTGGTCGTCGGCGTACTCATCGCTGCGGCTGCTTACCTGCGGCTCCGGCCGAACCAGGTTGCCGCCGCCACCAACGTCGCTACGGCCACGGTCCAGCGTGGCTCGCTCACGGCGACCGTCAACGCTGCAGGCAACGTCCAGACCCATCAGTCCGCGGATCTGAGCTTCGGCCAGAGCGGCACGGTCAAGAAGATCCATGTCAAAGTGGGCGATCGCGTCCATGCCGGCGACGTGTTGGCTGAACTAGACACTGCGGAGCTCGATCTACAATGGCGCAGTGCGCAGGTGAGCCTGAAGAATGCCCAGGATCAGCTCGCCCAGACCAGGAATCCGAACACCGAGCAGGACATCGCCAATGCCCGAGCGCAGCTCGAATCGGCGCAAGCCGCGTACGACAAGGTCGCGGCCGGCGCCAGCCAGGCCAAGCTGGCCTCGGCCCAGGCGCAGGTGGCGAGCGCGCAGGCCGCCTATGACGCAGCCGTAAAAGCAGCAGTGGCCTCGGACAGTTCGCTGATCTCGACAGCGGCCACGTTTGAGAAGGCCCGCATCGCGTTGGAAAAGGCACAGGGGGAGTACGACAAGATCTCATGGCGCGGCGACGTGGGCGCAACGTCCCAGGCTTCCGCCTTGCAGGAGGCCACCATTGACTACGACGCCGCGAAGGCGGCTTACGAGGCGTTGGCTGCCACGGCCAAGACCGACGCCAGTTCGAAGGTTGCATCGGCCGCTGCAGCGCTGCGCTCGGCGCAGGCTACGCTGGATGAGCTGAAGAACCAGGTCACGACAGCCGATCTGAAAGCCGCACAAGCCACGCTGACGCAGGCCCGGAACAACCTCGAAGAGCTGCTCGCTGGCCCGGATGCGATCTCACTGGATATCGCGCAGAACAACGTGGAAACGGCGCAGATTGCACTCGATCAAGTCCAGCTCAAGCTCCAGCAGGCGTTGGTGACGGCGCCGTTCGATGGCGTTGTCACAGCCGTCAATGCCAAGGTTGGCCAGGCTGCGAGCGGCGCCGCGATCTCACTGGCCGATCTGGACCACCTCGATGTCATCGTCAATATGGCGGAGGTGGATGTCAACAAGGTCAAGATCGGGCAGCGAGCTGATATCAGCTTCGATGCGGTCACCGATCTGACCATGACAGGCGCAGTCTCGCTGATCGCCCCGGCCGGGGTTCAGAGCAGCGGCGTGGTCAACTATCCCGTCACCGTGGCGATAACCAAGACCTCAGACGCGGTCAAGACTGGCATGACATCCAACGTCAACATCACCGTGGCCGAGCGCGACAATGTGCTTGTCGTGCCCAATCGCGCGATCCGCACTGTGAACAAACAGAAGGTGGTCACGGTGCTCTTCGAGGGACAACAGATCCAGACGCCGGTGCAGGTCGGGCTAAGCGGCGACAGTGCGACCGAGATTGTCAGTGGCCTCCAGGAAGGAGATGTGGTGGTGCTCACCACAACCACCACGAAGTCCACGACCGGAGGCGGCATGGGTGGCATGGGCATGGGCGGACCGCCACCAGGGATGTAAGACGCGACGAATCATACAGTCCTGGCGCCGAATGTGGCCACAGGTCGCAGGTGGCGCCTGGCAGGTGCCAGGCGGGCGCTTGGCGGGCGCTTGGCGCAAGAAGAAGGAGGCCTACAGATGATTGAGATTCAGGACATCACCAAGATCTATCGACTGGGGGACGTAGAGGTGCGCGCGCTCGACGGCATCAGCCTCCAGGTGGAGTCCGGCGACTGGGTGGGCATCATGGGACCGTCAGGATCGGGCAAGTCGACCCTCATGAACATCATCGGCTGTCTCGACCAGCCGACGGCCGGGTCGTACAAGCTGGATCAAGTGGAAGTGGCGCGCATGGGTGACGAGGAGCTGGCCGGGGTTCGCAACCGCAAAATAGGGTTCGTGTTTCAGACGTTCAATCTGCTCTCTCGCACCACCGCCCTGGCGAACGTCGAGCTGCCGCTGGTGTATGCGGGCGAGAAGGACCGGCGCGCGCGAGCCATAGCTGCTCTGGAGCGCGTGGGGCTGGGCGAACGGCTGCATCATCGACCGAACGAGCTGTCCGGCGGCCAGCAGCAACGGGTCGCCATCGCACGGGCGCTGATCAACGATCCTGCCATCATCCTGGCCGACGAGCCGACAGGCAATCTCGACTCCCGATCCGGCGCCGAGATCATGGCCCTCTTCCATCAGCTGCATGCGCAAGGCATGACGATCGTGATGGTAACCCACGATTCAGAGGTGGGCCAGCAGTGCAGGCGCATCGTGCGAATTCGCGACGGTCAGATCATGGCGGATGAACCGACGGAGGTGAAGCAATGAACCTGATGGAAAGCGCGCGCATCGCTTTGCGCAGCCTGGCGGCCAACAAGCTGCGCTCGGCGTTGACGATGTTGGGCATCATCATCGGCGTGGCCGCGGTGATCGCGCTGATGGGGGTAGGCCGCGGCGCGTCGGCGGCGATTGATAGCCAGATCAACAGCATGGGCACGAACTTGCTCTTTGTCTCGCCCGGCAGCACCAGCAGCAGCGGCGTACGCTCGGCCCAAGGTTCGGCCCAGACGCTGACCTATGAGGACGCGCTGGCCCTCAACAACCCGGATCAGCTGCCGGCCGTGGCTGCTGCCGCGCCGCAGTCCGACGCGATGGGCCAAGTGGTCTACATGGGCAACAATGTGAACACGCGCATTGCCGGCGTGACGCCCGACTACGGACCGGTTCGCAACTATACGGTGCAGGACGGCGAATTCATCAGCGAGGCCAATGTGACGGGCAAGTCGTCGGTCGCCGTGTTGGGCGCCAATGTGGCCAGCACGCTGTTCGGCGACGCGAGCCCGGTCGGGCAGTCGGTGCGCATCAACAACATCACCTTCAAGGTGATCGGTGTGCTGACGGCGAAAGGGGGCAGTGGGATGGGCAACCAGGACGACATGGTGATTATACCGATCACCACCGCGATGGCGCGGCTCTCCCGTGGCCGGAGCGGCGCCGGCAACGTCATCTCGCAAATCAGCGTGCAGGTGGTCGACGCCAAGCAGATGGATGCGGCCGTGGAACAGATCAGCGCGGTGTTGCGCGAGCGGCACAACATCCGGTACGAGGACGACTTCACCGTGCGCAGCCAACAGGACATGCTGGAATCCGCAACGGCGATTGCGGATGTGCTAACGCTGTTTCTCGGTGGGGTGGCGGGCATCTCGCTGCTGGTGGGCGGCATTGGCATTATGAACATCATGCTGGTGTCGGTGACGGAACGCACGCGGGAGATCGGCATCCGAAAGGCCATCGGCGCGACCCGCAAGAACGTGCTCTCGCAATTCCTCACCGAGGCGACGATTCTGAGTGTGATGGGTGGGCTGATCGGCGTGGTGCTCGGCGCCCTGATTGCTCGCCTGATATCGGGACTGTCGGTGGGCACGATGACGCTGCAGCCAGTGATATCGACCGACTCGATCTTGCTGGCGACGATTTTCTCGCTGGCGGTCGGCCTGTTCTTTGGAATCTACCCGGCCTATCGGGCCTCTTCGCTGAACCCGATCGACGCGTTGCGCTATGAGTGAGGCTGCCATGAACTACCGCCTGCGGTTGGCTTTCTTCTTGTTGCTCCTCGCTGTGAGCATTCTGCTTCCTGCTTCAGCGGTGCGCGCCGCCGATGGCCCCCTGGCCCTCGTAAATGTCGAGGCGCTCAATGTGCGCCAGGGGCCAGGCGTCGACTATGGAGTGGTCACGGTGATCCACGCAGCAGACATGCTGCGGATCATGGGCCGGAACGCCGCCGGCGATTGGTACCAGGTGAGTCTGGAGGACGGCCGGGGCGGCTGGGTGAGCGCCGCACTGGTGACCGTTGTCGGTGACGCCAGCGTGCCTGTGACCGCTGCACAGGTGGCGGCCGCGAACGAAAACCGATCGCTTGGCAGCGTGATCATCTTCCAGGTGAGCAGCGGCGGACAGATCTATGCGATGAATCCTGACGGGAGCAACCTGCGTTATCTGACCTACGGCATGGATCCCGCCGTCTCCCCGGATGGGCAGTGGGTGGCATTCACGCGCTGGGACGGTCAGCAAAACGGGATCACCGGCAGCCTGTGGGTCATCCGTGTGGATGGCACGCGCGAGCGCCAGATCATGTCCGGTGCACGCCAGCCCAAGTCGCCTGCCTGGTCACCCGACGGGCAGACCATCGTGATCAACATGCAGAACGGCGGCACGGTTGACGATACGTGGATGTGTATGGTGAACGGCAAGCCGGTCGAGCTACCCAAGCCGATCGACGGCCAGCGCTGCATGCCGCAGCGCGCCAATCCTTTCTGGGGGTTGCGTCTGGTTGACGCATCAACCGGCGCCTATGAGGATATCCAGCACGATGTACACTCGATGGCTCCCACCTGGGATCCGGTCAATGCCTGGCATGTCGTCTATCGCGGCGATCGCGGCCTGACGAGTCTGGACCTTAACCTGGACACGACATGGATTGTCAGAGCTAACGGAGCCCATCGCGGCCCAACGTTCTCGCCGGACGGGACAAAGATCGCGACGACCTACAAGCAGAACGACCAATGGGAGGTGCACGTCATGAATGTGGACGGCAGCGGAGAGGTTCGTCTGACCGAAACCCCGATGACGCAGATCCTGGAGCAGCACCTGAAGGGCCAGCAAGCTCGCAACTGGAACAACGCGGCCCCTGCCTGGTCGCCCGACGGCTCGCAGATCGCGTTTATCACTGACCGCAGCGGCGCCTACGAGATCTGGGTCATGAACGCCGATGGCAGCGACCCGCATCCGATCCTTTCGGCATCGCAGCTCGGTGGGCTGACGATTCAGTATGACGGCGCCGACGAGCGCGTCATTTCATGGCGCTGAGGCAGGGAGTTGGAGGATACGCCAGGTGAAAGCGAAGTTGATTGCACTGTCGGTCGCGTTGGTCGTCATCGTGGGGGCCGCCGCAGGGTTGGGTGGCTACTCCCTGGGCGTGAAAGAGGGGCGGGCCCAGGCAGCCGAAACACGTTCGGCTTTCCTGGCCGCGCGGGGGTTGGGGAACGGTCCACAGGGCGCAGGACTGTCGCGACAGGGCGACCCCGGCATGCTGAGCGCGGCTGCCGGAGCCCAACCCGGAGCCCCAATCAATACTGCCAACCTGGCCATGGGTCAGGTCAAGCAGGTTGATGGCAACACCGTGCAGTTGAGCACCGCGAACGAGGTGTTGACGGTCGCGGTCGGCGAGCAGACGCGAATCCAGAAGATGATGGAAGGCGATCTCAGCGACGTCAGCGCCGGTGAGCGCATCATCGTTCAGGGCGCCCGCAAATCGGACGGCGTCTTTGCGGCCCAGATCATCCAGATCGGCGGCGGGATATCCCTGGGCAACCCTCCTCTTGCTCCCCAAGAAGCAGCCCCGAAGTGACCGTGAAGCCGTGC
>CAYRFV010000168.1:0-12304 GCA_964423545.1 uncultured Anaerolineales bacterium | reverse complement strand
TCATCCTGCGTCGGCTGCTGGTCGACATGCGTGAGAACCTGGGTCGCACGGTGGGCGGCGACTTTCCCGCATAAGGATTTCCGATAGCAGGGATGAAGCGCCGGCAAATTGCTGAGCCGGCAAATGATCTGGAGGGGTGAACACGGTATGCAAGCAACACGGGGGCTGGGCCGTTTCCTTAGACCCTACTGGCATTGGGCCGTCCTGGCGCCGCTGCTGATGATGCTGGAGGTCGCGATGGATCTCCTGCAGCCGCGCATGGTCGAGCATATCATCGACCAGGGCCTGGCTCAGTCGAATATGACCGTGGTCATTCAGACCGGGCTGCTCATGGTCGTTCTGGCCGCGTTTGGGCTGGTCGGTGGCATGGGTTGCACGGTATTCTCGGTGCTGGCAGCAATGGGCTTCGGCGCCGATCTGCGCGGCACGCTGTTCGCCAAAGTGCAGGCGCTCTCCTTCGGCAACCTGGACAAGCTGGATACGGGAAAACTGATCACCCGTCTCACCAATGACGTGACCCAGGTGCAGGAGATGGTGACCATGCTGCTCAGGATCATGGTGCGTGCGCCGCTGTTGATGGTCGGCAGCCTGATCCTGGCGATCATGACCAGTCCGCAGTTGGCGCTCCTGTTCGTAGTTCTCATCCCGCTGGTCGCCGCGGTGCTGGTCTGGACCATCCGCAAGACCTATCCGATGTTCGGCGAGGTGCAGCGCCGACTCGACCGGGTCAACACGGTGCTGCAAGAGAACCTGGCCGGCGTGCGCGTGGTCAAGGCGTTCGTGCAAGAGCGCCACGAGATCGGCCGCTTTCGTCGCGCCAACGACAGCCTGATGGATCAGAACATCACGGCGGCGCGCGCACTGGCGCTGAACATGCCCCTCGTGATGTTGATCCTCAACTTCGGCGTGGTCGCCGCGCTCTGGTTCGGCGGCGCCCAGGTCAAGCTGGGCGGTTTGCAGGTGGGGCAGGTGATCGCCTTCATTAACTATCTGACGCAGACGCTGATGTCGCTCATGATGGTCAGTATGCTGACGATGCGGCTGTCCCGCTCCGAGGCGTCTGCGGAGCGGATCCATGAGGTGCTAAACAGCGAGCCGGAGATCAAGAACAAGCCGGGCGCACTCGCCGACTGCGTGCCGCAAGGTCAGATTGCTTTCGAGGATGTCAGCTTCAGCTACAACGGCGTCGACCACGATCCCGTGCTCAAGAACATCAGCTTTGTCGCCGAGCCGGGGCAGACGGTGGCGCTGCTCGGCGCAACCGGGTCGGGCAAGTCGAGTCTGGTGCATCTCATCCCGCGCTTCTACGATGTGAGCGCGGGGCGGGTGCTCATCGACGGCGTGGATATTCGCGATGTCGATGAGCTGGCGCTGCGCCGCAGAATCGGGGTCGCACTGCAGGAGTCGATCCTGTTCAGCGGGACGATTCGCGACAACATCCGATATGGCAGGCCCGACGCCAGCGATGAGGAGGTGATCGCCGCAGCCACGATGGCGCAAGCGCACGACTTCATCATGAGCTTCCCCGCCGGCTACGACTCGATGGTCGGGCAGCGCGGGGTGAACCTGTCCGGCGGGCAGAAGCAGCGCATCGCCATTGCCAGAGCGCTGCTCACGCAGCCGGCGGTGCTGATCCTCGATGACAGCACCAGCTCCGTCGATGTGGAGACCGAAGCACGCATCCAGGCGGCGATGGCCTCGGCGCTGGCTGGACGCACCGGCCTGGTTGTGGCGCAGCGCATCAGCACCGTGCTGAATGCCGACAAGATCCTGGTGCTGGACGACGGCGAGATCGTGGCCCAAGGGACGCACGAGCAACTGATGGGTTCGAGCCCGATCTATCGTGAGATTTACGAATCGCAGATGGAAAATGGAGTGAGCGCCCATGGCTGAGCCACAAAGCCGGCGTGTAGAGGAAGTGCAGTCGCTCCCGCCGCCCGGGATGATGATGGGCCGGCCAGGGGGTGGGCCCGGCGGGGGACCGGGAGCTCACTTCATGCGCAAGGTGGATAAGGCCAAGAACCCGCGCGGCACCGTGCTGCGGCTCTGGATCTATCTGCGCCGCCAGCGAGCCGCGCTGATCGTGGCGGGTCTGGCCGTGGTCGCGACGGTTGGCCTGAACCTGATGGGACCCTACTTGCTTGGCCAGGCGATCGACGAGGCCATGATGAAGGGGGACCTGGGTGCACTGGCCCGCACCTGTGCGCTGATGCTCGTGGTCTATGTGCTGGTCTCTTTTTTCACCTGGCTGCAAGCCTACGTTATGGCCGGCGCGTCGCAGCGCACCGTGCGCGATATCCGCAACGACCTGTTTGAGAACGTGCAGACTCTGTCGCTGCGCTTCTTCGACCAGCGGGCGCACGGTGATCTGATGAGCCGGCTGACGAATGACGTCGAGAATATCAGCATGGTCCTGGCGCAGGGGGTCACCCAACTCGTCTCGGGCGCCCTGTCGCTGATCGGGGTCACCCTGGTGATGCTGCTGCTCAACTGGCGACTGGCCCTTGTGACGCTGGTGACCATCCCGGCGATGATGCTGGTGCTGACTCGCTGGCTGGGCAGCCACACGCGCGCCGGTTTCCGTCAGCAGCAGGCAACCTTGGGTGTGCTGAACGGCATCATCGAGGAGACGATCTCCGGCCAGCGCGTGGTCAAAGCCTATGGCCGCGAACAGATGGCGATGCAGGAGTTTGGCTCCGCCAACCAGAGCCTGCGGCGCGCGGCGACGCGTGCGCAGATCTTCGCCGGCTTCATCGGTCCCATCATGAACTTCGTCAACAACGTCGGCCTGGCGATCGTGGCCGGTGTCGGCGGACTGATGGTGTTGGGCGGAACAGCGACGGTAGGCACGATCGCCAGTTTCATCAGCTATTCGCGCCAGTTCGGCCGACCGCTCAATGAGATCGCCAGCCTGTACAATTCGCTCCAGTCGGCGGTGGCCGGGGCCGAGCGGGTCTTTCAGACGATCGACGAAGTGCCCGACCAGGTCGATGCGCCCGATGCTCTGCCGTTGGAGCAGGTCAACGGCGATGTGGTCTTCGACGACGTGAGTTTCGCCTATGACGAGGGGGTGCCCGTACTGAAGCACGTCAACCTGCATGCCGAGCCGGGCCAGGTGGTGGCGCTCGTAGGACCAACGGGCGCCGGCAAGACCACGATCGTCAACCTGCTGACCCGCTTTTACGACATCCATGGCGGCCGCATCTGCATCGATGGCCGCGATATCTGCGACATCAAGCGAGAAGATCTGCGCCGCCAACTGGGGATCGTGCTGCAAGACACGTTCCTCTTCGCCGACACGGTCATGGCGAACATTCGCTATGGCCGGCCTGATGCGACCGATGAGGAGGTGATCGCGGCAGCCAGGCTGGCCAACGCCGATCAGTTCATCCACCGCCTGCCCCAGGGGTATGATACGATGCTGTCGGAGCGGGCCGGCAACCTGAGCCAGGGGCAGCGCCAGCTGATCGCCATCGCACGGGCGATCCTTGCTGATCCGAGCATTCTGATCCTGGACGAGGCTACGAGCAGCGTGGATACGCGCACCGAGCAGCACATCCAGGAAGCGATGCTGCGGCTGATGGCTGGACGCACGAGCTTCGTCATCGCACACCGCCTGAGCACGATTCGCAACGCCGATCAAATCCTGGTCATCAACCGTGGCGAGATCATTGAGCGGGGCAGACACGAGACGCTGCTGGCGCAGCGGGGCTTCTACTACCATCTATATACGAGCCAGTTTCGGGCCACTGCTCGCGCTGCGGGAGAGCGGGAACGACAGGACCGGGATGCGGCGCTGGCGTTGGCGAACCCCGCGGCTGCGTGATGCGCTACGTGCTGCCGGCTTCGCGCAGTGGCTGTCGGCCGGTTCACATCCGCACCTTGAGATGATCGGAGGGATCTATGAAGATAACCGATGTCCGCACGGCCTCGCTCCAAGCCAATTTCGAGTGGATCCTCGTCCGCGTCTATACCGACGAGGGGCTGATCGGCCTGGGCGAATGCTACTACGGCGGCGGCGTGGAGACGATCGTGCGCCGTCTGAAGCATGTTCTGCTTGAGGAAGACCCGCACAACATCGACTGGCTCTACCAGAAGATGATTCGCGCCACTTCGGGCGCGGGCTCGATGGGGGGCGTGGCGGTGAACGCGGTCAGCGGCATCGAGATGGCGCTGTGGGATATCGTGGGGCAGGCGCTCAACACCCCCATCTACAATCTCCTCGGCGGTCGCTATCGCACGGCGATCCGCACCTACGCTGACTGTGGTCACGGCGACGAGCCGACGCTGGCGTCCTGGAAGGAGCGGGCCAGGGGCGCGCTGGTCAGGGGCTTCAGCGCCATCAAGTTCGATGTGGACAATATCGCTCCTGGGCGTTTCATTGACCCACATCACGTGGGTATCGGCAGGGGATGGACGCAGGGCCAGCAGCAGCCGCTGTCGCGGGCCGAGATCGACCTGATTGTCTCACTCGTGGCCGCGGTGCGGGAGGAGATCGGTCCGATGGTCGAGTTTGCTGTGGACTGCCATTGGAACTACAACACGCGCGACGTGATCACCCTGGCGCGAGAGCTGGAGCCGTTCAAGCTGATGTGGCTGGAAGACCCGACGCCGCCGGACAACATCGAGGCGCTCAAACGGGTGACCGACAATTCGCCGGTGCCGATCTGCTGCGGTGAGAATCACTACACCCGCCACGGCCTGCGCGAGATGATCACCACGCAGGCGGTGGACATCGTCCAGCCCGACGTACCGCGCGTGGGCGGCCTGCTCGAAGCCAAGAAGGTTGCCGATCTGGCCGACATCTACTACATCCCGATGGCGGCTCACAACGTCAGCAGCCCGGTTGCCACGCTGGCTGCGGCGCACGCCTGTGCCTCTATCCGGAACTTCATGGTAATGGAGTTCCACGGGCAGGATGTGCCGTGGTGGGACGACCTGATTGTCGGCGAGCCAATCATCCGCAACGGGACGATCGTGCTGCCCGACAAGCCGGGCCTGGGTCTGACGTTGAACGAGGAGGTGGCGCGGGCGCATGTGCGGACGGATAGCTCATTTTTCGCCTAACTGCTGGCGCCGCTGTAGCGGCGCACCCCGGCCTTCCATACCTGTCGCGAGATGATGAGGGCGGCCACCCCCACGGCCAGGAACATGAACACCTGCCACGCGGCCAGGTCCCCGCGCAGTCCTTGCAGCGGCACGGTGGTCGCCACGGCAATCGGCACCAGGAAGGTCACAATCACCCGCAGCCACGGCGGGTAGATCGTCGCCGGGTAGCGACCGGCGTCGAGCAGCGCCTGCAGGATCGTCACATTGTTATCGAACTTGACGAACCAGAAGGTCGCCGCCACCATCACCACCCACAGGCTGTAGATCACGACCAGGCCCGAAGCGAGCAGCGCCGCGAAGCTCACCACGCCGGCCAGGTCCGTGCTCCGACCGCTGAGCGAAATGCCGACGGCGATGAGGATGACGCCCAGCGCCAGATCCCAGATGCGCCAGAGCACGATGCGCGAGAAGCTGACCAGGAAGAGGCTGTCCGCGGGCTGCAATAGCGTGTAGTCCAGCGATCCGTCGCGCACGCTGGCGTTGAACTTCTCGGTGGCCGGCCAGATCACCGCGGCCATCAGAGTGTTCACCAGGCGAAAGACCCCCAGCAGAGCGATTAACTCCCCCATGCCCCAGCCGCCCAGCGAAGCCGTGTTGCTGAAGATGATGCTCAGGCTCAGCAGCTCCCAGCCCAGCCACATGAGGTTCAGCAAGATGTTGACCGCCGTATCGGCGCGGTATGCCAGCGCAATCTGCAGATTCACCTTCAGAAAAGTGGAGATCAGCTTGAGGATGTGCATCGCTGCTATGCTCCCACGGCAGAAAAGCGTTTGACGCCGTTGCGCCACACCTGGCTGAACACCCCGTAGGTGATCACCAGCCAGACCAGGCCCATGGCGAAGTCCCTGGCGATGACCTCGGGTGGGAGCTTCCCCAGGATAAGCTGAACCGGGAAATACCGGGTCAGTTGAAACGGCAGCAGAAAAGCGACCTGCTGGATCACGGGCGGCATCAGCTCCAACGGCACGAACTGGCCGGAGAAGAGGATGCCCAACGCGTAGAAGAATTCGGACAGCGAGTAGACGCGCGTGGTCCAGAAAGCCAGACAGGTGATCGTTGCGCCCATCAGGAAGTTGAGGGCAAAGCCGATGATGCACGCCGGGATGGCCAACAGCAGTTGGGGCAACGTCACCGCGCTGAAGTCCGGCTGAAACAGCAACACCAGGACGAGCCAGACCGGCAGCAGCACGATGAAGGTGAGCGCCTTGAATGCCAGGTTGTTCATCAGCGTGCCGGTCAGGATGGGATGCACCGGTTTGAGCAGCTCACCGGAAAGGGTGCCATCCTGGATCTTGTACGCCAGGATGTGGATGGTGATATCGCTGGTGAGCTGGTCTACGATGAGCAGCACCAGGTAGTATGTGATGAAATCGTTGGCTGTGAGCCCCCTCACGTCCCCCTGGCTGTTCGCTACGGTCGTCCACACCACCAGGTAGACGATCGGCGAGACGAGCCAATAGAGGAGGTACATCAGCAGATTGGCGCGATATTGCCACTGTTCGGCCCAGTTGACCTGCCACAGCCGCCGGTAGATGCGCAGCATGCCTTCCCTCCGCCTAGTCGTTGAACGCTCGCTCGATGACGGTTTCGATTGGGGGATCTTCGATGGTCAGATCATGCACGGGCAGGTCTCGGAGAACCTGGGCAGTGACCTGGTTCACCTCTTCCGACCGCACCTGGATGTACTGCTTGCCGTCCGCATTCTCTGCGGTCACCAGTTCGCCGTAGCAGCTCAGGTCGCAGCTGCGCGCTTCGCCCAATGCGACGCCGATCAGCTTATACGGCGCGATGCGTCGCGTGAGGTCGGCCAGGCTCCCATCGTAGCGGAGCTGTCCGTGGTGGATGATGATGATGCGCTGGCAGAGCGACGTCACATCGGCCATGTAATGACTGGTGAGTAGGATAGTAGCGCCCGTCCGCCGGTTGTACTCCTGCAGGAAGGCGCGGATGCGCGCCTGCGCCGTGATGTCTAGACCGATCGTGGGCTCATCCAGAAACAGCACCTGCGGCCGGTGCAGCAGTCCGGCCGCCAGCTCGCACTTCATACGCTCTCCCAGCGAGAGGTTGCGCACGGGCTTACGCATGATCGGCGAGAGGTCGAGCAGCTCGTCGAGCTCTCCCAACGTCTGTGCGAAATCTGCATCGCTGATCCGATAGATCGCCTGGTTCAGCAGGAATGAGTCGGCTGCCGGAATATCCCACGCGAGCCGGTTGCGCTGTCCCATGACCAGTGTGATCGCGGAGAGCAAAGCCGGCTCACGAGCCCAGGGGGTTGCGCCGAGCACCTCGGCCGCGCCGCCGGTTGGATGGAGCAGCCCGGAGAGCATTTTCAGCGTGGTCGTCTTTCCTGCGCCGTTCGGGCCCAAGAAGCCAACCACCTCGCCGCGGCCGACGCAGAAACTGACCCCCTGCACGGCTTCCACATTGCGATAGCGCCGGCGGAAGAAGCTGCGCACCGCCGCCCCGAACCCGCCCTCGCGCTCCGGCACTTGGTAGGTCTTGCTCAAGTTCTCCACGCGAATCGCATCCGAACTCCCAGGAAGCATCTTGTCTCTTGCGTCGCCTTGCATACCCGCAGTATACCCCTTTTGGCGCTGATTGTAGCTTCATTGTACCATTGTATGGGCCGGGCTCTCAAACGGACGTGACGGTTGCTCCGGTTTTCCGCTGTTCTGGGTGTTGACAGGAGGCTGCTTATCGCGTAGACTGTTATTGGGTCTGACACTATCTCTCACCCTGAAGGAGGTGGCTCAATGAAGCGTCGGGCATTTCTGAAGGGTGCGGCGCTGCTAGGCGTCGCAGCGGCTGCTGGGGCCTGCGCGGCCCCGGAGCCTCAGGTCGTTGAGAAGGTCGTCACTCAGGAGGTTATCAAGGAAGTCCCCAAGGAAGTCGTCAAGGTCATCACCCCCACCGTGGCGCCCGGCACGCTGGTCGCACTCCATCGCCGAGAGTACTTCAAGGAGATGGAGGATCTCTATCGGGCGGCAGCTGAGAATTTCATCAAGACGAAGCCGGGCTGGAAGCTAGACATTTCGACCATCGCTGCGGAGGCGACCGAAGACTTCGTCCCCAAGATGGCGGCTGCGGTGCGCGCCGGCAACCCGCCTGACGTCAGCTATCACATCCGCATGGTGCAGCAGCTCTACTTCCTGCAAACTTTGCAGGTGGTGGATGATGCGGTGACGCAGGCTGAGAAGCTCTATGGCGCGGTCACGCCGCTTCAGAAGGACTTGAATTTCATCGAGGGCCACTGGGTCGGCATTCCGTACATGGTGCATGGCGGCGGTCACTTCGCCCGCAAAGACTTCTTCCAGGCCAAGGGGATCGACATCCAGAAGACCAAGACCTGGGATGAGCGCCGCGACGCCTGCCTGGCTGTATCGGATCCGAGCAAGAAGCTCTACGGCTGGGGCATGACCGTCAACAAGTCAGGCGATGGCCTGGGTGTCATCATGGCCGTGATCAACTGTTGGGGTGGGCAGATCACGGATAAGGATGTCACGAAGGTCACCTTCAACAGCCCGCAGACGGTCGCCGCCGTGGAGTGGCTTACCGATATCTACGCCAACCCGAAGTACAAGCCGATGCTGCCGCCCGGGATCGAGACCTGGACCGACTCCAGCAACAACGAAGCGTACCTGGCCGGCAACATTGCCTACACCAACAACGCAGCCAGCGTCTACGCCAAGGCGAAGGCGGACAAGAACCCAGCCTATGAGGGTACGGTCTATCTGGGCAATCCGGTGGGGCCGACCGGACAGGTGCTGCGCGGGGCCTCCGGTGGGCAGCACAACATTTACATGGGCTGCCGGAATCCGGGCATGGGCAAGGAGCTGGCTCTCTACATGCTGCAGCCCGAAGTCTTCCTACCGATCTCGCTCATCAGTTGCGGCCTGTTCCTCCCGAGCTATGCGGGCTACTACGAGATGCCGCAGGTGAAGGAAGCCTTCAAGAAGGATCCCAATCTGGAGACGATGGGGAAGGAGGCTTTTGGGGACTATCCCGGCGGCTCCTGGCCAGCCAAACCGAACGCCTTCTGGGATGCCGTGCAGGCACAGGCGATCATGCATGACATGATGGCTGCCACCACGACCAAGCAGGCTACGCCGGCGCAGGCTGTGAAGCAGGCGCATGATCGCATGGAAGTCATTGCCAAGGAGATGAAGATCGCCGAGCAGAAGAAGTGAGGTTGTCGCGGCCTGGCAGGTTCACCAGACGAGCTTGCCGGGCCGCGCTGTCAAAGGTGAGCCACAATGATCCAGACCGCGCAGGTCACGACGATAGTTCGTCCCAGGCATCGTCTTGACCGCATCTTGGGTCGCGACTGGCGGGTTGCCTGGCCATTCATCGCCCCCGTAATAGTGCTGATGGTGGCTTTCATCGCCTGGCCGTTGGTCGAGGCCGTGCTGATCAGTTTCACAGCGCGCACGATCCGCGGGGAACAGCAGTGGGTGTGGTTCGACAATTACCTGCGTCTCTGGCAGGATCCGTTCTACTGGCAGGCGGTGCGCACGACGATCATCTATACCACCGCGTCTATCATCCTCAAGTTTCTCTTGGGTCTGATTGCCGCCCTGGTCATCAACGCTCAGGTGCGCGGTCGCAACATCCTCATCGGTCTCGTGCTGCTGCCGTGGATTATCCCGTCGGTGGTGCAGGCGCTGACCTGGAAGAGCATCTTCGATCCGCTTTTCGGCGCGCTGAACTACATCCTGCTCCAACTGGGCCTCATCGGCGAAGGCATCTCCTGGCTCGGCAACCCGCATCTGGCGCTGCCCGCCGTCATCACAGCCAATGTTTGGGCCGGCATTCCGTTCTTCACGGTCAACATCCTGGCTGGACTTCAGTCGATCCCGCGGGAGCTCTATGAGGCCGCCGAAGTAGACGGTGCATCGGAGTGGCAGCGCTTTCAGTACATCACCTTGCCGGGCATCCGGTTCGTGGTGTTGGTGGCGGTGCTTCTCTCCACCATCTGGACCTTCAACAGCTTCGAGGTGATCTTCTTGCTGACCGGAGGCGGCCCTGCCGGCATGACGCGCGTCTATTCGGTGCTAACCTACCAGTATGGCATGATTGGCTTGCGCTTCGGGCCTGCGGCGGCAGTTGCCCTCACCATGACGCCTGTGCTTGGTTTCCTGATTCTGCTGCTCTCCGGCTACATGCGCAGCGATGTCAGCTCTGACGTCGAGGAGACCTGGCAGACGCGCCTGCTGAGCGTCCTCGGCCGCATTGCCAGGAGTGTGCTGAGCGTCATCCTGCTGCCGGTGCGGCTGGTGCTGACAGCGCTGCAATGGCTCAGCACATCGTTCCGCAGGCACAGGGGGATGCCAGGGACGAGGCAGTATGCCCTGCGATGCCACCTTCTGAGCAGCCTGCGGGTCATAACGTTGGTCCTGCTCCTGGTGCTGATCTACTTTCCCTTCTACTGGATCATTATCACTGCCTTCAAGACCGAGGCACAGATTACGTTGCGGCAGAACATTCTCTGGCCCGAACCCTGGTCGTTGGAGCAGTTCCACAAGCTCTTTTTCCAGCAGCCGTTTTTCACCTGGGCGCGCAACACGATCGTTGTGACTTTCTTCAGCACCTTCGTCTCAGTCGCGGTCTCGGCTTTGGGCGCCTACGCGTTGGCGCGCCTGCGTTTTCGCGGCGCCAACGTGCTGAATGCCACGCTGCTCATCACCTATCTGATTCCCGGCGCACTGATGTTCATCCCGCTGTACCAGATCCTCACTCAGATGCGCCTCATCAACACGCTTTCTGGGCTGATTGCGGTCTATCCGACCTTCATGATCCCCTTCTCGACGTGGTTGCTGATGGGTTACTATCGTTCGATCCCGGAGGATCTGGAGCATTCGGCCATGGTGGATGGCGCGACGCGCCTCCAGGCGTTCTTGAAGATCACGTTGCCGCTGACGGCGCCGGCGCTACTGGCCGTGGCGCTGTTCGCTTTTACCGCTGCATGGAAGGAATTCCTCTACGCGTTCGTCTTCATCCGCAGCGACAACCTGAAGACCCTGACCGTGGGCATGGCCACCACGATCTATGGCGACATCTACCCTTGGGGCCTCTTGATGGCCTCCGCCTTGGCGATTTCCATCCCGGTGGTAATCCTCTATATGTCAGCGCAACGCTTCATGGTTGCCGGCTTGACTGCTGGCGCGATCAAGGGCGGTTGAGAAGACCAGCCGTACGAAGGCGCCGGGGCGGTGGCGCTCGGCTGCGGCCCTGGTCAACCCTGGGCAACTTCGCGCTATGAGACCGATGGATGAGGTCAACCGATGCGTATCCAGAAAATCCACGTCACTCCCATTGCCGTCACTGACCCGCCGCTTCTCAACGCGGCCGGGCTGCATGCCCCCTATGCGCTCCGCACGATCATCGAGATTGTGACCGATGACGGCCTCTATGGCCTGGGCGAGACCCCCGGCAGCGCGGAGACGACTGCTGGCCTCGAAGCGGCCGCCGAGGTTCTGATCGGCCAGGATCCGTTCCACCTGAACGCGATCTATCGGGGTCTGTTGGAGCGCTTTGGCAGCGCCTCCGTCGAAAGCAGTCGCGCCAACCTGGTGGGTTGGGAGCATCGCCGCATCGTCCATGTCTTCAGCGCCATCGAGGTGGCGTGTTTCGACATCATGGGCAAGGCGACCGGCCGGCCCGTATGCGATCTGCTGGGCGGACGTGTGCGCGACCGTGTGGACTTCTCGGCCTATCTGTTCTATAAGGTCGAGGGCGCCGGAGGCGATCTGGGCTTCGGCATCGATCCCGCAGCCTCCGGATGGCCGGCCGCGCGTCAGGCGGCCGCGCTCGATCCGGCCGGCATCGTGGCTCAAGCGCAGGCGATGTGCCGCGAGTTCGGGTTCAGGTCGATCAAGCTGAAGGGTGGCGTCTTTCCGCCCGATCAGGAGGTCGCTGCCATCCATGCACTGCGTGAGGCCTTCGGCCCGGACACGCCGCTGCGTCTCGATCCGAACGCCGTCTGGGCCATCGAGACGGCGATCGAGGCCGGTCGTCGCATGGAAGGGGCGCTCGAATATTACGAGGACCCGGTGCGAGGGCAAGAGGCGATGGCCGCCGTGCGCCGGGCCGTCAAAGTGCCGCTGGCGACCAATATGTGTACCACGTCGTTCGAGCACCTTCCCGGCAGCGTGCGCCTGGGATCACTCACGGTGAGGTCAAAGAGCTCGAGGGCGCG
>CAYRFV010000167.1:0-12304 GCA_964423545.1 uncultured Anaerolineales bacterium | reverse complement strand
CGCCACGGCCGGCCACTGCTCGCGGCGCACCCAATCGCGCTTGCGGTCATCCAACTCGCAGCTGATGAATGCATCAGCTGCATCGGGGTTTGCCGCGGCCCAAGATTCCGCCGCCTCCGTCAGGATTTCGTCCGATCCTCTCTCGTCGACGATCTGGAACTCGTTGGTCAGCCCCACCAGCCCGGGCCGCTCGCGCACGATATCATGCGCCAGGCCGTGGAGGGTGCGCACCCGATAGCCGACGTGCGGGAGCAACCCGGCCGCAACAATGAATTCATCGACGCGACGCGCGAAGTTGTCCACCGCCGAGTTGACCAGTGTCACGATCAGCACCTCCTGATCATCGGCAAGCGCAGCCTCGGCAACGAGTTGGGCGGCCAGCGCCGACAGCGTATGCGTCTTGCCGCTGCCGGGCACCGCCGACACGCCCATCCGCCCTCCGCGGTAGGCGAGGACTTCCTTTTGCTTGGGGCGGGGGATGAACATGCGTCAAGCCCTGATCTGGCTGGAATAGGATGGGTAAGCTATCATGCGCCGGTCAAGCAGGCGCGTCATGCGCCCAAGCGTCACTTCTCACGCAGCACTCGCTGCACCGCCTGCAGCAGCGGTCCGCGCTGTTCGCTGCCCTGCTCGCCGAGCTCGCTCAGGCCGAGATGCACCTGCTTGCGGCAGCGGCGCAGCAGGCCCACAGCGAGCGCGTCCTGCCGCGCCGCGAATTCATCGGCATCGGTCCATCGTGCGCCCGCCTCCCACCGGCGGCTCAGGACATAGGGATGCGTCAGCGGCTGCGCGAGCCGCTCCCACCAGCCCGTGCCGCCCACGTCGAGCCAGAACTGGTGCGCCACGGGCCGGTTGCTCATCAGGAAAGTGTACGCCGGGGCCAACAGCACAGCATCCTTCGGCTGGCGTTGCCAGCTGCGCACGTATTGCGCCGCGACCACCCCGTCCTGCACCATCTGGACATATTCGCGGCCGAGATCCGTTTCGGGCGGAACGGCTGACGAAAGGCGATTGGCGGCAGAGGAGGGCGCTTGGGTTGCGGGAGGGAGGGGCAGCATGACCTGGCGAAACTTGCGCACCGACTCGATCAAGTTGGCAGTGATCTCTCCGGCATCGTAGTTGCGGTGAAAGCCATACCCGGGCTGCGACAGCAGCTCGCCGAACAGCCGGGCGAGAAAATGGTCGAGGCCGGTGGTGAAACCAGCGACCCGGACGGAGGAGGTCCGCCGTCGATCCTGGGCCGTCCGCCTTTCGCCAGCCGTATGTGCGGCCACCCACGTCCGCAACCCTTCGTAGCGCCCGCCGAGCAGGAAGGTGATCCGCTCTTGCATCGCCGGCTCGATCTCGACAAAGGGCAGCAGTTGGGGCGTCCCATCGCGCACGCGATAGGCGATGTCGGCCAGGAGTTGTGCGCGCACCAGGTCCAGCTCATCGATGGCCAGCATGAGCGCGTGGGCGACGTCTGGCTTTGCCGGCATGATGCCCCAGCCCGGATGGCAGAGCGCAGCCAGCGTCAGCAAGCACTGCGTCGCCGGCTCTTCACGCAGCGTGCGAGAGGGCCGGTGCGAACGAACGGGGATACTGCGCGCCTGGAGCTCCTGCGTCAGTGAAAAACGCAAGGCGCCCGTGAGAAACGGCGCCAGCACGGCGATCTCTCCGGGCGGCACGCCATCCCCATGCACCAACCGGTCGATCTCGTCTCCCACCCAACGCAACATCTCCGGGTGATAGCGATGCGCCGAGTAACTGAGCGCCGCGCGCGGCGACAAGGGGATTGCGTCGGCGGGGGATCGATCCTGGAGAGCCTGCGAGACGCCGGCGCCCCCCTCGCGCGCGGCCGCGTCCCCCGGCATTTCGCCTGGTCCGGATGCGCGTGCCAGGGCGCGCGCCAGGCGTCCGGCAAGCGCGCCCATTTCCGACGAAGTCACGAACGAGCCGTCCAAGACGACGCGTTCGCCGCACAATAGCCTCAGACGGTGCGCGCTCTCCGGGTCAGCGCCGAGGAAGCGGCGGTTGCCAGCGCCCCGATCGTAGATCAACAGGGCCGATCGGCAACCCGGCAGCCATTGGGCCAACACATCATGCGCGACCGGCGTGTCTTCTTCGATGTTGTCAGCGATCAGGTGCGCGTATCGCCCCATCAGGTAGTCGCGACAGATCGGCTGAGGCCAAAGGCGCCTGGCGAAAACCTCGTACTGAAGCGAGAAGTCGAGCAGGTTGTTAGCAAGGCAATAGGCGCGGAATCTCTCGGCGCATTCCTGGGCCTCGTCGTAGACGCGTGCCTGGGCCGGCTCGCCGATCCAGGCGGCTTTCAGCCGCCCGGCGATCTCGGTGAGAGCGAAACCGACGACCGCCGCCTTATTGAGATTGTCAAGGATCTGGCTGTACAGGCGATGGCGCTCGATCTTGATCGAGTCAAAGTAGCCTGCATCCAGCAGCGGGCGGACCAGCCGGGCCACATAGTACTGCGCCGTCTCCAGGGTCAGGAAGACCGGCGGCCGTTCGGGTGCTGCAAATCCAGCGACTCCGGCCACGCGGGGCCAAAAGAGCTCGACCATGCGTTGCGCCAGGCCGCCGAAAGTCACGACCGCGACCTCGCCGCCCGGCGGCACAGTGGGCCGGCGCAGCGCTTCAGTGTACGGCGCGGCGAGGGTGCGCTGTGGGAGCATAACGAGAATCGAGTCGGCAGACGCGCCTTCGCGCAGCAGGCGCAGCAGCCGCGCCACGGCCGCCGCGGTCTTTCCCGACCCTGCCACCCCCTCCAAGAAGACAGCACGATCGAGCGGAAGATTCACGACATCCGACTGGGCCGCGGTGAGCGCCACGACAGGCACGCAGAACCCCTCTCGCATCAGTTCGCGCAAAGACACATCTGGCGACCGAATTCGCTGGACCGATTATACTGCGATCGAACGGATTTCCCAAACAGATGTGCGAAAATGAGGACCCGGTCCGGCGGCTCAGGCCGGCGGGTGGATCGGCAGCGTGAAGGTAAAGGTGCTGCCCTGGCCGGGCACGCTCTCAGCCACGATCGAGCCCCCGTGCGCCACCACCAACTGCCTGGCGATGGCCAGGCCCAGACCCGCGCCGCCGGTCTGGCGCGTGCGCGCTTTGTCGACCCGGTAGAAGCGGTCGAAGACATAAGGGAGATGCTCAGGAGCGATGCCCGTGCCGGAATCGCGCACGGCAACGGCCACATATGGGCCGGATCGCGCGGCGGAGACCGCGATTTCGCCGCCCGAGGACGTGTGGGCCGCCGCATTGTTGAGGAGATTGCGCAGCACCTGGCCGACACGAGTTGGATCGACGTCCACCTGCGGCAGATCGGGCGCGATGGCGATCCGCAGCGTGAGGCCCTTCGCCTCCGCCCGCGGACGCAGGATCGCGACAGCCTGCTCCACGATGCCGTCGAGGGCGGCCGGGCGGAGCTCCAGGTCGAGCTGTCCCGCCTCGGCCTGCGCCAGATCCTGCAGATCGACGACCAGCCGGCTGAGCAGCATGGTTTCTTCGTAGAGGTTATCGACCAGCGCGGCATCCGGCGCCAATAACCCGTCGCGCGCTGCTTCGAGGTAGCCGCGCAGGTTGGTCAGCGGCGTGCGCAGCTCGTGTGCGACATCGCCCACCATGTTCCGGCGCAGCTGCTCCTGCTGCGCCAGACTGCCCGCCATCGCATTGAACGCGTGAGCCAGTTGGCCGATCTCATCGTCGGAGTCCACCGGCACGCGCACCGCCAGGTCTCCCTTTTCCATGCGTTGGGCTGCGGCCGTGAGCCGCTCCACGGGCCGCAGGATGCGCACCGACAGCAACAGCGTAACTACGACCGCCGCCAGCCCGGCGATCAACGCGCCGATCAGCACCGAGCGGTTCACGGCGCCGAGGAACGCGATATCGGCTTCCGACGGCCCGGTCACCGGATCGATATAGAGCCAGCCGACGGGCGCGCCGCGGGCAAGTATCACCGCCGACGGGCGCGACCAATCCGCGCCGACAGCGCGGCCGATCAATGTGTGCTCCGAGTCAGCGACGACCTTGTTCTGCGCGTCGACAACGAGCACGCGTTGGCCAGCCACCTGGCCCAGGCGTTCGACCTCCCCTTGCAGGTCGTCCCAACGCAGAGTCATCTCATACGATCGACCGAGCAGCCCTGCAAAGCGCCGATAACGCGAATCGCCCCGATCCTCCACATAGCGCTTGAACTCGCCGGTGGTCTGCCGGCTGGCCACGAAGGCCGTGACCCCCACGGCGATCAGGACTACCAGAATGATAGCCACGAGCAGGCGAAAGCGCAGGCTACGCCACATGGTTGCCTCTTGACGGGCCCGCACGCTTGGGGGCTTGCGGCTGGCCCTCGAAGCGATAACCGACGCCCGCCACAGTGCCGATGAAGCGCGGTCGGGCCGGATCCGGCTCGATCTTGCGCCGCAAGTTCATGATATGGACATCCACCGTCCGTTCGACGCCCTCGTAGTCGAACCCGAAGACGCGATCCAGCAAATCCGCGCGAGAGAACGCCCGCCCCGGCTCGCGCGCCAGCGCCTCGAGCAGCCGGAACTCCGTGGGCGTGAGGCCGACGGTCTGGCCCTGAAGAAACACCTCGTGCCTGACGAAGCTGATCGTCAGCTCGCCGAAGCGCAGGTCGGCGGCCGGCGCCTCTTCCGGCATCGCGCGGCGCAGAACTGCTCTGATACGCGCCACGAGCTCTCGTGGGTTGAACGGTTTGGTCATGAAATCATCGGCGCCGAGGTCGAGGCCCATGAGCTTGTCATCGTCCGTGCTGCGTGCGGTCAGCATGATGATCGGCACCCGCGACTCCGCGCGCAGCAGCCGGCACACATCGGTGCCGTTGAGTTCGGGCAGCAGCAGATCGAGGACGATCAGGTCGGGTTGCCTTCGCCGCGCCAGATCGAGCGCCTGCTGCCCATCGTAGGCCGTGAGCACGGCGTAGCCGTCCCGCTTCAGATAGAGCGATACCAGGTCAACGATTTTTCTGTCGTCATCGACGACGAGGATCGTGCGATTCATACCTGTCGATTCCGCCGGCTTTCAACGCAAAGACTCGGGCATGTCGGCTGTCGTCACCCGGACCGCCAGCTCTTTGCCCTCTCGCAGCAGTTTGAGCGTCACCGTCTGGCCGACCGCGGTCCAGTCTTCCAGGTATGCGCTCAAATCGTTCCACTTGCTGAGCTTGACATCGTCGACGGCCAGCAGGATATCGCCGCCGATAAGATAGCGCCGATTGCCGTAGATCACCTCATGGGTGGCGATCCTGAGACCGGCTTTGTCGGCCGGACTGTCCTGGTACATGCGCGCCAGCAGCAGACCGCTCTGCACAGGCAAGTTTAGCGCCTTGGCGAGACCGGCCGTAATCTCATACCCGAGTCCTTCGATGCCCAACCAGGGATGCGGGACGCGCCCCTGTTTGATCAGCACCGGCACGACGCGCTTCACTTTGTCGACCGGTATGGCCAGGCCGACGCCGGCTGATGTGCCGGTGGGGGAGAAAATGGCCGAATTCACCCCGATCAGCCGGCCGCGCGAGTCCAGCAGCGGGCCACCAGAGTTGCCGGGGTTGATCGCCGCATCGGTTTGGATCACACCGCGGAGGACCGCACTGTCGGTCTGGATGGTGCGATTGACTGCGCTGATGATGCCCTGCGTCATCGTGCGCTCGAACTGGCCGAACGGATTTCCGATCACGATCGCCGTCTGCCCCACCTTCAAACTGCCTGAAGCACCCAACTCGACCGGCCGGACGCCTTCCGGCACCATATCCACCTTGAGCACGGCCAGGTCATTGATCGGGTCTGTGCCGACGACTTTCGCGGTCTGGCTGGCGTCGCCGCCGAAACTTACTGCGATGCGCTGCGCGCCCTCTACCACATGGTTGTTGGTGACGATATTCCCCTGCGCGTCCCAAAGGAACCCCGAGCCGCTGCCCTCTTCGGGCGAGATCCCACCGAAGAAGCTCGAACGAAGCACCTGGGTGGTCACGTTGACCACCGCAGGCGCCACGCGCTCGTAAACGGCGATCCGCGCGGCCTCAACGCGATCAGTATCGTCGCTCCCCGTATCGGTCGGTCCCGGAGTCGGCGCCGCCGCAGTGGCGATGGCAGGCGACACGGGCGTCGCGGCGGCCGGCGCGCCCGCCGCCCTGAGGGCCAGGGACGGGAGCGCCGCGAGGGCGACAATTGCCAGGAATCCCAGCGCCAGGAAGAGCCGGGCTTTCGTCTTCATGTCGTTGCTCCTCCTCTCCCTTGGTAAAGGCATCGAGGATCGGATTGTGGACAGATCGCCTTGCAGCGACCGAATTGACGCCAATCAAAGAGGGGGGCGAAAGCCAGGCTCTCGTCCCCCTCGCACATCAGGCGAGCGTCCCTATCCGATTATACACCAGGTGTCCGGGTTGGCGAGCCTCAGGATACCGTGCCGGGCGCTGCGCGGGTGGGCGCTTGTGAAGGCGCCTGCCCATCCAGGCCCCGCATCCCGCCGCGACCGCGATGGCCACCATCGAAGCCGAACCCCTTCATCATGTACCCCTTCTCCAGCCCCTGCAGGAGCCAATCAGCCTGAGCCTGCGTGATCGTGCCGTCGGTGACGGCCTGGCTGATTCGATCCTTCATCGCCTGAATCCGGGACGCGTTGGCTGCTTCCTGCAGCTTCGCCAGATCAACGCCCTGAGCCTGCGCGATCTCTGCCAGGGTCTTTCCGCTGTGCAGTTGCTCGAACAACTGCGTAGGAGTGAGGTTCAGCGCCTTGGCCGTTGCATCGAAGTCGGCGGTCGAACCGCCGGGGAAGCCGAACCCCCGCCCGAAGCCAAAGACGCGGTCCTTGGGAGCCGTGGGGGTCGCCTGGCTGCCCGGCGTGCTGGACTGGGCGAACGCCGTGCCCGCGGCCAGCATCCCCACCAGCGCAATCAGCGCCATGACCCCTACGATCGTTGCGAATCTCTTTCCTGTCATATGGATCCTTTCTACGTTGTTCACTCTCGAACATGCCCAGGCTCGCCCGCCTGTTGCCACTACTGTAGCAGGTCTCCATAAAGACGTGATAAAGAGCCGGTTGGGGTTCGGTTCGCGCCGTCCCTCCCTCAGGTCACTTCGGCCTTGCGCCCCGTGATCTCCCGGTAAGCCAAAGTCCAGGCGCTGGACTCGAACGTGCGCCACAGCCCTTGGACAAAGATCAGCGGCACCGCAACAATGACCAGAAACGGCAGCAGACCCAGCACGACGGCCCAAACGACCGACTGGGTGGCTGCGTAGAGCGGCAGACCGACGCCGAGGCCGGCGGCCAGCCCGAACGCGGCCACCACGAAGAAGAGCACGACCGTGACCAGGCCGTAGGCCAGCCCCAAGCCGAACATCAGGAGCCAGGTCAGCGCGCTGTCCCTCAAGCGGCTTCGCACCGCGGCATATCCAAGCACCAGCGCCTCCCCCACGCTGCGATCGGCAATTGCGATCTCGCGCGACCAGAACTGGCCGAGCAGACCGAGCGCGACCGCAGCCACGACAATGATCAGCACCATCAGAAGCTCCAGCCCGATCGTAGCGATCACCCCCAACGCTTTCGCCGCCCCGCTGTCGACGGCCAGTAGAAGCAGCGGCGACGCGCCGATGAGCAGCAACAGAATTGCGGCTATGAAGAATGGGATGCCCACGATCAGATCGAGCAGCCACATGCGAAGGCTGCGCTTGCTCCAGCCGAGGCGGAAGCCCTCGCGCCAGGTCGGCGCCGCGCCGGTCTCCTCGATCTGGTCCACGGAGCGATACAGAGCCCCGCGCGCTACGTAGTGCACAATCGTGCCGACCACGATGAGCACCAGAAAGACGCAACAGCAGAGCAGGAGCAGCCCGGCAATCAGCTGCCACTCTGCGGCGCCTAAGGCCGGCGCCCGTGAGGGGAACGATGGCATCGACGCACCGTTTCCGCCGCCTCCCCCGCTGCCTCCCCCACCACCGCCCCCGCTGGTCATCGCCAGCAGGATGCCGAAGATCCAGAGCACTTTGTGACGCCACGTGATCTGAAACGCTCGATTGACCAACTGCCTGTAGTTCATCTGCTCCTCCTGAGCGCGTCTCCTGTCCGAGAGGACGACCTGCACATCCACTATAGCTTCTACGCAACAGACGTGAAAAAGATGCGCACGGGCCCGCAGCATAGAAACCCATGTAACCCAACGGCTCATGCGGCATCTGAGGAACCTGGGAGGCGCGCGGCGCCTCCCGATCCGACCCTGCAAGGGAGAAGAAGATGCCGATCTACGAGTATGCCTGTTCCTCTTGCGATCGCTCGTTCGAGGAGCTCGTGCGGAGTGCTGAAGCGGTCAGAGAAGTCGTTTGTCCGAAGTGCGGCAGCCGTCGCGTTCAGCGAAAGATCTCGCTCTTCGCATCGAAGTCCGGCACGACCGGTGCGGTTGCCGGCGCGTCCAGTACGACGTCATGCGCCACCGGCAGCACCTGAGGCATCCGGCGCGCTTAGCGGCCGGGCGCCGCACCAACCGAATCACCCCATAGCGAGACACGAGAGAGCTTTGGGCGCGGCCAGGGTGGCATGCGCCTGGAGCTCTCTTGCGTCGCGCCGGCGGTGATTTCCCGTGCAGACCACATCTGTGATAGAGTGGCTGAGCTCGGAGTGCTGTCCATCCACCCTGAGCTCGATTCGCCGCCACCCATGGAGTATGCTATGACCAAGGCAGAACGCGCCCGAGCCTGCTTCGGGCAGGGCTTCAGTTGTTCGCAGGCTGTCTTTGCAGCATACGCAGAAGAATTCGGCATCGATCGCGACGCGGCGCTGCGGGTCGCAGCAGCCTTTGGGGGCGGGCTTGCGCGCAGTGGCGGCCCGTGCGGCGCGATGTCGGGCGCTCTGATGGTGATCGGCCTGGAGCATGGCATGGTCACCGCCGATATGCCCCAGGCCAAGGAGCAGACCTACAGGATGGCCCAGGAGTTCGTCGAACGGTTCCGCGCAGCCAATGGCGCGGTCGATTGCCGCGACCTGCTGGGTTACGACATGAGCACGGCCGAAGGGCGACAGGCGATCAAGGAGACCGGCGTCACCAGGCAAGTGTGCCCCAGGCTGGTGGAGAGCGCAGCCGAGATCCTGGACGAGATGCTGGCGCGCACGACGCGCCAGTAGTGCGGTCTGCAACCTTCCGCCGCGGGCGCACGTCTCTGAGCTTGACAAGGCCGCAGCTCGCGTGTATACACAATTTTGTACGGTTCTGTCAGAATAATTGCGGCACGGAGGAATTCGGGCGATGTCCTGGCCATGGACAAGCAGAAAATCGAAGATCGTCTGGGTGGATCTCGGCGACCTGGGTGACCTGGTGCATCCCGATGGCCCGCATGAGCAGTGGCAAGACCATGGTCTGGGGCTGTTGCGCACCATCCTGAGGCAGAACGGTATCGAGACCGACCTGGCGTCTACACGCGCCGTCACCTCCTGGTCACAGCTTCGCAAACAGATCGCCGGCCATGACATGGCCCTGATGAACGTGCGCAGCTACACGTTTCCATCCGGACGCAAGGCGGCCCAGCTCTTCAAGGAAGTCAACCCGCACGGCATCGTGCTCGCCGGAGGGATGCATGCCACCGTGGCGCCCGACGAGATGCTGGCCGAACCAACGTTCGATCATATTTGCCAGGGGCCGGGCGAAAAGATCATCGTCGATCTGGTCCGCGATCCTGGCGCGTTCCCGCGGCTGATCCAGGGCGAGAGCGCCAGGTCGATGGGAGACTGGCCGATGATCGACCGCACACTCTGGCCGAAGCCCGCGAGCTGGCAGACCCGCCGCAGATTCAAATGGCGATGGCCGATGGAGCCGGAGTGCGGCTGGGGACCGGGGCCCGTCGCAACGATCCTTACCAGCCGCGTGTGCCCCTGGCAGTGCGTCTTCTGCAACGAGAACTCCTACATTCCGAACATGGGCCGCAAGCCGGTTGACGCGGTGATCGACGAGCTCAACTTCCTGGACAAGACCTACGGGGTCGGTTCAGTCGTCATCCATGACTCGATGTTCTTCCAGAACCCGAGCTGGCTGCGGGAGTGGATCGACAAATACCCGCGCAAGACCAAGAACTGGAGCTATTGGGCGGCCGGTCGCTCCGATACGGTGCGCCAGTGGCCCGATCTGTTCGAGGCGTTGCTCCGCGAGACCCACTGGAGCCTGATCTCGATCGGGTTCGAATCCGGCAGCGATCGGATCCTACGCTTATTGAACAAAGAGTGCACAGAAGAAGACAACGCCTACACGATCGATCTGGTGAACCGGATCGGCGACGACATGGCCAGGCAGGGCAAGGAGCCGCCAAAGTTCTGGGCAAACATCATGCTCGGCATTCCCGGCGAGACGCGGGAAGACGCCTACAAGACGATGCGCATGCTCAAGCGGATGAAACGCGTCTTTCCGTCGATCTCCTACTACGCGCCGTACCCCGGTTCCGCGCTCGGCTTTCAGCTTATCGCTGAGGGCAAGAGCATGATGTCGAAGGACAATTACCATCGCTTCCCGGACGACGAGAAGGTGAAAGGGGTGGACTACGCCTTCTATCGGGATCTGCTTGCCGGGAAACACGATGCGGAGGTCAACCTCGGCCTCAGCGCCGACCAGCAGGCGCGCGGCTACCAGGGCCTGTACGCACAGGCGCTGGTCAAGGCCTGAGTCGAATCATGGGGCAGGTCCGACGATGAGCAGTTTCAGCAACCCGCATTTCATGTATCTGTTCGCCCTCAAGAACGGCAAGCGCAAGTTGGCGTATGGACAATCGCCTGAAGACGCGCTGGAGATCCTGAGCATCCGCCTGAGCCCGGAGGAGATGGCGCAGATCATCCGTGAGGATTATCTGAAGATCAGCCAGCGAGAACTGCAAAGACATGTCGGTGAACTCGGATAGCGTCCCCAGTGCCGGGGCGCCGTTCTTGATCTATGGCGCGAACGGCTACACCGGCTCACTGATCGCGCGCACGGCCGTCCAGCGCGGCATGCGTCCGGTGTTGGCCGGTCGCCGCCGGGCAGCGGTGGCGAAGCTGGCCCGCGAGCTGGGGCTGGAATACAGCATCTTCGCGCTCGATGAGACCGCCGTCCTGGAAGCTGAGCTGGCCGAGGCGGCGGTCGTGCTCAACTGCGCCGGGCCCTTCATCCACACCTATCGCCCGCTGGTTGACGCGTGCCTGCGCACGGGCGCCCACTACCTGGACATCACCGGCGAGCTCGCGGTTTTCCGCGCCATCGCGGCGCGCAGTGCCGAGGCGGAAGCCGCGCGCGTGATGTTGTTGCCGGGCGCGGGCTTCGATGTCGCACCGTCCGACTGCCTGGCCGCGCACCTCAAGACGCGGTTGCCCTCGGCGACACGGCTGGCGTTGGCGCTCCACCCGTTCGGCGGTTGGTCGCGAGGCACGGCGCGCACGGCTATCGAGAGCCTGCACACCCCTGGCATGATCAGACGGGAGGGCGTCCTGGTGACGACGCCCGCGCTCTGGAAAACGCTCTGGATCGACTTCGGCGAGGATCTCGTGGGAGAACGATGGCGTGGACCGGCGCCTGCGGTGAGCATCCCGTGGGGCGACGTCTTCACTGCGTACCACAGCACCGGCATCCCCAATATCGCGACCTACCTGGCAGTGCCGGACGCAGTTGCCCGCCTGGCCACCATCGGCCGGCCGGTGGGAGCGGTGCTGGGTTGGCCCCTGACTCGCAGGGTGCTGGCGCGCGCGGCGCGCGCCCTCCCCGATGGCCCAGACCGGACTGCGCTCGCCGCCGGCTTCAGCATCCTCTGGGGCGAGGTGACGGATGAAGCGGGGGGCGTGGCCGTCGCTCGACTGCGCACGCCCCACACCTACCTGATGACCGCGTACGCCGCGCTGGCGATTGCCGAACAGGTGATTGCGGGCAACGTCCAGCCCGGCTACCAGACGCCTGCTTCGGCCTTTGGCCCCGACCTGGTCATGGCGATCGCGGGTGTGACGCGTCGCGACGCGTAAGGTCCTCTGCTGCCGCCTGCTGCGCCAACCACGCGGCGCCGATCAACACGGCGTCGACGCCGAGGAGCGCTCGGCGCAGCGCGATCTGCGCCGGACCCGGCAGCGGATTCGCGCGCAGCGCCGCCTCCAGTGGCCCCCACCAGACGTTGTCGAGTTGCGCCACCCCGCCGCCGATGACCAGCGCCTGCGGATCGAGCACGTTCAGCAGCCCGGCCAACGTGACGCCCAGGATTTCGGCGCCCTCGCCGATCGCGCGACGCGCGATCGGATCGCCCGCATACGCCCACGCAGCCACGTCGCGCAGGTCAACCGGTGCGCTGAGCCCCGA
>CAYRFV010000166.1:0-12334 GCA_964423545.1 uncultured Anaerolineales bacterium | reverse complement strand
TCTTGGCGCTTGTCAGAAAATAGCTGGCCTGCAGGTCGGCAGCGAGCGCTCGGAGTTGCCGCTCGGCGTGGTCTGAGTGGGGGGCTAGATCGTCCTTGTTCGCCGCAACAACGAACCTGGCACGGGGGTTGATCCGGCTCATGGTCGCCGCGTAGACTCGCAAGCTGTCGAGTGTGTCGGGACGGGTCATATCGCAAACCAGCACGGCGCCTGCCGCATCGCGCAGATAACTGGTGAACACCCGAGCAAAGTCCTCGCACTCGGCAAGGTCCCAGATCAACATCGACACCTCAACGAGGTCGCCATCGGCGATTACGACGACCACTTTGCGGTTGACCTTGAAGCCGATTGCGCCGGCGATCCTGCTCTCAAAGACATTCTCGAGGAAACGACGAACCAGGCTCGTCTTTCCGACGGCTGTATCGCCGAGCAGACACACCTTGACGCTGCGGGCAGGCACAGTCGCGCTGATCTCTCTCCGAGTCACCTCCGCCCGCTCAAGAAGACCGTCCCCGACGCGTCCGATGTCGGCGCAGAACGCAGCATGCGGCAAAGGTAGACTCGATTCGCTCTCTCGGACCGCAAGAACGGCCCAACGGGTCTATTATATGCCGCAGACATTAAGTTCCGCATTACATTTCTGGGAGTTGGGCGCTCAGCGCTTGCCGGGAAAGCTGTAGCCGAACCCACGCTCCGTCAGCACATAGCGCGGCTGGGATGGCGTCGGCTCAATCTTCTGGCGCAGCCGATGGACATTGACGCGGAGCGTATCCTCAAACACCTCCTCCATGGGCCACAGGCGCCGCAGCAGGAAGTCCGCCGAGACGGTGCGGCCGGCGTTGCGCATGAGTATGTAGAGCAGCTTGGTTTCGGTCGGCGTCAGCGAGATCGTGCGTCCCTTGACCATCGCCTGCTGATGCGCGAAGTCGATTTCCAGGTGATCATCCACGCGAGTGACGGGATCGAGCGTGTAGGCGTAGTCACCCATGCGGCGCAGGACGCGCTGGACGCGCGCGGTCAACTCGCGCGTCTTGAAGGGCTTGACCACATAGTCTTCAGCGAACCGATTGATGCCCTGGATGATCGTCTCCTCTTCATCGATCGCGCTGAGCATGATGACCGGGAGATCCGTGAACTCCTGCACCGCCTGGCAGAATTCGAAACCGTTCATGTTGGGCATGTAGATGTCCACGATCGCCAGATGCGGAATCCCGCGCTGGGCGATCACATCGAGTGCATGTCGGCCGGAGCTGGCCGTGAACACCTGGAAACCGACCGCCTCCAGTGTGTCCCTCACCAGGCGCGAAATGACCGGATCATCGTCGACGACCAGAATGCGCTGGACACCGATTGCTGGGTCCCCGATTAGGCTCGCGGTAACCATATTGCCCTTTCCGCCGCGTGCAAACCGGCAGACTGCCGGTTTTTCGCCCTGGACCTGCGCGGCGAGGCGAAATATGATGAAAGGTTGCGGGAGGAGTATAGCACATGTCTCCTGCAATGAAAAATCGCGTTACAGAGGCACGCCGCGCTCCGAGGCGCCACCCCGGTGAGCAGGCCCGCGAGGTGTGCTATAATCGCGGCAGCCTGGCGGAAACATCTCGACGTGGATGACTTGACCGCGGCCACCCATCGCGTATAATTTCGTTGATCTGTTCGATACCGGAGGAGCCGAGGTCTATCTCAAGCCGGCGAGCGACGATGTGCACACGGGAACGCCGGCCAACTTCTACACGGTGTTGGCTGAGTCATAGGGGAAACAGGCAGTCATCTCATGGCCGAAGACTTTGTCCATCTCCATGTCCATTCCGAATACTCCTTGCTCGACGGCATGGGGCGCACGGCGCAGCTGGCGAAGCGCACTGCTGAGCTCGGGCAGCCGGCGCTTGCGCTGACCGACCACGGAGTGATGCACGGCGCGATCGAGTTCTCGCGCGCCTGCAGGAAGGAAGGCGTCAAGCCGATCCTCGGCGTCGAGGCATATCTCACCCAGTTTGGCCGGCCGATGTCGGGCCGCGATGGCGAGCTGGACAAAGAACGCTATCATCTACTGCTGCTGGCCGAGAACATCACCGGCTACCGGAATCTGCTCAAGCTCTGCTCTGACGCCCAATTCGACGGCTACTACTATAAGCCGCGCATCGATGCGGCTTACCTTGCTGCGCACAAGGAAGGGCTCATCTGCCTGTCGGGCTGCCTGGCCGCCGAGCTGCCCACGCTGCTGGCGAACGGCCAGGAGGAGCGGGCGATCGAGCGGCTGAAATGGTACAGCGAGGTCTTCGGACCGGAAAGGTGGTATATCGAGTTTCAGGAGCACCAGATCGCTGAACTGACGGCGGTCAACAAGCGGCTTTTCGCGCTCGCACAGCGACATGAGCTGCCGATGGTCGTCACCAATGACGCGCATTACGTCTACGAGCAGGACGCCGACCCGCACGATGTGCTGCTCTGCGTCCAGACCGGCGCGCTCCTGACCGACCCCAAGCGTCTCCGCTATGACGGCGCCTCGTTCTTTCTGAAAAACCTCGATCAAATGCGGCAAACGTTCCTGCCGCTGGCCGATCTGCCCGACAGCGCCTTCACCAACACGATCAAGATCGCGGAGATGTGCAGCGTCGATCCGGAGGATGACGCCTATCACCTGCCCGACATCGCCATCCCCGACGGCTTCACCCACGAGACCTACTTGCGCCATCTGACCGAGGAAGGGCTGCGCTGGCGCTACCGGGAGCGGGCCGACGACCCGGAAATCCGCGCTCGCATGGCGCACGAGCTCAAGATCATCCACGAGATGGGGTTCGATATCTACTTCCTGATCGTCTGGGATCTGTGCATGTACGCCCAGCGTCGCGGCATCTGGTGGAACGTGCGCGGCTCCGGCGCCGGCTCGATCGTGGCCTACGCCATCGGCGTGACCAATCTCGATCCCCTGCGCAACAAGCTGATTTTCGAGCGCTTCCTGAATCCGGGCCGCGTCAGCATGCCCGACTTTGACCTCGATTTCCCGGATGATCAGCGCGAGGAGCTGATCCGCTACACGGTCGAGAAATACGGCAGCCAGCGCGTTGCCCAGGTCGTCACCTTCGGCAGGATGAAGGCGCGCGCGGCCGTGCGCGACGTGGGCCGCACGATGGGCATCGATCTCAGCGAGGTGGACAGCCTGGCCAAGCTCATCCCTGCGATCCCGGGCAAGCCGGTGACGATCAAGGACGTGCTTACCGAGGGCCACGAGTTCTACTCGGCGGACCTGAAGCGCCGCTACGACGAGGATGAGCAGGTGCGGAAGCTGCTGGACACCGGCAGTCAACTCGAAGGCGTTGCCCGCCACTCGTCGATCCACGCGGCGGCTGTCATGGTTGCCGACCGCGAGCTCACCTACTACACACCGCTCATGCGGCCGCCCAAATCGGCCATCACCGAGACGGTCACGCAGTATGAGTTTCCGATCATGGAATCGATTGGCCTGCTGAAGGTGGACTTCCTGGGGCTGGCGACTCTCACGCTGATGCGCGAAACCACGCGGCTCATCAAGGAGCGTCACGGCATCGAGTACACGCTGCACAACCTGCCGATCGATGATCCCAAGATCTACGAGCTGCTGACCGCGGGCGACGTGATGGGCGTCTTCCAGGTGGAAGGCGCAGGGATGCGCCGCGTGCTGATGGATATGCGACCGACGGAGTTCGACCACATCACGGCGACCATCTCGCTCTATCGCCCCGGGCCGATGGAGTTCATTCCCGACTTCATCGCCTGCCTGCACGGCGAACAGGAGCCGAGCT
Organism: uncultured Anaerolineales bacterium; assembly: GCA_964423545.1. Taxonomy (GTDB): domain Bacteria; phylum Chloroflexota; class Anaerolineae; order CG2-30-64-16; family CG2-30-64-16; genus JALOOE01. The sequence goes on along the minus strand of CAYRFV010000166.1, from coordinate 8,552 downwards.
ATGTCCACCCGATCCTGGCCCCGATCCTAGCGGAAACGATGGGGGTGTGCGTCTACCAGGAGCAGGTGATCCAGATCCTGGCCGATATTGCCGGCTACACCGCCGGCGAGGCGGATCTGGTGCGCCGCGGCATCAGCAAGAAATCGAAAAAGACCCTTGACGAACACCGCGAGCTCTTCGCGCAGGGCTCGAAGAAGAAGTCGGGGCTGAAGCGCGAGGAGGCGGATGCGATCTGGGACGCGCTGATGGGCTTCGCCCGCTACGGCTTCAATCGCGCACACGCCGCCGACTATGCTGTCATCGTCGCTCAGACCGCCTTCCTCAAGGCCTACTATCCGGCGGAGTATATGGCGGCCCTGCTGACCGTCGAGCGCCACAACACCGAGAAGGTGGGTGTGCTGATCGCCGAGTGCCGGCGCATGGGCATCGAAGTGCTGCCGCCGAGCGTCAACGTCAGCGACCACACCTTTAGCATCGAGCAGCTGCCGCCGCACCATCCTCCGCCGCACCGCGCCACCCTCTTCCCTTTCCCAGCACCGGAACGAACCGCCATCCGCATGGGACTGGATGCGATCAAGAACGTGGGCGAGGGGCCGATCGACGCCGTGTTGAAGGCCCGCGGCGACCGGCCGTTCGCCTCGCTGGCCGATTTCGCCGATCGCGTGGACCTGCGCCAGGTGAATCGGCGCGGCCTCGAATGCCTGATCAGGGTCGGTGCGCTGGACGCCTTCGGCGAGCGCGGCCAGCTCCTGGCAGGCATCGACCGCATCATGTCGGCCAGTGAGGCGACGCATGCGGCGCGTGAGGTCGGACAGCTCACCCTTTTCGGCAGCACAGACGCCGACAGCGCCGAGGAGCTGCTGGCGTCGCTGCCGGCCGCGGCGAAAACCAATCCGAAAGAGGCCCTGGAATGGGAGAGGGAGCTGGTAGGCGTGTATGTGTCGAGCCACCCACTGCAGAAAATGACCGTCGATCTCATGAACGTCATCACCCATGCATCGGTGGACGTGACCGAGGAAATCGCAGGGCGCAGCGTCGTGGTGGCAGGCATCGTGGCCGACGTCCGCCAGATCGCCACGAGAAAGGGCGAGACGATGGCGTTTGTCCGGCTGGAGGACCTGCAGGGCGCGATCGACGTGACCGTTTTTCCCCGGCTCTATAGTGAGGAGAAAGCGAAGTTCGCGCCTGACAAGATTATCATCGTGAGCGGCAAAGCCGATGTGCGGAACGGCCGCGTCAGCGTCGTGGCCGACACCGTGCGCGACTATGTCGAGGGGATGAAGGTGATCGAAGATCCCGGCTCCGTCGCTTACCGGTTCAAGAACGGTGGCGCGTCCTCCAGCCCGTCGCAGGTGAAGGAGCGGCCGGTCGCCAGGGCCTACGCGGCGCCAGCCCGGGCCTACGCGGCGCCGGGTGACGGCGCCGGTGGGGATGAAGACGAAGAAAGCTACTTCGGAGAGGATAACCCGTTTGCGGCCGAAGAACCGGTGTGGCTGAGCGAGGAGGATGCGGGCGACAGGGCGGTTGAGGAGCGGAGGAAGCCGGTTCCGCACGCCGCGACAGGACAAGGGGACAGGGAAGAACCATCGCCGGTCGCCGCCTCCGGCGCAGTGGGCGCAGTGCACGAAACGGCGCCGCCGCCCAGCGCGCCGTTCGCCAGCGAGCGTCTTGCTCGCGAGCCGGCGGACAGCTCGGCACAGCGCCTTGAGCCGCAGCCCTCCTCACTGGCGCTGGCCGCCTCACCCCGCTCCCCGGCGAGCGGCGGGGTCCCGTCGGGACCGTCTACAGCCGTTAGCGGCGCCCCGTCGACTGCCCGCAGTCCGAAAACGATCAAGCTTGTGTTTCGCCGCAGCGCCAGCCTCGACGCTGATCGCAGGCGGCTGGCGGAGATCGTGGATATCCTGTCGAGGCGCCCCGGCGAAGACCGCTTCGAGATCATCGTAGAAGCCAACGGCTCGACACGCTGGCTGCTCGACTTCCCAAACAACCGCACACGCGTGTGCCCGGAGCTCCAGGCAGAGCTGACACAGCGACTGGGCCAAGGCAACTGGAAGGTGGACGGGTGACCGCGCTTGGGCTGCGCACAGACCGACAAAAGGAGCCACTGTGCAGATAATACCGATGGCGCGAGGCCGAGCCTACGAGGACTTCGAGGTCGGCGACGTCTACCGGCATCCGGTTGGGCGCACCATCACGCAGACCGACAACATCTGGTTCACGCTGCTGACGGTCAACACCAATCCGATCCATTTCGACGCGCACTACGCAGCCCAGACCGAGTGGGGCCGACCATTAGTGGACTCCACCTTCACCCTGGCGCTTGCCACGGGCCTGTCAGTCAGCGATGTCTCGCAGCAGGCGGTCAACCTGGGTTGGGACGAGGTGAAGCTGCCCCATCCGGTGTACGAAGGAGATACGATCTACGCGCAGACCGAGGTGCTGGCCAAACGCGAATCGAAGTCGCGGCCAGCCATGGGGATCGTGTGGCTCAAGACTTTGGGCTTCAACCAGGAAGGCGTGGTGGTCATCGAAATGAAACGGACGATCATGGTGTACAAGCGCGGATGCGCTCCGGAGACACCGCGGCCCGCCATGGCGACGTGAGGCAGCTCGGGCGACCGCCGGCCCGCCGGCCGGGCGCGCACCCCAGGGCGGCCACTGGGACGCCCCTCGTCCGCCGCCCAGAGGAACCGGCTCAACTTGCACGCAGCGGTCGCAATCCCATCCACTGGGCCGCGATGATCTGCGTCACGTTGAAGAGGTAATGTGCGGCCAACACCGCCCAGATGCTGCCCGTGGCGAGGAACAGGACCGAAAGGATGATCGCCGCCAGCGTGGTGCCGAGCACGCCCCAGGCGCCCTGCGGCCAGTGGAGCAGCCCAAAGAAGACCGCCAGCGGCCACATCAGCCATGCCGGCGCCACGAGCCAGGTCAGCCCGCCCAACGGCAGCGAGCGAAACAGAAGCTCCTCCAACGCGGCGGCCGGCAGCAGCGCCAGCATCACTCCGACCCATTCCCGGCGACTGGCCGGAAGAATACAGCAGAGCAGCCGGGTGGATGCCACCTCTGCGCCCCAGCGTCGTTCGATGGCCCAGCCCGCCCCGGTCAGCAGCCCCGCCATCAGCAGACCGACCGCCGTTCCCCAGGCCAGATCCGACCCAAGATGAGCCGTGCTCCAGCCGAGCGCAAGCGGGCCCGGTCCCAGCGTAACGCCGAGCACCATACACAGCCCCACGAGCGCCAACCGCAGTACGTTGTCGGGCCAACTCAACAGCAGGTTGGCAGGCGGCGTCCAGTCGCGCAGCAGTTGGCCGGAACGATAGGTGGTGAAGGCAACGAACCCTATCAGCAGCGAGACAGAGACCGCGAAGAACCAGGATGCGGACATCGGCGATCAGTTGCTCCAAATGGAACCGCCGACCGCTTGCCGTTGGCCGCCACTTCCATCCGGCGGCCAAGGCCTCACGATCGGCGGCGCCTGAGGCGTCGTCAGCCGACTCCTATTTCGGCGTGATCGAGTAGCTGTACGATGCCTCTTCTGTCGTCACCGGCGCCAGCGCGCTGATGGCGAGAACGACATCCTGCCGATTTCCCAGCCCGCTTACGGTGATCTGGCCGCGACCGGAGTCATCGATCGGCACGCGCTGCAAAGTCACTGCGCCATCCTTGCCCACTTCGAGTAACTGCACCAGCCAGCGCTGAGCAAGCTTGTTATCGGTCAGCACCCAACCCGCGGATTCCCAACCTTCCCTGCCCTTCTCACCGTCATCGGAATAGCCGATCTCAGAGATGCTGATGTCATCCACCATGAAGCCGGGGCCATTCACGGCGTCGTCAGTCACATACTCAAATCGCAGCAGGATCTGCTTGCCGGCAAAGGGCGTCAGGTCGATCTTCTCTTTGACCCATTCGGGGGTCTTACCGCCGCCGCTGATCCCGGTATAGCCAGGGCCGAACGCGTTGCCGACAGGGTTCCTATCGGTCGTTTGTTGGCCCTTCAGTGCCTGCCACTTCTTGCCACCATCAGTCGACACCGTCACGTACCCGTAGTCCCAGCCATCTTCTATATCATACCAGGCCGAGAAGTTGAGTGTGGGAGCCTTGGCATTCCGCAAATCAACCGCACGCGTCAGAGTGGAATTGCTGTCATCACCGCGGTTCGACCACCAGGCACGAGCGCCGTTCGGTGTAGCATCGACTAGGCCGACGACGTTCTGGCCCGCGAAGTCGATCTTCACATCGCTGTTGCCTTGCAACTTGATGTAATCTACGCCGTACTGACTGACGGTCGCCTTCTCGGAGACCGGAAAGCGGCGATGCGTCGCCTCGACTTGGGGCTTATCGGGATCGATATCTTTGTAGCCGTACCGGCCTGCCGCGTCTGCGTCGCGTTCATTCAGGTAGTTCGCGACCACCCAATCGGCGAAGACGTCATCGAAGCGCTCGGGCCGACCAGCCTTTGCCAGGGCAGCGTTGAAGCCGGCGACGCTGTTCTCGGGCGAAGCGACCACGGCCTTGGTCAAGTCCTCACCGAAGCGGTCGAGGAAGTACTGCATGAACAGGTACGATGCGCCGTAGTGCTCGGCGTTGCCCAGGCTGGGATCGTTCCACGTGGTCAACTGTGTGTCGGGCTTCTGCATATAGGCGGCCTCCGCGCCGCCCGGATCGAAGCCATTGAGATAGCTGGCCAGCTCCGACATCCCTTCGTTGACCCAGGAATCCTCGTTTCGGTCGTTGGCCCAATGGATCATGTGCTGGAATTCGTGTGCCAACGTGCCGTCGTAGAAGGTCGAGTTGGGCCTGGCATTGCCGGAGTCGGCGGAGATGTAGAACATCTCCTTCTCATTAGAATAGGGATTGACCAGGCGCGAATACTCATCGGCGGACGAGTAGTAGCCGGCCACGCGCCTGCCCATGCCGCGCGCATGAAGGATATGCAGTCGCGGGTCGTTGTCGACACCTGGCGACAGCTCGCTGCCAAAGAATTCGCGATTGGTGGGATAGGTCTGGTTCGCGAAGCGGTCTGCAGACTTCTTGAGGTCGCTATCGTTCAACCTGGCCGTATCGTCGACCCACATATAGACGCGGTCGTTGAGATACTTGAGCGTCGCCGTGACCTGATTATGTTCATCGGTGTCGCTGTTCGAGACCCAGAAGACCTGCTTGTCGCCCACCTTGTAAGCCGGCGCCTTGGCATTGACCACCACCGGGATGTCCGTTACGCCCGGCTTGAGCCGCAAGGCAAGCTCGCGCTGATCCCGCACCGGCATCTTGGCCTCTGACAGCTGGCGTTCGGTGTCCCCGGAAGCGGGCGCCTGCGCGGTGACGGCAGGCTGGGCGGTCGCTACCGACCCGGTCGCCGCCGGCCTAGTGGAGGAAGCGCCGCCGGTTTCAGGCGCCTTCGGCGTGGCCTGGCTGCGCGGGGTCGCGGTCACCTCGCGCGCGCCTGATTCCGGGACGACCGTCACCACGCGTGTGACCTCCACGGTGTAGTCGCCGCCCGTGATCTCGGCGCTGCTGGCGAACAAGCCGATCCCGAAAACTGCGCCCAGCGCGATAAAACAGCAACAACAGAGCAGCAATGCTGCAACGATCAAGATGATGAGTAGATTCCGATTCTGTGTTGGCATCGAGTTTTTCTCCCCTGGCAGCCGCGGGGCCGCAAAATGACGATCACGAGTGCGTTCGATTCCTCATAGTCTAGCATAGCTCAGCAGCCCGTGCGGTGTGCTGTGTTACAACCTTAAGCCGATTCTCATCTCCAGCATGACAGTTCCATGGGCAACACCCCGCCGGCATTGCTGTGGACCCCCTCCGGCGTCATGTCGAGATACATGTGGCCGATCGGCAGGTAGAAGAGTGTATAGACGCGCAGGCAGACGCGCATCCCCGGCTGGCCGTCGGCCCGGGGCCGCACGTCTTCCAGTCCGACCCGCAGCACCGGTCCTGCGGCCCGACCATCGTACAAGTACACCTCACGCTGTGCATTGATCGCAATGCGCTGCGGATCGCCGCGCACGCGGGCCTCTGGAGGCGGCAAGACCAGCGGCGACAGTGCCAACGGGAGGATCAGAAGACCCGCCGCCGCCAACACCTGGCGGGCCGCGCCACCGCGATGACCGACCGGGACGGCGCGGACCGCGACGCGCATCACCATGCTCCACCCGAGCAGGATGGCGAGATAGGCCAAGGCATTGACCGCGAACAAGCCCGGCGAGAGGTCGCCGCCTGCAGCCGCGCCGCGCAAAAACGGAATCGGTGCGCCGCCGTAGCCCGGACACAGTCCGTCGCAGCCAGCGCGGTAATCGTCGACCCGGAATACCTGGCCCGACCACCAACTCAGCAGCGGCGCGAGGATCAGGCAGGCAAGCAGGACGATCACCCAGCGATAGGACTGCTGGCGCCACCAGATGATCATCAGCAGCGCCAGGAGAGCCAGGGCGCTCCCCGACAGGGCGGCTTGCCAGGGCGCTAGTTGGAGCATGGCGGCATCATGGCGTGCACCCCTGGATCGGTTCGTCGGGAACCGGAAAAGAGGTGCGCGCATCGGCGCCATGCGCCCAGACGGTCGGGTATGTCTCCAGGCCATCGGCCTGCACCCAGAGATAAAGCCGATTGGCCGGGTCCGTCGCCCGTGCGACTGGGATGTTGGTGAATTCCCAGACGGGATAAGTGATTGCGCCGGACGTGCGCACCTGCGACACAGGCTCCTTCGAGAGCGGTCTGCCGATTTCGTGATTCCATGCCCCATACAAGATCAGACCGGGAGGCTGCCATCCGACTGGCGCTGAAAGACGCGTTCCGCTCTTGAAGAGCATGACCGCGACATTCGCCAGGGGCGCCTCCTCCGGGGACGCTTCCTTGCCGGCCGCATCATGCGGCCAGACAATCTGGATGCGCGCATCGACCGCATCAATCGGGCCCGTGGCAATGCCGCTGGGCACATCCTGTTGGGGGAAGTAGGTGCGTGAATCGACCGCGTGCGACCAGATGCTGGTCGCTGTCGGTGATCCAGGGACCTGCGTCATGAAATAGAGCTTGTGATCGCCCTCGCGTGCTTTGCTCACGTCCACGTCGTTCAATTCCCAGAACGGAAACGCACGGCCATCAACGGTGCGCGGACTGGCTTCACCCAACGGTGCGGCCGGGCTTGTGTCGATCGCCTGCCAAACGACGACTTTCGGCGTCCAGCCGCATGGCGGCTGTTGGAGGCTCGACGGGGCAAAGAGACGGAGTCCGATGTTGGCGGTCTTGGCCTCCGAAACGGGCGCGCCGTCGTGTGGCCAGACCATCTCGATGCGGGCGTCAAGCCGCCTATCGCGCCGGACGTCGGAGGTCTGCGGCGACGTGGCGGCTCCGCCGGCCGTGGCCTGCGCCCAGACACCGGCGTTGGGCGTACCGATCAGCGCGCCACTCCTGGCCGCGGCATCGGCACTTTTTGTCGGCGAGTAGTGGGGCGCGAGCGCCTGCGCCAGGTTGTCGCCGAAGCCGGCGCCAACGTTCGTCCAGCCGACGCCTGCATCGCTGCTGCGGTAGACGCCGCCGCCATCACGGGCTGCCCACAGCACGCCTGGCTGCTGCCCATCCGCCGCCAGGGCGAGAAGGGTGCTGCGCGCAGGCAACCCCTTGGAGGCAGCGGTCCAGGCCGCTGATGCGTCTTCGCGGCGAAAAAGTCCTTCCTCCGCGACGCCAGCGAAGAGCTGGTTGCCTGTTTGCGCGCCCGGCCACAGCCTCAGCACCTTCTTTCCTTCCAGCCCAGCCGCACGCCACGTGCGCCCGCCATCGAGGCTCTCAGCAACGCCGCCCTCGAAGCCAGCGAAGACGTGCTCTGGGTTGGTCCGATCTACAACCAGACCGGTGATCACGGCGGCCTGGGCCTCCTGGCCCGGCAGCACCACCGGCATCGCCTGCCACGTCTGGCCGCGGTCCGTGCTGCGCAGGGCCGGACGTCCGCCCAGGTAGACGATGCGGCCGTTCGACGGCGCAAAGGAGAGCGCCGGGCGCTCGCCCGGTTCGATGGCCGTGATCTGCCATGATAGACCGCCATCGCTCGTGCGAGCGAAGCTGCCTGGCATGACGATGGCGATGGCATCCTCGGCAGAGGGATCGATGGCCCAGGCGGTTGCAGCGGCATCGGGCAGACCGCGCGCGGCCGGTGACCAAGTGCGCCCATCGTCCAGGCTGCGCAAGACGGGCGGGGGCGCCGGAGTACCGGCGATAGGCCGGCTGTCGCAAATCGCCCAGACGTAACCGGCGCGGCGTGCGTCGGTCAACAGCCCGAGAACGCTGCTGTTGCCGGGCAACCCGCTCCCGTGCGCCTGCCACAGGGCGCCGCTGTCGCGACTGGCGAAGACGCCGTAGCCGGTCGCTGCGAGCACCGTTTGGCCGGCCGCGTTGTCGCCGGCTGCCGTCCCCTTTCCTGACTCAGGCCAGGGCAAGAATGCGGCGACGCCACCGCTGCTCAACGGGCCTTCGAGCGGCTGCCAGGTCGCACCATTATCCACACTGCGAAAGGCGCCCTGGTCGCTGCTCAACAGCAGGATGCCGCCCTG
>CAYRFV010000165.1:0-12520 GCA_964423545.1 uncultured Anaerolineales bacterium | reverse complement strand
GAACCACTTGAAACCCACCGGGACTTCAGCCAGCGTGCGACCCAGGTCCGCCGCCACCCGGTCGATCATCGAACTGGAAACGAGCGTCTTGCCGATCGCTGCATCGGCGCGCCAGCCGGACCGATTGCGGAACAGGTATGCGATAGCGACCGCCAGGTAGTGGTTCGGATTCATCAGGCCGGCGCTCCGCGTGACGATGCCGTGGCGATCGAAATCGGGGTCGTTGGCGAACGCAATGTCGAAGCGCTCCTTGAGGTCGATCAGCCCTGCCATGGCATAGGGTGACGAGCAGTCCATCCGGATCTTGCCGTCCCAATCTACCCTCATGAAAGAAAACGTCGGATGGACTACGGGGTTCACGACGTCGATGTCAAGCCCGTACAACTCCGCTATCGGCCTCCAGAACGCAATTCCCGCACCGCCCATCGGATCGGCGCCGATCTTCAGCCGCGCCGAGGCGATGGCGTCCATGCGGATGACGTGCTTCAGGTCGCTGATGTAAGGCGAGACGTAATCGTATTCGCGCGTCGTGTCGGCGCGCAGCGCGCGCTCGAACGGAATGCGCCGGACCTGTGCCAGGCCGGTGCGCAGGAGCTCATTGGCGCGATCCTGGATGCGCTTGGTCGTGCTCGGCGCAGCCGGGCCGCCGGAAGGCGGGTTGTACTTGAAGCCGCCGTCCGAAGGCGGATTGTGCGAAGGAGTGATCACGATCCCATCGGCCAATCCGGCAGAGCGCCCACGATTATGGTTGAGGATGGCGTGCGAGATGACTGGCGTGGGCGTATAGCCGAGACCGGTCTGGACCATGACCGTCGCACCGTTGCCGGCAAACACCTCAAGCGCGGTGCCCAATGCCGGCTCGGAGAGCGCGTGGGTGTCCATGCCGATGAAGATCGGTCCCGTGATTCCCTGTGACCAGCGCGTCTCGTGGATGGCCTGACAGATCGCCGCGATGTGGTCTTCGTTGAAACTGTGCTCGATCGAGACGCCGCGGTGCCCCGAAGTGCCGAATGCCACGCGGTGTGCGGGATTGGCCGGGTCTGGCTTGTGCGTGTAGTAAGCAGCAATCAGCCGCGGGATATCGACGCGCAAGGCGAGGGGCGCTGGCTTGCCGGCGAGGGGATGGATTGACACCGTCACCTCCCGCAGGACGAGATGGAACCCGTCTCGTGAACCAGGCGGGGTTCCGCGGTCCGATGCGATGCGCAGCGGGATTGAGGCGTTAGCCGATGGCTGACTTTGCCCGCATCAGGAAATCGCGAAGCTGGAGGGCGACCATCTCATCGCCGGAGATGTAGACCCGGCCACTGTAGTAGAGCGATTCGCCGGCATACAGATTGCCCCAGAGCGTCTCGAAATCCGCTGTACTGAGCGTGATGGTGCAATCGGCGCGCTGGTCGGAAGCCGGCTCAATCTTTGGACCGGTGCTGGAGAGATCGAGAAACCATTTCCCGCCGCCGTCGCCTGTGATATTGAAGGCATAGCGACCGCCGACGCGCTTGGCGGAATCGGCGTTGGCTGCCAGCCAGGCAGGAAGGTCGGTGTTGAACAGCTTTGAAATGTCCATGCGCACCTCTCCGTGGTGAGTATGTGGAATGCGGAGGCGGTTGAGTTACGCCCCTCACGAACGATTCTACCTGAGAACGCCGGTTTGGCCAAACCCCGGTGCATTGGCCCAGGTGGGAGCGCATTGGAGCTGGATGTCAGCCAGGGCGAGACGCCGATGTGTAACGTCGCGTCGCGTGGAGCATCGAAAGACAGTATGCTGCGCCGGCGCACGCGTCTGTTTGCCTGGCGCCGCCATTTGCGACAAGGAGATGACTCCATGCCTGATGAAGCCATCACGGGGCAGCCCGCCAGCCTGCCGCGACTGAACGAGCCCGCCCCGGCCTTCGAGGCGGTGACGACTCACGGTACGATCCGGCTCTCCGACTATGGCGGATCGTGGCTGATCCTCTTTTCGCATCCGGCAGACTTCACGCCGGTCTGCACCACCGAGTTCATCGCATTCGCCGAGATCTACCCTGAACTGCAACGGAGGGGCGTCGAGCTGTTAGGTCTGAGCATCGACAGCGTCTACTCGCACATCGCATGGGTGCGCAACATCGAGGAGAAGACCGGCGTCCAGGTTCCGTTCCCCATTATTGCTGACCTGAACAAGGAGGTCGCCAGCCTTTACGGTATGGTGATGCCCGGTGAAAGCAAGACCGAGACGGTGCGCTGCGTCTTTGTCATCGATCCGAAGGGTATCGTGCGGGCCATGGTCTATTATCCGATGTCGTTGGGCCGGAACGTACAGGAGGTTCTCCGCATCGTCGATGCGCTGCAGATCGCGGACAAGCACCAGGTTGCCACTCCCGCAAACTGGCAGCCGGGCGATAAGGTGATCGTGCCGGCGCCCAAGACCATTGAGGGCGCGCAGGAGCGCGTGAATTCCGGCTACGAAGTGGTGGATTGGTATCTCGCCAAGAGGAGCGTGGCAGGGTGATGCGATGGCTTGCGTCAATTCCGACGGCACGTTGACGCAGTCTGCGCGCACGCTGCTTCGGGCGGCGGTCGAGCCGGCCGCTCCTGAAGCGATCGCGGCCCAAACCGGACTGCCGCTCTATCGCGTCCGCAGCAGCATGCGCGAGCTGGCGGACGCCGGGCTCTTGGAGGCTCAGCTTGACGGCAAGGTCCGGCTGACGGCCGCCGGAGTCGAGCAGCTCCGATCGGATTGACATGCACGCCATGCTGGCATACCGGTATTACCGGTATGCCAGCAAGTGCTCCGATCTTCCCCTTCTCGCAGGGCGCAGCAGGCAACCGGTTCCGGTGGCCCCAGGGGTTCCGCCAGACGCCCACAAGCGGGCCAGCAACTACAACAGGCGCGCCAGATCCTGGAATTTCATCGCCAGCATCGGATCGCCTGCGATGCTGAGGCGACCGGAGAAGAAGAGATTCATACCGCTGGATGGGTTCTGCCAGAGCTGCTCAAAGTCCTGGTCGCTCATCGAGATGGTGCAATCCGCCTGCCCCGGATTGCCGCGCTCCACTTTGGGGCCGCTGTTCGACGCATCGACGAACCACTCGCCGCCGCCGTCTCCCTTGATCGTGAACTGGAATTTCGCACCGATGCGCTGAACTACATCGGGCTTAGCCGCCATCGCGTTGGCAAGGTCGGTCTCGAAAAGCTTCGGGATATCCACGGGGAAGCCTCCTGATGTGGGTTGGAGTAGGAAATCATGCGCCGGAGCGGTCTGGCAAGGCAATGGCCGCCAAGCGCCCGCGCGCCACGCGTATCAGATCCACCGGGTCCAGCTCCAGACCGGCCAGCGGGTCGCCGCTGCTGATGTTGCAGTGCGCCAGCCGTCCGATCGCTTCATCGAAGATGACCGGCACATCATCGGGCAGACCGATCGGCGATACTGCGCCTTGGACGCAGCCAGTCACCGCCAGGACTGCATCGGCGCTTGCGAAGTGAAGCCGCCGCCAACCGTTGCCGAGCACCGCCCGCACGGCGCGCAGCGCTACGCGGGCCGTTCCCGGCACACAGGCCATGGCATAATGATCGTTCCGGTCACAGAGAAGGATCGACTTGACCATCTCCTCAAGCACTACGCCTCGCTGCTTCGCCGCGGCCTCCACGGTGAAGACTGGCTCCGCGTGGTGCAGCCAACGGTAAGCGATGCCGTGAGCGTCGAGGATGTCGGTGATATGCGTCCGGACGATGTGGCTCAACGTCGAGACTCCTCACTGTGAGGCCGCATCATACACCAGATGACGCCACACGCCAACATCCCGTGCAGCCGGCAGGAGCGGCGTCCGTATGACTGTTGGGAGCTGCGCAGGGTTTCGGCTCAGACGCCCTGGATCCTGAGCCTGATGCGTGACCGGAAGACCATCGGCGGAGAGATCGAATGAGAACACCAGGCAGGAAAGACGCGTTGCCGACGATCAGCATTGCTCTGGGCATCGTCGGCGTTGTCGCTGTCGCAGAGGCCATCTACGACATTTCGACGCAGCGTTCGGATATCGACTCCGAGCACGTTGTCGCGATGGGCTACAGCCTCGGCACGGGCATCGCCGTTGCCCTGGCCGAGCGCCGGCCGGTCGCCGGGGTCGCCCTGGTCGCACCGTATGACCGCATGACCCTGATCGGCGTCAAGCAGTCTCTGCTTTTCGCGCCGCAAAGGGAATCACGAACTGCTGTTGTACGACAACAGCAGTTCGACCGACATTGCCGCCTTTCTGAAATACCTCGAGGACTAGCGGCCCGAAGGCCGGATTCCTCTATCCGGAGCGTGCTGGGCCGGCGGCGCCGGGACGCAGGGGTCTCCTATTGCTGCGCCGGATGCGACCTGTACCAGGTCACGGTCATCTTGATGGCTTCGTCGATGGGTGTGGCCTTCACCCCGAACGTCCGCTCAAACTTGCTGGACTCGACGACGAACGGCTTCTCGAACTCGTACATCATCTCCACCGTCTCACGCGCACCGGGGATGAAAAGGCCACCCAGCTGCATCATCAGCTTGCCCATGCCGCTGGCCTTCACCGGGTGGCCGGTCTCCCGGTAGACCAGCTCAGCGAACTGGCGTTGGGTGAGCTGCGGCCGATCATTGGGCGCGTGCCACGCCTGGCCCAACGCCTCGTCCCGCTCGCCCAGGATCACCAACGCCCGGCCGAAGTCGCCGATGTAGGTGGCGGTGTGCGGCAGGTCGAGCCTGCCGCCGAAGCTGGCCGCCTTGCCCACCAGCGCCGGGTAGAAGACGCGATCGCCGAAAGCTGAATCCAACACCCATGGCCCGAAGAAGTCGGAGCCGCGGCCCAGCGCCACGCGCACCTTGCCAGCCCGATGCGCGGCCAGCGCGGCCTCGCTCATCGCCGCCCGCACCTTGCCCTTGCGGGTCTGGGCAGCGTAGGGCAGGTCCTCGGTCAGCGACTTGCCGTCCGTATCGCCGTACATGTAGGTGTTCTCGCCGATGACCAGCTTCACACCGCTGCCGGTCAGTCCCTCGATGATGGCGGCTTGCAGGGGCGGGAACTTCTGCGGCCACTCCCAGTAATGCGGCTGGGCGCACTGGTAAACTACGGCCGCGCCCTCCGTCAGCTTGCGCACCGCGGCCGGATCGTACAAGTCGCCGGCGACCAGCTCGACGTCCTGGGGAGTCTCGGCCATTACCCCGCTGCGACTGACCACGCGTACGCGCACCCCGCGGCGGACGAGTTCATTGACGACAGAGCGGCCGAGGGGGCCGGTTCCGAAAACGATGTGAAGAGAGGTAGTTGTCATGTTTTTCTCCGGAAGAGATGTGGGAAGCGATCAGAATCAACCCTTGTCGCCTCCGCTGCCCGAGGGCGCCAGGCCCAGTTGCCGCAAGAACGCCGCCACCTCGTAACTATAGAACGTTGCGCAGTCGCCGATCAGCGGCTGGAGGTGATGGTACATTTCCAGCGCAGCCAGGCCATAGATGCGCGCCCACCCGCTCATCAGCAGGCCCACCAACGCATCGGGAATCTCGATCCCGGAAGCCTGTCGCCAGGTCGCGACGCCCTCGACCATAGCCGCAGGCACGGTCTGATACTCAGCCGGGATGGTCAGCTCGCCTGACTGGTGAGCCCGGATGAACCAGCGGAAGAGTCCCAGGAAAGGCCGGCGCGCGAGCGGCAGAGTGAGCTCCTCCGGCGCATGAAAGCCGGGAATCGGGTTGCCGTAGATTAGCTGGAACATGGTGGGATGCGACATCGCCCACGCGCGATAGGCCAGGCAGAGCGCCAGGATTTTGTCGTAGGGATGCTCAGATGCCTCCGCTGTTTCGGCGGTCTCCATTGTCTCGGCCAGATCGGTGAACGCATCCACGATCAGCGCGGTGATCAGGTCATCGAGCCGGGGGAAGTAGTTGTAGATCGCGGGCGCGGTGATACCCATCTGCCGGGCGATGGCGCGCAGCGATAGCCCGGCAGTGCCGTAATCGGCCATTTGCTGGCGAGCGACCGCCTTGATCTGGCCGATGGTGGCATTGCGTTCTTGGGCGTGTTTCCGTCTGGGCCTGGGTGACATGCAGCGACTCCACTGTATATTTACACTGTAAATATACAGTGTTTACTTCTGAATGTCAAATCCAACCCTGCCGCGCGTGTGCGAAAGCGCGCGGACGGTCGCATGGCGGGCGCTCAGCGGCTGAGTGCAGGTGTGCAAGCGGATCAGGCGATGGCAGAGAGGAGAGAGTACCCCCAGCAGGACTCGAACCTGCGCACCCGGCTCCGGAGGCCGGTGCTCTATCCACTGAGCTATGGGGGCCAACTGCGCGCAGATTATACCACGACGCGTTCGGCAGGCAAAAAAGCCCGCAAGGCCGTCAACGGTCGCATGCAAGTATTCACCAGGCCGGGAATAGAGAAGGGCCGGGGTTGGGCACTGCCAGCCCTGCCCAACTCCGACCCTGTTGGTCGACAGTGTATCTGGCTTGCGCCGCGAATTAAGTGACGTTGCCTACACTGTTACAACAAGCGCAAGACGATGCTGGCGAACAGGACGATCGCGAGCGCGATGAGTGCGGCAAAATCGATGCGACTCAAATGCAGCGGTCGAAACGTTGAACGGCGCCCGCCGTGCGCACCCAACGCCCGAGCTGCGAGGGCCCAGCCGAGGCGCTCGCTGTGGCGCAGCGCACTGATTACCATGGTTACGAGCACGGGCAAATAAGCCTGCAGCCGCCCGCGGAAGCTCCGCTGCTCGAGGTCAAGGCCGCGCGCCTGCTGCGCGTCGCGGATCTGCTCGAAGAGCGTGGCAAACAGCGGCAGATAGCGCAACGCCAGCGCCACTGTCAGTCCCCATTCATAGGGCATGCCCAACGCAACAAAGCCGCGCACCATGCTGGCCTGATCGGTCGTGAAGAGCCACAGGAACACGATCATCGCAAGCGCCAGCAGGCGCAGCGCCAGGATCGCACCGCGCAACAGGGCGGGAGCGCTGACGGCGAAGGGGCCCAACGCGAAGAGGAGGGGAGAGGAGCCCGCACCGAAGACCGCAGTCAGCACGAAAACCATGACCATGAGCGGCGCAACGAGACGCACGATCCGGGTGACATGGGCATGCGGGATGGCCGCGCGCCAGAAGCCGATCAGGCAGACGCCGATCACCGCGGCCGCAGTCCAAAGGTTCGGCCACAGGAACACGAGCAAGGTGGCGACCCCAACGAACGCCAGCTTCACCCGCGGGTCGAGCCGATGGACGGCCGTATCGCGACGCACATAGAGGTCGAAGCTAACGCCCACCGTCGGCCTCCGCCGCGCTCCCAGCGCGTCGCGTTTTCCTCTGCCGCGGCTTGCAGGCATGCGCCCGGCTCTGCCAGGCGGCTGCGAACTCCGCGGGCGTTAGAGCGTCGGACGGCATGCCATACTCGGCGAGACGCCTGGCCAGCCGGGCGACGGGGGGCAATTCCAGTCCTGCGCGTTCCAGGATTTCGGTCCGAGCAAAGAGCTGTCGCGGCGTGCCGTCGAAGAGGCGTTCTCCGTCTAGCAGTACGATCGCGCGTGTCGCGTACTCGGCCACCAGCCGCATGTCGTGCGTGATCAGCACCACCGTGCGGCCCAGCGCATTGAAGCTGGCGATGATCTCGATGAACTCCTGCTGGCTGCGCCAGTCGAGGCCCCCCGTGGGCTCATCCAGGATGAGGATCTTCGGCTGGCCGGCGATCGTGGCGGCCAGCGCAACCTGGCGCCGCTGGCCGAAGCCGAGCAGCGCCGGCGGCAGATCGGCGCAGGAGTCCAGCCGGAAGCGGTCCAGCGCTTCCGCTACGCGCTGGGTCACAATCGGGAGCGGCAGCTCTTGCGTGCGCGGCCCGAAGGCGACTTCCTCTTGCACCGTCGGCGCGAAAATCTGGTGATCGGGGTTTTGGAACGCGTAGCCCACCAACCGGGCGAGCTCAGCGATGCGCGTCGAGCGTGTGTCCCGCAGCTCCACCAGCACACGGCCTTGCGTCGGCTTCAGCAGGCCGTTCAGGTGCTTCGCCAGGGTCGTCTTGCCTGAACCGTTCGGCCCCAGCAGCGCGACAAACTCGCCTGGGTGGATCTCCAGGCTCACGTTTCGCAGTGCAGCCGTTCCGTCAGGGTATGTGTGGGAAACCCCCTCGATGGCGATCTGCGGCCGGCCGATCTGAAGATGGCCCGCCGCCGGAGGGGTCTCGGCGGTGGGCGTCTGCGCTCGACGCAGGTGGAGCTTGTGCGCCTGGCGGCGGAGCGTCGTGTAGGCATCGCAAGCGCTCGTGAAGAGGTAGCGGCGACCTGTCCGCTGCGACAGCATCTGGGCCAGCTCGGCCATCTGAGGGATGCCGACGCCCCACTCCTGAAGCCTGGCGGCCTGCTGGAAAACCTCCTGGGGCGGTCCATCCAGCCCGATGCGACCCTGGTGCAGCACGACGACCCGATCCGCGAGGCGCGCCACGCGTTCCAGTTCCTGCGTCGCCATGAAGATCGTGATATCGTGCCGATCTGCCAGGTCGGCCAGCGCGTTGCACACCGCGGACTTGCCGGCCGGATCGAGGCTGGCAGTCGGCTCGTCCAGCACTAACACCTGCGGACGCATCGCCAGCATCGCAGCGATGGCGACGCGCTGTTTTTCGCCTCCCGACAGATGCAGCGTTGACCGCTCTCGATATGCGGCCAGTCCGACCGCATCCAGCGCCCATGTCACGCGCTCCTCGATCTCGGCGGGCGAGACGCCCAGGTTCTCACAGCCGAACGCGATCTCGTCCTCGACGCGCATCAGCACAATCTGGCTCTCGGGATCCTGGAACACCAGGCCGGCCGAACGGGCCAGATCGGGCACGGCGTGTTTCTTGGTGTTGTGGCCCAGGATTGTCACATCCCCGCGGAACACCCCGCCGGTGACGTGTGGCACCAATCCATTGAGCGCCATGCAAAGGGTCGTCTTGCCCGCGCCGACCCGGCCGAGCAGGGCCACGAACTGCCCGCGTTCGACCTGCAGGTTGACCTGCTGCAACACAGGGACCGGCGGCCCGCCTTCGATCAGCGGCGGGTAGGCGTAGAAGAGATCCTGGATGAGGATGTCTGGGGGCACGATGTCACGTCACGCATCACTCTGTCCAGGTTCTCCGCTGGCCCAACTGGTCAACGCGTGGGTATGCCTTCCGCACCAGCAGAGTGAGCGCAATGCCGAGGATCCCGCCGACCGTCGCCTGCACTACGTTCCAGGGTACTTCAGCAGCAGCCAGGACCCATCCGGCCGACGCCGGAGAACCTTGGACCTGGTACAGAACCAGTCCCTCTCCAAGGAAATAGCATCCCACCATCGCCACCGCACCTGCAAGCCAGGCCAGCAACATGATCGATAGCCGTCGTTGCCGATAGCCGATCCAGCCAATCAGCAGCCCTTGCAGACCATGCGCAAGCAGGCTTAACGGCGCGAACTGGGGCGCACCCAAGATCACATCACCCCAAGCTGCGCCCACACCGCCGGCAACCATTCCTATCCATGGGCCAAAAGTCAGCCCTGTGAAGACAATTGCGACATCGGAGAGGTTAAGGTAGCCGCCAGTCGTACCGATCGGAACCCGTGCGACAACGGTCAACACCGTCGTTAGTGGAATCAGAAGCGCCGCAAGAGCGATTCTGGCGGGAGAGACACGAGACATACCCCACCTCCTGCGAACAATCGCTGTGAATGATAGGCCTCCGAAGCGTGAGAACTCCGGAGGCCTCGACGATGCAATTTCCCTATTATATCTCAGGCGCATCCAACGGCGAAACCGCGTTGACACGACTGAGCGGCTCGCATATACTCAAAGCACTCAACATGCCGACCGAGGGATCATGCTTGCTGAAAGCCACCCACTGCCCGCCGGAAAACTGCCGTTATCGCTCCTCGAAAAACTGCTGACCCGCTTTGCGCCTCACGATCCGCGCATCGTCGTCGGGCCGCGCACCGGTGAGGATGCCGCTGTGTTCGACTTCGGCGACCGGTATCTCGTCGCCAAGACCGACCCGATCACCTTCGCCACCAATCAGATCGGCTGGTACGCGGTCAACGTAAATGCCAACGATGTGGCGGTGATGGGTGCGGCGCCGCGCTGGTTCCTGGCGACGGTGCTGCTACCGGCAGGCCAGGCGACCGCCGAAATGGCCGAGGCGATCTTCGCACAGATTCACGAGGCGTGCGCCGCGCTGGACGTCAGCCTGGCTGGCGGACACACCGAGATTACCCTGAACCTGGATCGGCCGATCGTCTCAGGCACGATGTTGGGAGAGGTTCGGCCGGATCGGTTGATCACCACGGCCGGCGCACAGGCCGGCGACGTGGTGCTGCTCGTGAAACCTGCGCCCATCGAGGGTACGGCGCTGATCGCGCTCGAACGCGCCGCCGAGTTGCGCGTGCGCGGCTACAGCCCGGCGTTCATCGAGCGCGCTCAGGGCTTCCTGTATGATCCCGGCATCAGCGTGGTGGCGCCGGCTCGACTGGCCGCAGAGACCGCCGCGGTGCATGCGATGCACGATCCCACCGAGGGGGGGGTGATGACCGGCCTGCTGGAGATCGCTCGGGCCGCCGGCGCCGGGCTGACGGTCGATCTGGACGCCATCCCGATCTTGCCGGAGGGGGAGACCTTGTGCCGCGAGTTCGGGTTGGATCCCCTGGGCACGATCGCCTCGGGATCGATCCTGCTGGCGGCTCCCGTCGACGCAGTGGTGCAGCTCAAGACGGCGCTCGGCGCCGCCGGCTACCCCACGGCTCAGATCGCTTGCGTTACCCCGGCCGGTGAAGGACTGGTCGCCCTGCGCGCCGGCGCGCGTGTGCCCTGGCCGAGCTTCGCTGCGGACGAGATCACGCGGTTGTTTGTGTGAGGCGCGCTGCGCGAGCCATGAGGGCGTCATTTTGCGTGCCTCTTGGGTCGCTCGTCATGCATTACGCCTGCCCCCCTTCGTCGCCGCCTTCCGCGGCCGGCGGGCCGGCCAGCTCCACCACCAGCTTCAGCGCATGCGAGCCGAGAAGCAGCATCAGGGCCGGCCAGATCAGAAGCACCAGGACAGCCAGTACGACACTCAGCCCGGTCAGCAGTGCGGCGATCACGAGGATCAGGATGGAGAAGAGCGGGTTGGCGAAGGCCATCATGAGCGCCATCTTGATCGCGCCGACCACGCTCGGTTCCTTCATGCCCACCAGGATCGGGAAGGCGTAGATCTGAACGCTGGCCCAGAAGGCCAGCAGAACCACGAAGAGCAGCGACAGAGCCTGGAGAAGCGCCTCAGGTCGCGAGAAGTAGAACAGCAGGTTGAGGATCAGCACCGACATCACGACTGCCAGGATTGCACTCACGCCCAGCGCGCTCTTCCAATACTCGCGAAACCCCTCGAAGAAAAAGCTGCGATCCGCACGCAGATCGCGTGCGACCCGATGCGTGACATTCGCCAGCGCGGCCGCTGCAGGGCCCGCCGGGATGGCGATGATCGGCGCCAGCCACCAGGGTCCGCCGATGGCGAGCATGGGCCAGCCTAAGAGCGCCGCAATGCCGATGAAGAAGCCTCCCATCAACCACCAGAGCAGGCTCATGCCGATGAGCAGGAAGAGCTCGTTATAGAGGCTGACCAGGCTTCGCCAGGTGACCAGGAATGCGCGCATAGTTTTCCTCAGTTCTTGGGCCCGGCTTCGGGCCTTCCTGCCCGCCAGCAGGGACGCGAGAGCGCTGCTCAGGGCTTCAGCAGAGACAGCACCAAGTCGTGGACGGCACGGTTCGACAGCAGATTGGCATGAGCGGTCTCGGGCAGCAGCGGATTCAGCGGGCGCTGCTGAGTGCGCAGCCGGCCGCGCACGGTCAGCTCGAGGCGCTGCTCCGTCACGAAGGGGTGCGAGGTCGACGACGCACCCGGTATCTCACGTGCGCTGTGCGCCGGCACCGCGAAGTCACCGAAGCTGACCGTCTCATCGATCAGCGTCAGGGGCCCCGCGCGCACGACCACGGCTACGCGGATATCGCCGAAGATGCAGTGGCACGCGACCCCTTCCGGCAGTGCGCCCCCCGCGTTCAGCTCGGCCAACAGCGGGCTGTCCGGCGCCAACTGCTGATAGATCGGAGACTCGGTCAGCGGCACGCGCTCCCGCGGCTCCGACGGCGCGGCGGCCGCAGCCAGGCGCGCACGCGCAGCGGTCTGCTCGCGCTCCAGGGTCTGCTCCCAGGCCGCGATCGCGCTGGCCGGCAGCGCCGGAGCCAGCCCCAGCCGCTCCAACAGGCGCAGGAAGCGCCAGCCCACCGAGTTCTTCGGCGCCAGCCGGGTCAGCCGCAGCAGATCCACGCCCCGATGCGGCGAGCCGATGGTGATCAGCCGCCCCACGTTGCCTCGGTAGAGCGTCCCGAACGGGTCGGGTGATCGGCGGCTCAGGTAGTACCGGCTGATGATCCCCCCAAGGCTGTGGGCGACGATGGTCACCTGCGCCGGGCCGCCCTTCGCAGCCGAATCCCGGCTGAGGCGATCCACGCTCGAAGTCAGCAGATCCTTTTCGTCAAGGCCCGCGCCTGCGAGTCGCGAC
>CAYRFV010000164.1:0-12569 GCA_964423545.1 uncultured Anaerolineales bacterium | reverse complement strand
GTTTGTGTTGGCGCGGGGGGCGGGGCGCATGCTGTAAGGTTGCGTTACATGGGGCTCGGGACCCGGGGCGGCGCGTGCGGCGCGGCGGCGCGCGCGACGCCGCGCCGGGAACCCGTGAAACGCCGCTCGACGCGCTGCGCAACCTGTCCCAGCGCATAGTTCACCAGGAAGTAGATCACTGCGATGACCCACAGCGTTTCCAGCGGGTTGCGGTGGTACTGGTAGAGGATCTGCCCGCGACGATAGAGCTCCAGCAACCCGATGATGGCGCCCAACGAGGTGTCTTTGACGAGGGTGACGAACTGTGCGATCAGCGGCGGCAGGACGCGGCGGAACGTCTGCGGCAGGATCACCAGCCGCAGCGCCTGGGCGTAGCTGAGGCCCAGCGAGCGCGCGGCCTCGGTCTGGCCCCGGTCGAGAGAAAGGATGCCGGCGCGTATCGTCTCGGCGTTGACGACCGTGGTATAGAGGGTCAATGCGATGATGACCGAGATCGTCACGTTGTTGGACTTCAGCAGCGACGACCCGCTGGCTTCCGCCGCGCGCGAGAACTGCGTGAAGACGTAGAAGATCAGGATCAGGACCGGAAACGCTCGGACCATCTCGATGCCGGCAATGGTCGGCCAGCGGACATAGCTGCGCGAGGAGAGCCGCGCCAACGCCGCCAGGGTGGCGAGCGGCAGACTCAACAGGATGGAGATCAGCGAAACCGCCACCGTCATTGCCAGCCCCAGCGCCAGGAAGCGCCAGGTGCCAAACTCAAGGAACGGCTTCCAGTTGGCGACCGCGATCCGGAGCGACTCGACGTCTTCGAGCGTCAGGCCCAGCATCGGCCACCACGCCACCGGGATCACAGCCGTCAACAGCCCCTTCACGGGGATCATGCCGAAAAGGAACGGCAGCAGCGCGATCAAGATCAGCGCGCCGGCCAGCGCCTGCCGGTCTTCGCTCATCCGGAATCGAGTACGGCTGATCTCTCGCTGCATCGCGCTACCTGACCTGCCCGATCCGCGGCATCACCGTTTTCCAACTCCCAGTCTCCAGCCTCGAGCCTTTCACGTCGCTATCTCCTCTGCCCGATCTGGAGCCGCTTTTCCGTCACGTTGACCAGCAGAGCCAGCGGCAAGGTGATGATGAGATACATGAAGCCGACGATCAGGAAGACATTCGGGTAGAAATAACGGCCGGCGATCACCTCCGCCTGGTACATGAGCTCGGGAACGACGATGGCGCTTGCCACCGAGGTGTTCTTGACCAGCGCGATGAAAACAGTGCCCAACGGCGGTATGATCATGCGAAAGACCTGTGGCAACAGCACCAGCCGGAGCATCTGAATGTAGGAGAGCCCCAGCGCGCGGGCAGCCTCGATCTGGCCGTGGCCGATCGATTGCAGCCCCGCCCGCACCACCTCGGCGACGAAGGCAGCGGTGTAGACCGACAGACCGACGACGCCGGCCTCGAAGATCGGGAAAGTGACTCCGGCCTTCGGCAGCCCGTAGAAGATGAAGGCCAGGCAGATAAGCAGGGGTAGGTTGCGAAAGAACTCGACGTAGCCGTTCGCAAGCACGCGCAGCGGCGCGACCGGCGAGACGCGGAAGATGCCGATCAGGGTGCCCAGCAGCAGGCTGATGAAGCCGGCGGCCAGCGACAGCGCAACGGTCATGGTGAGCCCGATGCGGAGGAGCAGGTTCCAGCTTTCAGCGTTCATTGGGGCGGGGTGCAGACATCCGGGACAGGGATCAGAAGTCCGGAGCGGAAGGCCTGCTCACCCGAATTCCTGATCCCCGTCCATTCACTTGCCGACGATCTGGCGCCAGCTATCGATGGGCGGCTCAGGCGCGGCCGCGGGGATGTTCTTCTTGTACAGTTCTTTCCACTTCCCGCTCTTCTTCAGATCGGTGAACACCTTGTTGATGACCTCGACCGTCTCCGGGTGCCCCTTGGCGATGCCGATGCCATACGGTTCTTTGGTGAACTGCCCGCCGACCAGCTTCCACTTGTTCGGCTCCTTGGCCTGGAAGCCGATCAGGATGTTGTCGTCGGTGGTCACAGCATCCAGGCGGCCCGCGTCCATGGCGGCCACGGCCTCGGCATAGCCGTCGAAGAGCTGCACGTCGGCCTGGGGCGCCAGCTTGCGGATGTTCTGTTCGGAGGTGGAGCCCTTGGCCGTCCCCACCTTCTTGCCAGCCAGGTCGTTGATGCTGGCGATGGCGCTGTTCTTGGGCGTCAGGAGCGACTGCCCGGCCAGGTAATAGACGTTCGAGAAGTCGATCTGCTGCTCGCGCTCCTCGTTGACCGTCATGGTGGAGACAATGATGTCCACTGTGCCGTCCTGGAGGAACGGAATGCGATTCTTAGAGACCGCCTCTTTGAACTCGACCGCCTCCGGATTGCCGAAGATTGCCGCCGCGATCTCCCTGGCGACGTCCACATCGAAGCCTTCCACCTTGTTGGTGGTGGGGTTGAGCAGACCGAACATGGGTACGTCGTACTTCACGCCGACAACGATCTTGCCGCGGTCCTGAATCTTGCGGAGCAGGGTGCCGTCAGCAGCCTTGGGCATGGCCTTGCCGGCGCTGCTGCTTGGCCCGACCGGTGGGGCGGTGCAGGCAGCCAGCAGTCCGGCAACCACGATGCCTACGATGAGCAAACGCCACAGTTTCATGGGACTCCTCCTGACTGAGATGGATTGAACGCCGATCACTGATGCAATATCTGGCTCAGAAACAGCTTCGTCCGATCATGCTGCGGACGGGTGAAGATCGCTTGTGGGGCCCCGATCTCGATGATGCGGCCGCCGTCCAAGAACATCATCCGATCGGCCACCTGCCGTGCAAAGCCCATCTCGTGCGTGACAACCACCATCGTCATGCCGTCTTTCGCCAGCGAGACCATCACATCCAACACCTCTTTGATCATCTCCGGATCGAGCGCACTGGTCGGTTCATCGAAGAGCATGATCTTGGGCCGCATCGCCAGGCCGCGCGCAATGGCGACGCGCTGCTGTTGTCCGCCGGACAGCTCACCCGGGTAAGCATGCGCCTTCTCGGGAATGCCTACGCGCTCCAACAGCTTCATCGCCTGCGCCTCGGCCTCCTTGCGCGCCGTTTTACGGACATTGATGGGAGCAAGGGTGATGTTATCGAGCGCAGTGAGATGCGGGAAAAGGTTGAAGTGCTGAAAGACCATCCCCACCTCCGCCCGCAGACGATTGATATCGGTCTTGGGATCGTGCACGGGGATGTTGTCGACGACGATGTGGCCGCTGCTAATTGGTTCCAGCCGGTTGATGCAGCGGATCATGGTCGATTTGCCTCCCCCGCTCGGGCCGAACACGACGATCACCTCGCGTTCGGCGATCTCAAAGCTGATGTCATTCAAGACCTGGTGGTGGCCGAAGAACTTATTAACGCGCTCGAACGCGATGATCGGAGCGGGGGGCATGTCCATCCTCGCTGGGTGAGATGCTGGCCGCCTGGCGGATGCGCTGCCGGGCTCGTACCGCGACGCTGCGGGAGGTGGGCGGGGTGTCAGATCGCCGGGATTGTACCATGCCATTCATATCATGCGCAAATCGCCGGAATCGCAGGGGGGCCGCCCAGCGAGCGGGTGCGGCAGGAGTGCCGGCGGGCAACGGTGCGATCTGAGCGTCTCGCAGCGGTGCGGAACCAGCTTGACGCCGCGCTTCTCCGGCGGTATATTTCGCTGAATGCGATGCAGGCGGCCAACCGGCGCAACAACGTGCGGCTCTCGCCATCTCAAATCCCGGAGTCGAGTGGTTGCATGAGCTTCCTTGAGGTGCTCCTGATGGCTGTCGGCCTGGCCATGGATTGCTTTGCGGTGTCGCTGGGCATCGGCACAACCGGCTATGCCAACAACCCGCGCGCGCTGTTCCGGCTCTCCTACCATTTCGGTCTGTTCCAAGCGCTGATGCCGGTCTTGGGCTGGCTCGTCGGCGCCCAGCTTTCCAGCCTGGTCTCCAGCGTCGACCACTGGCTCGCGTTCGGGTTGCTGGGCTTCGTGGGCGTGCGCATGATTCGCTCGGGGCTGGATTCCGAGGCGGAAACGCACGCCACGGATCCCTCGCGCGGGGGCGCCATGGTGATGCTGTCGGTGGCGACGAGCATCGATGCGTTCGCCATCGGATTGACGCTCGCCATGCTCCAGGTCGAGATCCTCTACCCGAGCCTGGTGATCGGCGTCGTCACCGGCTTGCTCTCCCTCGCCGGCCTGCTGCTGGGAAACCGGCTGGGCGCGACGTTCGGCAAACGGATGGAGGTCATCGGCGGCGCCCTCTTGATTGTCATCGGTCTTCGGGTATTGTTCTCACATTTGTGGGCGTGACGCCGTGGTATAATAACCGAGTTGGATGAAAGCGCAGGCGGGAGAGCGCAATGCGGGGGCTTCTTGCCAGTCTGATCATCGCGGTGCTGTTCTTGCTGGTCGCACTGGTGGCCGCTGCGTTCGGTGCGGTAGGCGTGGCATTCATCGGATCGCTTCTGCATCGCTGGTTCGATTTGTCTCAATGGCAGGGCACTCTCGTGGCGCTGGCTGTGGCGATCACGTTGGGGCTGGCGGTGTACAAGATCACCCAGGCGCCCGTCGAGCCGACGATCCTGGCGGATGAGTGGGAAGAAGAACCAGAACAGAATGAGTCGCCCGTCGTGCCGTGGCGGCGCTCTCGCCCCACCCCCGGTGAGCTCCCATCCTCCAAATCTGCAGACGAAAAGCCGACAGCATCCGGCAGACCGCACAAGTAGCCTGTGTGGATGATCGGGTTGCGGAGCTGTCGATCGCGCCACAGCTCTAGGTGAGGAGAACAATGCGGGTCAGAACAAAACTCCATGTGGTCTTGCTCGTCGGTCTTGTTGTGGCCTCGGTGCTGACCGGATGCGTCCCGGTGCAGGGGGAAGACAACAAGCTGAAGGTCTCGTTGATACCCGTTCTGGACACCATTCCGGTCTTCGTCGCCCAGCAGAACGGCTACTTCAAGGAACAGGGCATCGAGGTGGAAGGCGTGCCTGTTAAGAGCCCGCAAGAGCAGAATGCGCTGGTGCAGGCAGGCCAGGTCGATGGCATGCTGACCGACCTCGTGGTGGTGGGCGTCTTCAACAAGCAGACGCCGCAGGTGAAAGCGGTCTATACATCTCGCCGACCGTTCCCCGATGCGCCCTTGTTCCGGGTGCTGGCAAGCCCGAAGGCCAACATCAATGGGCCGGCGGACGTGAAGGGCATCCCTATTGGCATCAGCCAAAACACCGTGATCGAGTATCTCACGAGTCGTCTGCTGGAAGGCGCCGGGCTCAAGCCGGAAGAGATCAAGGGCGAGGAGGTCAACGCGATTCCGGTGCGCTTCGAGCAGCTGATCAACGGCAATCTGAAGGCCGCCACCCTCCCGGACCCGCTGGCGCAGGGCGCGCTTGCGGCGGGCGCCAGGCTGATTGCAGACGACACCAAACGGCCCGAGCTGTCGCAGTCAGTGCTTGCCTTCCGCGCGGAGGCGCTGAAGAACAAGCCGAACACCGTCAGGAAGTTCCTGATCGCGTGGGAAAAGGCGGTCAAGGAGCTCAACGCCCATCCGGAAAAGTACCAGACCCTTCTTGTCGAGCAAGGCCGCGTTCCGAAGTCGATCGAGAACAGCTACAAGATGCCGCCTTTCCCGGAGCGAGGGGTTCCTACCGAGGCCGAGGTAGCCGATGTGCTGCAATGGATGAAGACCAAGGGATTGGTCAACCGCGACGTGTCGTATCAGGATATGGTCGACAAGACGTACCTTCCGCAATGAAGCGCGGTGCACCTCCGCATTGGCGCGCACTGCGCTTCCCGCGTCGTCGTTGACGTTGCTCGGCCCACCGATGCTCTCCTGCCATGATCTCCGTTGAGCGGATCGCTTTCGCCTACCCCAACCAGCCGCCCGTCTTCCAGGATTTCTCCTGGGAGTGCGAGGCAGGCGCGGCTTGGGCGGTGATCGGACCGTCGGGATGCGGCAAGAGCACCCTGCTGTACCTGATCGCCGGGCTGCGCCAGCCCAGCGGCGGCCTGATCCTTGTCGACGGCCACCCGGCGCCCCGGCCGCGCGCCAGCACCGGGCTGGTGTTGCAGGACTATGGCCTGCTCCCGTGGGCGACGGTCTGGGAGAATGTCGCCCTGGTGATGGAAATCGGGCGTTTCTATCGCACCAAGCAGAGGGCGGGGGATGCGACGCGTCCGTATCCGCGTCCCGACCTCACCCCTGCGCAGGTCGAGCATTGGCTGGATCGCTTGGGGATCGCGAATCTGAGGGATAAGTATCCCAATCAAATCAGCGGCGGGCAGCGCCAGCGCACCGCGATCGCCCGCAGCCTGATGCAGCAGCCCACGCTGCTGCTGATGGATGAGCCGTTCTCATCGCTCGATGCACTAACGCGCGAAGACCTGCAGCGTCTCACGGTCGAGCTGCGACAAGAGACAGGCGTGACCACGATCATCGTGACGCACAACATCGAGGAAGCCGTGTACCTGGGGCAACGGATCCTGGTGCTTGGGCGACCACCAAACGCTGTGGCGCATGTCATCGCCAATCCGGGCGCCGGTGCGCCCGGATTCCGCAGCGACCCGGCCTACGCGCGAAAGTGCAGTGAGCTGCGTGAGGCGCTGTCCGCCGCATGACCGGCAGAGGGATGGCGAGCGATGCGCCAACGTGATATCCTCCTGGCTACAGTCATGCTGCTCCTGGCGTGGCAAGCCCTGGCCTGGGCGTTGCGACTGGAAGTGCTTCCCGGCCCTCTGGTCGTGGCGCAGGCCCTGGCGCGCGAGATCCCGCAGGGGCTGGGCCACCATTTCCTGGTCAGCGGCTGGCGGGTCGTGGCCAGCATTGTGCTTGCCACCGCCCTGGCGGTGCCCGCCGGTCTCGTCTTGGGCCAAAGCAGACGCCTGAACCGTCTGGCTTCGCCGATCGTCTACATCCTCCATCCGATTCCCAAGATCGTCTTCCTGCCGATTCTGCTGCTCTTCCTGGGCATCGGCGACGCCTCGAAAGTCTTCATGATCTTTCTGATCCTGTTTTTCCCCATCCTGGTGGTGGTGCGGGATCAGGCGGGCGCGCTCCGGCCGGAGTTGATCTATTCGGTCCGCTCGTTGGGGGCCGGTCGGCGGGCGCTTTTCCGGTTCGTCTACCTGCCGGCGACGGCGCCAGCGGCGCTCACAGCGGTGCGGGTCAGCATCGGGACGGCGGTCGCCGTGCTCTTCTTCGCCGAATCGTTCGCCACGACTTCAGGGCTCGGCTACTACATCATCGTGGAGAGTTGGGGGCGGCTGGCATATCCCGAAATGTATGCAGGGGTGGTGGCGATGAGCGCACTGGGGCTGCTGCTCTACTTCGCGACCGATCGCCTCGAACGGCGGATGGCGCCGTGGATGTTTCTGAGCGACGCGTGAGGCGTTCGGCGGCGGCGTCACGCTGGGCTGGCCGGCCCATGGAGAATTCGTATAGTATTAATTTGCAGATCGACCCAAGGAGAGGGCCCACTCGTGCCGATGAATACGCGAAGCGTTCTGCCCGAATCCGGTGAGAAGCGCGCCTATGTGCGCCGCATGTTTGCCGCAATCGCCTCCCGTTACGACCTGATGAACCGGCTGATGACCCTCGGCCGGGATCAAGCGTGGCGCAGGGCCGTGGTGCGGCTGTGCGCACTGCCGGGCGGCGGCCGGCTGCTCGACGTGGCGACTGGCACAGGCGACATCGCCTATGAGACGCTGGCGGCAGATCCCACGGCGCGACCGGTGGGCCTGGACCTGACCCGCGAGATGATGCTCCACGGCCGAGACAAGCATGCCGGCCGCTTCTTCCCATTCACGGAGGGGGACGCGCTGGCGTTGCCGTTCGCCGAGGGAACGTTCGATGCGGCATGTTCTGGCTTCATGATGCGCAACGTCGTAGATATCCGGGCTGCCTTCGCCGAGCAAGCGCGCGTCGTGAAGCCCGGCGGGATGGTCGTGTGCCTGGAGATCACGTTGCCGCTCACGCCGATCTTCAGCCAGCTCTTTCGGCTCTATTTCTTTCGCCTGGTGCCGTTCATCGGTGGGGTGCTCAGCGGGCAGCCCGAGGCGTACACCTACCTGCCGCAATCGGTGGCGATCTTTCCGCGACCGCCGGAGATCAAGGAGATCATGACATCGGCAGGGCTGCGAGATGTGCACTATCGCCTGGCCATGCTGGGCACGGTGGCCATCCATTGGGGGAGGAAATGAAGCGACTGATCGTCGGTATGTCGGGGGCGTCCGGCCAGATCTATGGCATCCGTACGCTGGAGGCGCTGCGCATAGTGGGAGAGATCGAGACGCACCTGGTGATGACCCAATCGGCGCGGATGACGATCGTCCAGGAGACTGACTGGGAGCCGCGCGCCGTCGAAGGCTTGGCGGATGTGAGCTACCGGCCCGCGGACGTCGGCGCAGCCATCGCCAGCGGTTCCTTCGCCACAATCGGGATGATCGTGGCGCCGTGCAGCATCAAGAGCCTTTCTGCAATCGCCCACTCATACACCGATGATCTCCTCGCGCGCGCGGCCGATGTGCAGCTGAAAGAAGGACGGCCCGTGCTCTTGATGGTGCGCGAGACACCCCTGCACGTCGGGCATCTGGAGCTGATGGTCCAGGCGGCGCGCATCGGCTGCATCATCTTTCCGCCCGTGCCCGCCTTCTATAGCCGGCCGCGCGCGGTCGATGACATCGTCAATGGAACGGTGGGCCGCATGCTGGCGCGCATCGGCCTGGACAACGAGCTCTATTTTCGCTGGATGGGCATGCGCGAATCACGCGAGTGATAGGTGCATTTTTTGACAACATATGCTATAATGTTGTTCAAGAGGTGACCATCCATGACCACCAAGACGAGTAGCGCACGAGCGTGGCCGGCCATCCGCGAGCCGAAGGTTCCATCTGGGGGAAGCACAGCCGTCGCGCTGCCGCCGGGCATCGATCCCGAACTGGCGGCAATGCTGGAACGAGAGGTGCGCGCCGGTGCGCCGCCGATCGAAAGCATCGAGTCGATCGTGCTTCCCGCAGCGCCGGCCATCCACATCGAGGGCGCCAGCACGCCACCCACCCCGGGAGCACCGGGCGCGTCTCCAGCGCGCGCCGCAATTCGCGGCGCCAGTACGACAGACGAAGGTGCGGCATCTCCGGAGGACGCCGCCATCGACCTGCCGCTGCCCGCAGCCGAGATGCTGCCGGTTCAGCCGCCCGCGTCATTTGGGGGACAGCCGCTTCAGCCGCCCATGCGCATCGGCGCCGTGATCATCGACGGTTCGGCCACCCCAGGCACACCCGCCTCCGAGGTGGGACCTGCCGGCGAGCTGATCGTCGCCGAACAGGCGCCCCTGCCTGCGGTGATCATGCCGGGCCAGCGCGAGGTACTACCGCCCGGGCCCGGGGTGCGACCGCCCGGGCCACCGGCGCCTCAGCCGCAGCAATTCGCCGAGGACCAGAGGACAATCATCATCAACCGGCTGAACGAAGTGCGTGACGCAGGCTGGCAGAAGACGCTCCATCAGCAGATCGACGAGCTTTTCCAGCAAGTTGTTGCCGAATTCAGCAGTCCCCCGGGCAGCGCCGACCAGATGCTCACGCTGCTCCAGGAGGCGCGACAGATTCTCCTCGAATCCCCGGAGAACTATGTGGCTGCTGAGTACCGCATGGCCCAGGTGCGCTCGACGATGGCGCGCATGCGCGAGAGCCGGCGCGAATCCGCCCGCCTGGCGCCGCGCGTTTTCGTCTACGAGGTCGTGTGGCTCGGGCTGCTGCTGTTGGGCCTGGTCGGCGCAACGCCGCTGACCGGCCTGATGACTCGCGCGGGCAGCATTGCCGGCGCCACAGCCAGCGATCTTTTCCCGTTCTGGAATACGCTCATGTGGGGTGGCATCGGCGGGGTGATCGGCGCGCTCTACGCCCTGTGGTGGCACGTCTCGGATCAGCAGGATTTCGACCGCCAGTATCTGATGTGGTATCTCGTCCAGCCCATCATGGGAGTGGTGCTGGGCGGCATCGTCTTCCTGCTGCTGACGGGCGGCTTCCTTCTCTTGCAGATTCAGCCCTCGGAGCCGAACGCCGGCGCCCGGCTCCTTCCTTACCTGGTGGCGGTGCTGGCCGGCTTTCGTCAAAACTTCATCTACGGCCAGTTCGACCGATTGATCGGTCTCTTTGCACCTGCGGGGAGCCAGAACAGCAGCCAGGGGTAGCGCGGGCCGGACGGCCATAGCCGGATGCTGGAAGCTGCTCGGCCGGTTGTCCCGGCTCCAGCATCCGGCTTTCCGTCAGACCTCAACCCGCTCGATCCGCGCGCCGAGATTGCGCAGTTTCTGGTCGATCTGTTGGTAGCCGCGATCGATCTGCCCGATGTTGGCAATCGTGCTCGTGTTTTCGGCGGCCATGGCGGCGATCAACAATGCCATGCCGGCGCGGATATCGGGACTGCTGAGCTCCTGGCCATGCAGCGGTGATGGGCCCACGATCACCGCCCGGTGCGGATCGCACAGGATGATCTTGGCGCCCATGCCGATCAGCTTATCCACGAAGTAGAGACGGCTTTCGAACATCTTCTCATGAATGAGCACCGTTCCCTGCGCCTGCGTGGCGACCACCAGGGCGATGCTCATCAGGTCCGCAGGGAACTGCGGCCACGGGGCATCATCGATCTTCGGCACGGCTCCGCCAATATCCTCGCGAATGCGCAGGGCTTGCTCGTCCTCGACGATCAGTACATCTCCGTTCATCCGCATTCGCACGCCCAACCGCTCAGCGAAGACGAAATTGATCATTCGCATGTGCTCGGGAACAGTGCCGTGGATGCGCAGCTCCCCGCGCGTGACCGCGCCCAATCCGATGAAGCTGCCCACCTCCAGGTAATCAGGCGAAATGGTGAATTCGCCCGCGGCCAGCCGCTCTACTCCCTCAATGGTCAGCGTGTTGGAGCCGATGCCCGAGATCCGAGATCCCAGGCAGTTCAACATGTGACACAGGTCCTGCACGTGCGGCTCCGAGGCGGCGTTGCGGAGGATGGTCGTCCCCCGCGCCAGCACCGCGGCCATGATGGCGTTTTCCGTGCCGGTCACACTCGCCTCATCGAGCAGAATGTCGGCGCCGCGCAGCCCGCCCGTCCGCATCGTGAAATCGTAGTGATCGAACTCGATCTGTGCGCCCAGCGCCTCGAACGCCAGCAGATGCGTGTCGACGCGGCGCCGACCGATGCGGTCGCCGCCGGGCAGCGGCATGATGGCCTGGCCGAACCGGCTCAGCATGGGGCCGGCGAGCAACATGCCGCCGCGCACCTGCTGGAACAGCTCCGGCCTTGGCCGGCTGAAGCGCGCATCCCTTGCGCATAGATGGAGCGTGTGACCCTCATCGCGCACCGCGACGCCGATTTCGGTCAGGAGCTGCAAGATGGTGGTCACGTCGCCGATACGCGGCACATTGTGGAGGGTGACATCGCAATCGGTGAGCAGCGTGGCCGCCAAGATCGGCAGAGCCGCGTTCTTGTTGCCGGCCGGCGTGACATCGCCGGACAAGGGGTATCCGCCCTTGATGACGAATTTCTCCACCGCGGTATCTCCTTTGATGTTACTCCGTTGTCTGGAGCTCGATGCCTGTCCCAATACCGACGCCCAAGCGCTGGGCAGCGTTCCCGTTCCGCACCGCGACCTCCACGACGCCATCACTGCCGACCAGCGCAGCCAGCGCGCCGTCGCTCACCTCGGCATACGCATTCACCAACGGCGCGGATTCCCCCGCAATGCGGCAGCGCCAGTTGCCCTCGGCCACCCAGGCCGCAGGGATGTTGCTGATGAGATTCCCGAAACGATCGATGCTGATGATTTCGCCCCCTAACCGGCCGTCGGACCGGCGATGCGGCTCGGGCAGTTCGAGACGAACGGGATCGGCGATCAGCCGGCCGAGCTGCTGCGCCAGGACGCCGTTGGCAAGGTGCGCCGCGATCGGGGCGAAGAGGTCGCGGCCGTGGAAGGTGCCGCTGACCGGCGACAACCAGAAGCGGGGCTGGTCGAGCACCCAGGCTTGCACACCCGGCTGGGACAACGCGCTGCTGAAGATGCCGTTGTCGGGGCCTACGTAGGCCGCAGCCTGCGTGGTGACAAGCAGCGGTCGCCGTGCGCTTCCCACGCCGGGGTCCACCACGGCCAGATGGATCGTCGCTGCAGGAAAGAATGGCGCCGCGCGAGCCAGAACTTGGGCGGCCTGGCGTACGTCTTGGGGCGCGATCTCGTGGGACAGGTCGACAAAGCAGACGTGGGGTGCGATGCGCAGGATCACGCCCTTCATGATGCCGACGTAGCCGTCGGCCAGGCCGAAGTCTGTGGTCAAGGAGATGACGGTCATCTTGGAGTCATTCTATCCCAAAAGGGGGCCGGAGTCAATAGAAAACATATAAAATTTATCGGGAGTTTTCTTGATTTCCAGCCAGAACCTATGTTCGATCGGCGCATAGCCGTCACGGGTTCTTTTCGCAAACAGCCCGATTTGTGGTAGAATGACAGGGTGAGAACGAAATCGCCGCCGCATCCCGGCATCATCGACGC
>CAYRFV010000163.1:0-12588 GCA_964423545.1 uncultured Anaerolineales bacterium | reverse complement strand
CTGGAGGCAGTGCTGGCCGGCCATGCGCCCGCTCGGCCCGGCGTGCAGGACTGGACCCTGCGCCGACCCGCAGTGCCCTCGAGCTCAGGAGGCTGATCGTGGACGTGAACGGCACGGTGATCCTGATGCTGATCTCCTTCATCATCGGCATGGTGACGGGCATCTCGCTGGTCAGGCCGGGCCGATCGATCAGAGGCGGCGCCGCAGCTCCGGCGCGTCGCGGGAGTCTATCGGTCCTCCGCGGGCTCGCCGCGCCAGAGCCGGCGCATCTCCTCGCTCGTCTCCAGCAGTTCATCCAGCGCGCCCTCCGCCTCGACCCGACCCTCCTTCAGCACGATGATGTGATCGGCCCGGCGCAGCGCAGCGCGGCGATGCGAGGCGACGAGGAGGGTGGGCGTTTCACGGCTCGTGGCCGGCGGCCGATCGGCGAGGCGGTCCGCCGCCTCCGATCCGGCGCGCTCGGCCGGAGAGGCCGGCCGCAGTCGCTCCCACAGCACGCGCTCGGTCTCCACATCCAGCGCGCTCGACAAATCATCGATCACCAGCAGCTCGGGGCTGCGCACGAACATGCGCGCGGCCCCAGCCCGCTGCGCCTGCCCGCCGGAAAGCCGCACCCCGCGCGGTCCGACCAGCGTATCGAGCCCGTGCTCCAGCGCTGCGATGTCCTCCTCCAGCACTGCCAGATGAATGGCGTTCTGGAGCGGCGAGGTGATCGCCGGCGAGGCTGAGTCTGGTGCGATCTTCGCCTCGGATGAGCGACTCGCTGCGGTTTCCCTCGCATATGGGGAGGCTTCCCCTTGCCCCTCAGTGACAGACCATCCCAGCAGGATGTTGTCCCGCAACGTCTCGCTGAAGAGCCGCGGCGCCTGCGCCGTGTATGCGCAGCGGGGCGGCCGCATGAACGCCGCCGGATCCGCCACGGGCTCGCCGTTCCAGCGGATCTCTCCGGCGTCATGGGGCAGCAGCCCCAGCAGGACGCGCAGCAGCGTCGACTTGCCGGAGCCGACGCGCCCCGTGATGACGGTGAACGACCCGCGCGGCACGGTCAGGCTGATCTCCTCGATGCCACGGCCACCGGCCTCGCCGCTGCTCGCCGGTGCATGACGATAGGTGAGGTCGCGCACCTCCAGGCGCACCAGTCGATCGGTCGGCGTCTTCCGCATCGGGGGCAGCGCAGGCGGCGCCTCGCGTTCGAACACGGGATGATACGCCACAAGCGCCTGCGGCGGCTCCGGCCGGATGAGCGCCAACATCCGATCGATCGATGCCTCCTGTGTCCGATAGTCGCCGAAGAACGTCCCCAGCTCCGACGGCGCCTGGGTCGTGAACCACAAGTAGGTCGTGAACAGCGCGAAGTCGCCGACGGTGAACGTGCCGGCACGCATCGCGCTGCCCGCCAGCAGAAGCATCACGCCGACGCCGAAGGTCACCGCGCTGTTGTTGACCAGCTGCAGCGCCTCCCAGAAGAGCGTCTTCTTGACCTCGGCTTTCTGCCGGGTGCGGCTGAGCGCGTCCAGGTGATCGACGACCCGCGCTTCAGCTCCAGCGATCTTGACGGCCAGCACCGCGTTGAAGAGTTCGCCCAGGAAGCCGGTCACCGCATCGGTCGCTTCTGCGCTCTCCTTCTGGTAGCGAAGGATGCGTCCCCAGGCCAACCGCGTGAGGATCATGATAGCTGCCAGCGGTACGAAAATGATGACTGTAAGGGACAGATCGATGCGCGCCATGATCACAATGGCCACCAGCGCAGCCCCGACCTTGCCGATCTGATCGGGGAGCCAGGTGGGGAAGTCGGCCACCTCGCTGACATCGTTGCGAAAACGGTTGATCGCCTCGCCCGGCGATACAGGCAAGGGCTGGCGGCCGGGGCGGCGCAGGATGCTCGCGAACAGGTTGCTGCGCAGCAGCGCGCCAACCACGCGGCGAAAGGTCCAGCCCGTCCACTCGACGCCGAAGGAGCCGAGCGCTCTCGCCACTTCGATCCCCACAAAGATCGCGATCAGCGGCCAAACCCCAGTCAGCGCCCCGGTGGCTGAAAGAAGCCCGAGCGGGGCCGGGTCGGTCGCATTTGCGCCGGTCAGGGTGTCGAAGATCGCCTTCTCGATCAAGCCGGGGAAGATCTGGAGGCTGAAGACAAACACGACGAACGCAGAGTGCGCCAGGAACAGGCCGGGCCGGTAGCGGATGATGCGCCAGTTGAACGGCCAGGTCGCGATCGTGGCTGACTGTGGGTCGAGAGTCCGAGGCGATCTGCCCTCAAACGCCGTTCTCGACGCGTTTTTTGCCGTCACGCCAGCACCTCCTCCAGCCCGGTGCGAAGCAGGCGGCTGAAACGAGAATTCGGATCCGCGGCCAGGCGTTCGCGCGGCCCGTATTCGACGACGCGGCCGGCCTCCAGGATCAGAATGTCATCCGCGCGCTGCACGGTGCGCAACCGATGCGCAATGACGATCCCCGTGCGGCCCTGCAGCAGCCGGTCGATGGCGGATTCGAGCAGCGTCTCGGTGGCCGGATCGAGGCGCGACGAGGCCTCGTCGAGGATCACCAGCCCGGGATCCTTGAGGAAGGCGCGGGCAAAGGCCAGCAGCTGCGCCTCCCCGCCTGAGATGCCTGCGCTGCCGCTCGCCAATGGGGTATTCAATCCCTGGGGCAGGGAGCTCACCCACTCCCACAACCGCAGACCGCGCAATGCCGCTTCGACGGCGTCGTCGTCGATCCGGCGATCGAAGAAGGTCAAGTTGTCGCGCACGGTCGCCTGGAACAACTGCACGTCCTGGGTGACCCAGGCGACCCGGCTGCGCAGGTCGGCCAGCGGCACAGCACGGATATCCGTCCCACCGAGCCGGATTGCGCCTGCATCGACGTCATACAGCCGAAACAGCAGCCTTGCAAGCGTCGTCTTGCCGCTGCCGCTGCGTCCCAGCAGGCCGAGGACGCGGCCCGCCTGCACGTGGAACGAAATGTCGGAAAGGACGGCCGGCGCTGGGCGACCCGCGGCCGGCGCAGAGCCGTCTCCGGCCATTGGCGCGAGGTCGTGGTCGACCCCCTCTCCCTGGCCCGTCGTCTGCCCGCCATCAACATACCCGAACGTCACCCCTTCGAAGACCGTCGAGAGCGGCCCGGCGTCCAGCCCGTACGCCGCGTCCGCAACGGAGCCCGCGACGGCGATGCGCGGCCGGGTCTGCATCAGTTCCAGCACGCGACCGATGCTCGCCAGCGCGTGCTGGAACTCCTGCAGCTCGCCGCGCAGGCTCTGCAACGGGCCGGCCAA
Source organism: uncultured Anaerolineales bacterium (assembly GCA_964423545.1). Lineage (GTDB taxonomy): Bacteria > Chloroflexota > Anaerolineae > CG2-30-64-16 > CG2-30-64-16 > JALOOE01. The sequence continues at coordinate 9,317 of CAYRFV010000163.1, read as the reverse complement.
CATACCGACGTATGCCACGACCATGAACGCGGCGCCGATGGTGGCCTGGCCGCTGGTGTAGAGGTAGGCGCCAGCGGCCAGGCCGGCAGCGTAGCCCAGCACGGAAGACAGGCTCGTGATGTTGTAGATGGCGGTGTCGACCATGGCCGACGCCCGAAAACGCTCCAGTCCGCGGCGCATCAGGGCATAGAGCCGGTGTAGGGTGTATGTCTCCGCGCCGGCAGCCCGGATCTCCTCCGCCCCCGAGATGCGTTCCTCGATGAAGCCGTACAGCTCCGCCTCCGCGGCGCGCGAGCCGGTCCACGCCGCGACGGCTGCCGGTTGGATCGCCCTGAGGACGAGGAGCGTGGTCAGGGTATAGAGCGTCAGTGCAATGCCTACGACGGCGTTCTCGCGGTGCAGCACGATCAGGATGCCCACGACCAGCAGCGCGTTGCTCAGCACGCGAGCTACGAACGCCGAGAAGAAGTGCGCCAGCGCCGTCACATCGCCGTCGATTCGCTCGATCAACTCACCGGGCGAGTGCTCCTTGTGGAACGCCAGATCGAGCTGCAGGCAATGCTGCGCCAGATCGCGGCGCAGTGCGTTGGTCGCCGACCACCCGACGGCCTCGGACAGGTAACGGCTGATCAGTCCGATCCCGCGCTGTCCCAACGACGCGGCGATGAAGACCGCTGCTGCTGCGAGCAGTGCGGCCTGCGGCCCGCCGGAGGATGCGGTGTCCAGGAAGAAGCGGATGACCTGGGGATTGAGCAGCTCGAGGAGCATGCCTGCAGGCAGCAGGACGCCTAACACCACCACCCTGGCCCGCTGCGGGCGCAGATACGTGACAAGCAGGTCTGATGGTTGGCGAGAGAGCATCGCTTTTCTCCTCCAAAGTGGGTGCGACATGTGCCCGCCATGCTGCGGGCCGCATGCGAAGCGGTCACGGGCAGACGATCCCAGCGGCTGCCGAAATCAAACGCAACGGCCACGGGCTGAGGGCGCCGCGGCCGTTACATGACAAGCCAACTGCACTGCTATCCCTCTCTACACACCGAATGCGTATGACCCTGGCGCGACACGAAGGCCGCACGCAGGAGTCCTCCACGCGCTAACGGTGACGAGCAGCTAACAGCACGAACGCTCTTATTCAAGCATTTCTTGTCCGTATCACATCAGTCGCCCCTCAACATCCTCCGGCTGATCGCGTCATGCCTGCGCACCAACGCGGGCAGATCGAGTCCTACGATCTCGCCGTCCTTCACCCGCACCTTGCCGTTGATCACGCTCAGATCGACCTTCGGCGGGGTGCAGAAGACCAGCGCAGCCAGCGGATCGTGGCGCGCGCCCGCAAAGTCCAGCCGTTCCAGCCGGTAGCCGATGAAGTCGGCGGCCATGCCGGGCGCCAGGCTGCCGATATCATCGCGACCGAGCACGCCCGCACCGCCCAGCGTGGCAATCTCCAGCGCCTCCTGCGCGCCGAGCGCGGCCGGACTGCCCATCACGCGCTGGAGCAGCATGGCCTGTCGCGCCTCGCCGAGCAGGTGGTTGCCGTCATTGGAGGCGGAACCGTCGACTCCCAGCCCTACGGTCACGCCGGCGTCGCGCATCGCCCGCACCGGCGCGATCCCCGATGCCAGCCGCATGTTCGAGCCGGGGCAGTGCGCCACGCCGCTGCCGGTGCGGGCGAAGAGTGCAATCTCGTCGGCATCCAGGTGAACACAGTGCGCATGCCACACATCGTTGCCGGTCCAGCCGAGCGACTCGACGTACTCGACGGGTCGTGCGCCGAACTTCGCCAGGCAGAAGCGTTCTTCATCCATCGTCTCGGCCAGGTGCGTGTGCAGGCGCACCCCATAGGCGCGCGCCAGGGCGGCGCTCTCACGCATCAGGTCGCCGGTGACACTGAAAGGCGAGCACGGCGCCAGCGCCACGTGCACCATGCCGCAGCGCTCCGGCTGGTGGTGCTGTTCGATGGCGCGCCGGCTATCCTTCAGGATCGCTTCTTCCTCCTCGACGCAATCGTCAGGCGGCAGGCCGCCCTTGCTCTGTCCGAGGCTCATGCTGCCGCGCGTCGCGGTGAAACGGATGCCGAGCTCCACCGCGGCTTCGATCTCGTGCTCGATCCGGCAGCCGTTCGGGTAAATGTACAAATGATCGCTCGACGTGGTGCAGCCCGACAGCATCAACTCTGCCAGCCCCACCTTCGCCGAGACGGTGACCGCCTCCGGCGTCAGCCGGGCCCAGATCGGGTAGAGGGTTGTCAGCCAATCGAAGAGCGCGCTGTCCTGCGCCATGCAGCGGGTGAGGGTCTGATAGAGATGGTGGTGCGTATTGACCAGTCCGGGGAGGATGATCATGCCGGCCGCATCGATCACGGTGTCGGCGGCCAGCGGGAGATCCGCGGTGAAGCCGGCCTCGACGATCTGGTTGTCTCTGATGAACAGCCCGCCGTCCGAAAGCTTGCGGCGGGCTGCATCCATCGTCACGAGCAGATCGGCATGTTTCAGCAGCAGAGTGGACATCGTTGTCTCCTTCGCAGGCTCTGGGGGCGCAGGAACGCGCACGGATCACCTGCCTCGCATCCATCGCCCCCGTCAGCGGCCCTCCCTAACAAATCCGTGGCAACTGCTCCCCACTGAGCATATCGACGATGCGCAGGCCGCCGATCCGGCTGCGCAGGAAGACCTTACGCGGCTGGTCCGCCACGACCTCGCCGATGATTGCGGCTTCGCGGCCCAGTGGATGCCCGCGCATGGCATTCAGCACCACTCCGGCCGCCTCCGGCGCCACGATCACCAGGCACTTGCCTTCGTTCGCCACATAGAGCGGGTCAAAGCCGAGGATCTCACACGCACCGCGCACCTCCTCTTGGATCGGGATGCTTGCTTCGTCCAGCAGAAAGCCCACGCGAGCTTGCGCTGCGATTTCGTTTAGGGCGCTGGCGACACCGCCGCGGGTCGGATCGCGCAGCACATGCACCGCTTCGCCCCCTGCTTCCAGGATCTCCGTCACCAAGCCGTTCAACGGGGCCGAGTCGCTCTCCAGCGTGGTCTCGAACTCCAGACCCTCGCGCACCGACATGATCGCGATGCCGTGGCCGGCAATCGGACCGTTGATCAGGACCGCGTCGCCGGGCTGCGCCCGGGTCGGCGAAATCCGCACGCCGTCCGGAATCACCCCCACGCCGGCCGTGTTGATGAAGATGCCATCCCCTTTGTTCCGCTCGACCACCTTCGTATCGCCGGTGACGATGCGCACGCCGGCCGCGGCCGCGGCCGCGGCCATCGACTGCACGATGCGCCACAGCTCCTCCATCGGCAGGCCCTCTTCCAGGATGAACCCGGCCGAAAGATAGAGGGGCTGTGCGCCGCACATCGCCAGATCATTGACCGTGCCGTGCACCGCCAGCGAGCCGATATTGCCTCCTGGAAAGAAGCGCGGCGCAATGACGTAGGAATCGGTGGAGAAGGCCAGTCTCAGCCCCCCGCTGTCGGCTCGCCGTTGGAGGGGACCCGATCCGTCGGCCGCCGGCCGCCAGCCGAGATCCAAGACCGCGCCGTCGTGCAGCGTCTCCAGCTCCCCGCTGGCGAAGGCCGGGACAAACATGCGCTCGATCAGCATTTGCGACAGCTTGCCACCCCCGCCGTGCGCCAGGGTGACCGTCGGGTAGTCGCTGATAGGGATGGGGCATTGGAGCGAGAACGTCTGAACCATTATCTCAACAACGCCTCGATCTGTTCACAGTGTTCATTGATAGGCGGAATTCCAGTTCGGGATAGTCAGTCTTCCTGATCCAGGTTCGCGGGGAGATATACCGCAGGGTCGGATGATCCTGCGCGATCATCGCCAGGACGCTCTTGCCCCAAACGTCAGCACAGGCGCGTAGAGACGCCAGGATGTCGTGCGCCGACCAAGAGTCTTCATCAGGTCTGAGGTGCAGCCGATCATCCCCAAGGTCTCGGCTCGCAGCGGCGATGCGATGCGGCGTATTCGCTATTGATTCGATGAACTTCGCAACTTCGACAAGCGTAACGCTCGACTCAGTCGGCGGCGTGCTCATCATGCTTCCTTGTGACGCTACAGCAAGTGTGCCATCTGATTTCTCGGCGCCGTGGCTGGCGCTGCCAGCGCTCGACGACAAACAAACAGGCTACGCCGTTCCGTAGTTGTAGTATGCAGCGCACGCGCCCTCGCTCGACACCATGGGCGCGCCCAGGGGATGCTCCGGCCGGCAGAGCGTGCCGAACGCGCTGCACTCGCGTGGCTTCTTCAACCCCTGGAGGATCTGCCCGGCGATGCAGAGCGGTGACTCCTGGGCCATCACGTTCGCTACTCCGAAACGCGCTTCCGCGTCGAAGGCTGCGTATTCGGTCCGCAGTCGATAGCCGCTGGCAGGGATCAGCCCGATCCCGCGCCACAGCCGGTCGCTCACCTCGAAGATCTCGGTGAGAAGCCGCTGTGCGGCCTGGTTGCCTTCGCGGGTCACGGCGCGGGCGTACTGGTTCTCGACGCCCCAGCGTCCCTCCTCCAACGCTTTGACCGTCATGTAGATTCCCTGCAGCAGATCGAGTGGTTCGAAGCCGGTGACGACGATCGGTGTACGATACCGCTCCGCAATCGGCTCGTATTCCCAATAACCCATCACCGTGCACACATGCCCGGCTGCCAGGAAGCCTGCCACCTGGTTGCCCGGCGCTCCGAGGATCGCCTCCATCGCAGGCGGCACCAGCACATGCGAGCAGAGAATCGAGAAGTTCGCCAGCCCAAGCTGTTTCGCCTGCCACACGGCCATGGCATTGCCGGGCGCCGTGGTTTCGAAGCCGACGGCGAAGAAGACCACCTGCCGGTCAGGATGCTTCTGCGCCAGCTTGACCGCGTCGAGCGGCGAATAGACCATGCGCACATCGCCTCCCTGCGCCTTCACGCCCAACAGGTCGGCGCCGGAGCCGGGCACCCGCAGCATGTCGCCGAACGATGTGAGGATGACCCCGGGCTGCTGCGCAATGGCAATGGCGCGGTCGATCAGTTCCAGCGGTGTCACACAGACCGGGCAACCCGGTCCGTGGACGAGCGTCACCAGGTTTGGCAGCATCCGGTCGATGCCCGACTTGATCAGCGTGTGGGTCTGTCCGCCGCAGATCTCCATGATAACCCATTCGCGCGTCGCCAGCCGCTCGATGGCGTCAAGCAGCTTCCTGGCATCCGCCTCGCTTCGGTATTCGTCAACGTAACGCATACAAACTCCAGCACGCACCCCAAGACGAGCAAGCCCCGCCGTCACGCATCGCTCGCTGTCACCTCCACCTCGCCCAGCTCTTTCAGCAGCTCGAACACCTCCATCGCCTCTTCTTCATCCAGCTTGTTCAGTGCAAAGCCGGCATGGACGATGACATAGTCGCCGATCTGTGCTTCGGGGACGTAGGCCAGGCATACTTCCTTCGCCACACCGCCGAAACTGACCTTGCCCATCGTCATGCCGACCGCATTGGGCTCCATACTGAGTATCTTGCCCGGAACACCCAGACACATCCTTCCCTCCATGTTGCTCGGTGCGGATCGCATTGGGGCTGCACCGGGCCGGCCATCTCGCGCACGCCACGTTACGCAGGCCGCGCCAGTTTCGCCGCCGCGATGACCACCTGCCCCAGACTGATCCCTCCGTCGTTTGGCGGAACCTGGCGGTGCAGCACGACCTCGCATCCGGCCGCTTCCAGTCGACCGGCCGCGCGCTCCGTGAGCAGCCGATTCTGGAAACAGCCGCCGGTCAGTGCGACGCGTGGCTGCCCGACCGCCTGCGCAACCGCAACGATCGCTCCCACCAGTGCGTTGTGGAATCGTGCAGCCATGATACCCGCCGAAACGCCGCGGCGCAAGTCGGCCAGCACGTCAGTGAGCAGTGGACGCCAGTCGAGCATGGCGGACGCCCGGTGACCGGCGACCTCGCCGCCGGGTGAGCCGCTCGGCGTCCGGCGTCCGGCGTCCGGCGTCAGTGCGATCCCGTATGCTCCCTCCTCGCGTACATCTGCGGCGAATTCCAGCGCCATGGCGGCTTGCCCCTCGAAGCTGACCTGCTGGTGCAAGCCGATGAGTGCGGCAATGCCGTCGAACAGCCGGCCGGCGCTGGTCGTGACGGGTGCGTTCACGCCTTTGGCGAGCATCTGGCCCAGCAGCTTGCGTTCGCCTGGGCGTAGATCGCGAATCGGCGCCAGGGCGTCCATCGTGAGCGCTGAATCCCCGTACACCTCCCACAACAGCGCCAACGCCGTGCGGCGCGGCTCCTTCACCGCCGCGTCGCCACCCGGCAGACGGAACGGCCGCAGATGCGCCACGCGCTCGAAGCCCGTGGCGTCGCCTAGCAGGAACTCGCCGCCCCAGACCGTCCCGTCGGGCCCCCACCCGGCGCCGTCCCACGTGACGCCCAACGCCGGGCCACCGACGCTGGCTTCGGCCAGACACGCGGCCAGGTGAGCGTGGTGGTGCTGAACCGCGATCACGGACGATGGAGAGATGGACCGCCCACCGTCGTCGCCGGTCGTCTGTGCTCCACCGGCCGCTGCCTGCCGCGCCCACTGCGTCGAGAGATAGTCGGGGTGCAGATCGTGAGCCACCACAACCGGCCGCGCCTCGTACATCTGCACGAAATCTTTGATGACGCGCTCAAAAGCGGCCATCGCTTCCGGCGTCTCCAGGTCGCCGATATGCTGGCTGATGAAGACCTGTCGCCCGACGCTCAGCGCGACGGTGTTCTTGAGGTGCGCGCCCACTGCCAGGATGGACGGAATCTCGTGGGGCAGCATGATCGGCAGCGGCGCATAGCCGCGTGCGCGGCGCAGCAAGCGGGGCGCGCCGCGCACGATCCACGCTACGCTATCATCGACGTGACGGGCGATGGGCCGGTCGTGCACCAGGAACAGATCGGCGATGTGACCGAGCCGCTGCATGGCCTCCGTCTCATCCGTGCAGATCGGCTCGTCACTCAAGTTGCCGCTGGTGGCCACCACCGGGAAGTCGAGCTCTCGCAGCAGCAGATGGTGGAGCGGCGTGCTGGGCAGCATGACCCCCAGGTTGGGATTGCCGGGCGCGACTTCGCGGCTTACGACTACGGATCCCTCCGCGCCCGCTGGCTCCGGCTTTCGACTTCCCGCTTCGAGACCCGCGTCTCGCGGCTCCCGCTCTCTGATCCTCGTTCTCTTCTTCATCAGCACGATCGGCGCTTCGGCCGCCGTGAGCAGCGTCTCGGCTTCGACCGTGAGGAGGCACACTTGGCGCACCTGATCGAGGTCGCGCGCCATGATGGCGAACGGTTTTGCGCGTCGCGGTTTGCTTTCGCGCAGCCGCCGGATGGCCGCGTCGTTGCCCGCATCGGCCATCAAATGGAATCCCCCCAGCCCTTTGACCGCAACGATCCGGCCCGCGCGCAAGGCATCGGCGGCGCCGTGCAACGCCTCCTCGTCCTGGGCAGCGAGTGACGCGCGCCGGGTGGCCGGGGGGCGGCCGCGGCCGCTCCCCGCTGCGTCGTCGACCCCTGGTCGCCGGTCTCCGCTTGTCCACAGTGTCAGTCGAGGCCCGCAGACCGGACATGCGTTCGGCTGCGCATGAAACCGCCGGTCGAGCGGGTTCTCATATTCGGCGCGGCAGTCGGGGCACAGAGCGAACCGGTGCATGGTTGTGTTGGGCCGATCGTAGGGCAGGGCCTCGATAATGGTGAACCGCGGTCCGCAGTTCGTGCAGTTCGTGAAGGGGTAGCGGTAGCGCCGGTTGGCCGGGTTCAGCGCCTCGACCAGGCAGTCGGGGCAGGTGGCGATGTCGGGCAGCAGGAGCACCGTCTTGGCGCCTGCGCTGTCGCTGTGTCGAATCTCGAAAGCTGCGTAGCCGGCGGGCGCCAGCCAGGCCGACTCGATCGTCTGGACGATAGCGCGCGGCGGGATCTCGATGGGCAGGCGTTCGAGGAATCGCCGCAGCACCGGCTCCGGCCCCTCGACCTCGATGAAGACGCCCTGTGTATCATTGATCACCCATCCGGTCAGGCTGAGCTCAGTCGCCAGGCGGAACACGAACGGTCGAAAACCCACCCCCTGGACCGCACCGTGGATTTCAACGCGCAGACGTCGTGTGTCCGGCGTCACACTGGGTGCATCCATCCCGTCCGTCACTCCGCGCACGCTCAACGCATTTCAGCAAGACGAGACAGCAGCCACGCCACCCACGCGTCCATGCCTGCGCCCGTCTTGCACGAAACGACGAAAAGCGCCGCCTCGGGGTTCACCATCTGTACGCCGCGCTGGAAGAGACCCAGGTCGAAGTCAAAAACCTGCCCCACGTCAGCTTTGTTCAGCAGCACGACATCGGCGGCGGCGAACATGCCGGGATACTTGTACGGCTTATCGTGGCCTTCCGGCGTGCTGGCGACCACTGCCGCCAGGTCGGCGCCCAGATCGAACTCTGCCGGGCACACCAGGTTGCCGACGTTTTCAATAAAGAGCAGGTCGATGTCCGACAGTGGCAGCTCGCCGAGCGCCGACCGCACCATCGGCGCGTCCAGGTGGCAGTTGCCGCCGGTGTTGATCTGCACGACAGGGATGCCGTGAGCGGCGACTTTGTCCGCGTCGATCCGTGAGGCCAGGTCTCCCTCGATGACGCCCGGATGGATGTCCGGGGGCAGCCTTGCCGCCGTCGCCAGGATCAGGCTGGTCTTCCCCGCGCCCGGCGAAGCCATCAGGTTCACCGCCACTGTACGGGTCATGGCGAACCGATCACGATTCTCTTGTGCAATCTGATCGTTGGCGCTGAGAATGTCGCGCACCACGGGAACTCTCATGATTCGGCCACCTCAATGCTCTCCACCCGAAGCTCACGCCCGCCCGTCACCTGCAACCTGGCGCTGCCGCACTGGGCACATATCGGCGACAGCGGTGCGCGTGCTTCGAAGCGGCTGCTGCAATCCCGGCAGCTTACAACAGCAGGCTCGCGGCGAAAGCGCAGCGTAGCTCGTTCGGCCGGCGTGTCGCGGCTCAGGATGTCGAAGTAGAACTGGATCGAATCGTCCACCATGCCGCTCAGCTCGCCGATGAGCAGATCGATCGCAACGATGCGCCGGGCGCCGGCCCGGCTGGCCGCGTCCAACGTCACATCGAGGATGCCCTGTGTGATGGCAAGTTCGTGCATCGTGTCAATAGCTGGCAGAGCAGTTGGAACTCCGCATAGGCGCCACAATGAAGACGTAACACAAGCCTCCGGCTTGTCGTCCCCGCGTAGCGCAAACCAGCGCATTGCGGTCCGTCCATTGCAGTACGACGATTCAGTGTAGGCTGAAGCAACCCCCAAGTCGCTGA
>CAYRFV010000162.1:0-12639 GCA_964423545.1 uncultured Anaerolineales bacterium | reverse complement strand
ATGACAGGGCCTTTCTCTAGAGCAGGCGTGCGTAGAGGGTGCTGGCTGCCAAACCGGCGGCAAGCAGCACCACCCAGAAGATCAGGAGCGCTTGCAGGCCGAAAAGGAGCACTGCCGGCGCCAGGACGCCGGCCAGGAATGCGCCGGCCGCGACCCATTTCATCGCGCGCGCTCGTCGCTTGTTCACTGCGCGACGGATCGCCTCAGCGATCAATCCACCGACAGCGGGGCCGATGAACACGGCGCCGATGATGGCGAACAGACTGCCAGCAGGCACCAGTCGCATCAGACCCAAGGTGATATAGGCCAGGATGCCGAACCCTACGCCCAGCACCAGTGCGACAATTCCTCCGATGAGTACGTCTGATTTCTCGGCATTGTAGTAGACATTCTGCTGCTCTCGCACGCATTCCCGGCAGCGATAGCCGACCGGTGTTCGCACTGCGCATTCATAGCAGATCGGCTTGTCGCATTTGTTGCAGCGCAACATGGTCTCGCGGTCGGGATGGTTGGTGCAGTAGAGGGTCGCCAGGGTCGTGGATTCCGTCATTTCTTTTCCTTTCACCACCTCAATCTTTCCATCAAGGTCCGGTAGAAATAGGACCGATCCTGCATCCGCACGAAGCGGCTGACGTGCTCGCTGGCGCGCACGTCCACGACATCGCCGTCCGTCAACGTGATCTCGAACTGCCCATCGACGGTGAGAATCGGTGGGTGATCGGCGATCACGCGCAGCGTGACCGTGGAGCCTTGGGAAAGGACCACCGGGCGATCCAGGCTCAGGTGCGGGCAGATTGGGATCAGCAAAATGTTCTTCAGCTCCGGCGGCAGGACGGGTCCGCCTGCAGCGAGCGCATAGCCGGTGCAGCCCGTCGGCGTGGCAACGATCACACCATCGGCCCGATAGCTCGTCAGATAGCTCTGATCGACCCATGCCTGCACGGTCACCAGCCGCGCCAGACCGCCGCGACTGACGACGACGTCGTTGAGGGCCAGGTAGGAGTGGTCGGGACGGGTCGCCTGTGGATCGTCCGGCGAGAGCGGGAACGCGGTTGCACTGCCGGGTTCGTCCGTGATGACGCAGCGCGCCACGGCAACATCGAGCAGCATACGCTCTTCGAGCCAATAGCCGCCATCCAACAGGCACGCCAGCGGCTCGCGCCAGTTGTCGGGAGAAATCTCGCCGAGGAAACTCACGCGTCCCAGCTTGACGCCCAGGATCGGCACGCCGAAGCTGCTGCCGATGCGCGCCGCGCGCAGCATCGTGCCGTCACCGCCCAGCGTGATGATCAGGTCGAGTTGTGCAACATGCGCCAGCGCGCTCGGCTCGTCCCATGCCGACCCCGACCATGTCTGGCGGCCGTGCGCACACAGGAACTCGGCCATCTGAGCGGCCAGGGTCAACGATTCCGGCTTCCGCGGATGATGCAAGAGACCGATGGATGTGAATGGTGGCATCTGGCAGCGCCGTTTCTCGGCAAGCTATTATCCCTGTACGGCGACGTAGCGGCGTTCTATCGATGCGGTCGGTTCAGTAGTCCTGGCGAAGCGCACCCAGCTTACCCGATCGGCGCCAAGATCGATCTCAGCGCGCACCGGTTGGCTGTCCGGAGCGGACAAGCCGGCCGGTTCGACCTGGTAGCGCCCCGCGCTGAGAGGCGCAAACTCGCAAACGTCAGCGCCATATTCCGGCTTGGTCCCGGTGCGCCGCACGACGCCCGACCAGCCGTGCGTCCACAGATGCACCTCGCGGTCCGGCTCGCCCTCCACCCGGCAGCGCACGATCGAGAAACCTGGCCCGGGCCCGCCATCTTCGATCGTGGCCATCCAGCACTCGATAGGCGGCGGTGCAGGCAGGGCGAGATCGAGCTGGATCGCGGTCGAACCATCGATCAGGATGTTCGGCAGTTCGGCTTCCGGGCCGTTTGCCGGGTCGCCCGCCGCCACGTCCACCAGGTAGATGCCTGCGGCAAGCTTGTCGAACCGGTAGGCGCCGGCGGCGCCGGCGCGCTGCTCAAGGAGCGGGCTGGCGAGCGGCGGCAGCCAGAGACGGATCAACCGGCCGCCGCCATGTGCCACCGTCCCGAAGATGGCGCCCTCTGCAGCGTCCGGCGCCCGCAGCTCGACGGTGACGGTGTTGTGTCCATCGAGCGCGATGTCTTCACGGGTGACCTGTGCGGCGTCGATGGACACGCTGTAGACGCCTGCCGGCAGGCCGGCAAACTGGAAAACGCCGTCGCTCGTGGTCGCTGCGGTCTGCTCGCCATCCGGCCCGGCCAACCGTACCTGGAAGTAAAGCCCGGCCGGCCCGGCCGCGCCGCGCACGACCCCGTGCACAGTGCTCGCAGACGGTATGACGGTCAGTGGTTCAGGCTGCTCCTTAAACGTCACCCAGATGATCCGGCTGCCATCCACGGCGACCTCTGCAATGGCATCGACCCCCTCCGCCTGGACCTGGTAGACCCCGGCCCCCAGTGGCGCAAACTCGCAGGTATCGGAGCCATATTCCTGCTTGCTGCCGGTGCGCAGAACGATGCCGGGCCAGCCGGACGTCCACAGATGTACGGGCAGATTGGTGTGATCGACAACGCGACAGCGGACGATGCCGAAGCCGGGGCTGATGCCGGCGTCGCTCGCCTCCCACCCCCATCCGGGCACGGCCAGATCGATGACGGCCTCGTTGCGACCGTCGAGAAGAATGTCAGGCCTGATGACGCTGGTGCCGAGCAACTTGAGGGAGTAGACGCCGGATTCAAGCTCCGTGAACCGGTAGCTGCCATCGACGGTCACTGACTGCTGCTGCTCGAACGGGGCGCCTGTGTGACGCGTCAGAAGCACAGCCTTCCCCGCGCCGCCCTTCACACTGCCGCATACGATGCTGGCGGCGAGGCGGATCGAGACGTCTGCCAGGTCGAAGTCCGCCTCCACGACCGGGGCGTCATCAGTCAGGGTCACGTCCTGGCTGACGCCGGCCTCGACCACGCTGAGTGTGAAGCGGGTGAGCGGCAAATCGGTGAAGGCATACCGGCCATCGGGATCGGCCTGACTGATCGCCAGCCAGCCATCGTCGCGCACGAGCTTCATGGTCAGTGGCAGGCGCGGACCGTTGTGGAGGGCGCCGAACAGGCGGCCGGGCAGACCAGCGTCCCCCTTCCAGGTGCGTGTACGTTTCGGCTCGGCCATCAACGCCGCTACGATGGGCAACTGGCCGCCCGGCCAACGCTGGCTGAACCATGCCGCGTTCTCCCAGGCGGGCGCCCAACTGCCCAGCGTGAAGTTGCCTAACAGCCAGAAGGCGGTGCAGAAATAGTAATCGGGCGCATGGTCATAGAGACGGCTGGCGCCCATCATGGTCCGGCAGGCTTCCAGGGTCTGGATCGCGTGAAGCTGGGGCGTGGTGGCTGGATAGCGTCTGTCCTGCCGTTCGCCGACGACGTAGCCGTTCTCAGTTGCCAGGATCGGCAGCGAACGGCCTATCTGGTTGCGGATCAACTGATCGTAGCGTTCGTAGGATCGCCAACCGGTGGGGTCTCCCACGGCGGTGGCGCCAGGGTTGGCGTGGGTGCGTCGTAACAGGTTCAACCGTTCGAGTGTCCAGCCCTCCCACGCGTCGCCGTCCCACTGTTCAAGGGAGAGTCTGAGGTAGAGCTCCTCTGGACAGGGTGCACCCTCTTGATTGACCCGGTCGTAGGGGTAGTCGAGCGGATGGTTGATGCTGTAGTTGTGGACCGCCTGCCATACCGGTTCGCTCAGCAGGTCGCGACGACCCAGACGGCAGATTTCGCCCACCAGGTCCCATCGGCCACCCGGCCGCAAGGCAGGGAAAGCAGGATAGCCGCCGCGCTGGAGGATCGCCTCGATGTCCACGATGGCATTGCGTGCTGCGATCTGGGCGCCGTCGAGCGGTATCTCGCCGCCCTGCCATTCGACACCCAGATCGGGCTCGTTGTTGAACTCGAAGTAGCGTACACCCGTTGAGACGAAATCGCTGACCGCCTGCAGCTCGCGAGCGTTGAGCGTGCCCGGGTTGGGCTGCGGCCGGTAGATGCGTACGATCGGCATGATGTCGTGGTGAAGTAGCAGGCGCGCGAAGTCGAGCGCGCCATCGTGCTGGGCGATCTTGACCCACTTGACACCCATCATGCGGAGACGCGGCAGCCAGACCTGCTCGATATGCCCCAAGCCACTCGCCGCAGCGAAACCGGCGTTCCAGTGTACGCCGATGCCGGTATCGTCCTTGGGACGCGGGTATTCACGCAGATCCATCTCGCCTCCGGGCAGCGCTGGGCGTCGACACACGGCAGGGCTGGAACGCGCGGGCATTCCGGCTTGCCATCGCTATGCCAAACGCGCCGTCAGCCAGGCTACGATGCCTGACAGCGCCACCGAGTCCTGCTGGCTGCTTGCCATGTCGCGCACGATCACGACGTTGTCTGTGAGCTCCTGGTCGCCCAGGATGAGGGTGTAGGCGACTCCGCTTCTGTCGGCGCCCTTCAGTTGTGCCTTGAGGCTGCGTCCACCGAACGCCAGGAGTGCGCTGATGCCTGCTGCGCGCAGCTCGCGCACGAGCTTGAGGGCGGGGATTCGCGCCGCCTCGCCGAGGGGCGACACCTGGACCCGCGGTGCGGGCAGAGCAGGCGCCTCGATGCCCTGCTGCTTCAGACTCAGGATAACCCGTTCGATGCCCATGCCGAAGCCGATGCCCGGTGTGGGAGGGCCGCCCAGCATTTCGATCAGCCGGTCGTAACGGCCGCCGCCGCACACAGCCGCCTGCGAGCCGATCCCTGTCGCCCACACCTCAAAGACAGTCTTAGTGTAGTAGTCGAGTCCGCGCACCAGGCGGAAGTTGATTGTGTGCGGCATCTCCAGCGCTTCCAGGTAGCCGCGCAGGGTCGCCAGGTGTGTTGCGCATTCGGCGCACAGGTAATCGATGCTGTGTGGTGCAGCGTTGAGCAGCGGTTGGGCAGCTTCTTCCTTCGAGTCAAGCAGGCGCAGTGGATTGATCGTGAGTCGACGCCGGTCGGTCTCGTTCAGCCTCGCTTCATGCGCGCCGAAATAGTCCACGAGCGCCTGGCGATAGGCCGGACGACACACCGGGCAGCCGGTGGAGTTCAACTGGAAGCTCAATCCGCGAAAGCCCAGGCGTGTCAGCAGCGACCACGCCACCGACATGATCTCCAGGTCAACCGCCGGATCAAGCTCTCCCAGCGCCTCGACGTTGAACTGATGGTGTTGGCGGAAGCGGCCTGCCTGGGGTGCTTCGTGGCGGAAGATCGGGCCCGTGGAGTAGAGCTTGACAGGCCGCGACAGCACGTGCATGCCGTTCTCGATGTAGGCGCGCATCACCCCAGCCGTGAATTCGGGACGCATGGCGACCTGATCGCCGTCCTTGTCCCGAAAGATGTACATTTCCTTGTCAACGATATCGGTGCCTTCTCCTACCCCGCGCACGAAGAGCCCCGCGGTCTCCAGGATAGGTGTGTCGATTTGTTGATAGCCGAAGAGCGCGGCCGTCGCGTGCATGGCTTCGGTGACGTAACGCCAATAGGGCCGTTCGGCCGGCAGAATGTCTTGCATGCCGCGGAGCTTCTGATACACGAGACCCTCCACCGTGAGTGAGAACGGCGCTATTATAGCGCATGTTGGGAAGGATGTCTAAGAACCTGCCCGGCAGGCGGCGAGGCGGCCCTCAACGGTCGGCCACCGACCGTTGAGGGCCGCCAACCACCGGTTGACGGAACGCGGCGTCACAGGTATCATCGTCAGCGGCGACACCTGTTCCATCGGAGACCATAATGACCAAACGCTTCGTCGTTGTCGCGGGCAACATCGGCTCGGGGAAAACTTCGATCACCGAGCGCATCGGCGCCAGGCTGGGATGGCGCACCGCTTTCGAGTCGGTGACTGACAATCCATATCTGGCGGAGTTCTATGCCGACATGCGCCAGTGGTCGTTCCACCTGCAGGTCTTCTTCCTTGGCCACCGCGCCCAGCAGCATCTATCGCTGGCCCAAGCGCCGGAGTCGGCTATTTCGGACCGCAGCATCTACGAGGATGCTCACATCTTCGCCCGAGCTTTGTATCACCTGGGGAACTTGAGTGAGCGCGACTATCGGTCGTACCGCACCGTATTTGACCTGGTCGTCGGTGGGCTGCCCAAGCCCGACCTGCTGCTATACCTGCGGGCGCCGGTGCCGGTGCTCATGCAGCGTATCCGGCGGCGGGGACGGAGCATGGAGAGCGGCATCGCGGCAGACTACCTGGCGCTGCTCGACACCTTCTACGATGACTGGCTGAAGACGTTTGACCTGTGCCCAGTGCTGGCGGTGCAGACGGACCACCTGGATTTCGTGCACCAAACACAGCACTTGGAGCTTGTGGCCCGGCGCATCCAGGACCGGCTGGCCGGGCAGGAGAAGATCGTGTTCCCGGGCGATGCGGACGGGGTTGAGGACGCCAGGCGGGCCTGACCGCGAGGCGGGGGGTCTATTCGAACGGCCCGACGAGCCGCGGTCGTTTGAGCGCTCAGGTCTTGACCAGGTTGACCCAATAGTCGATGACCTGAAAGCCGCGATGGCGACACATGGCGAACGTCTCCGGGCTGTCTTTCATATGGACGTGCGTTTCTACGTACAAGTAGCCACGGTGCGCCATCTCCACCAGCGCTCGATCGAGGAGGTACGACCCGAAGCGCAGCCCACGATAGCGGCGCTCCAGCCCGATCCAGGCCAGTGCGGCGGTCAACCCATCCGGCAGTGGGTACCAGACAGCGCTGCCGACGGCTCGATCGCCGTCGGCCACCACCAGCCCCTGGTACTGCCGTCCGCCGTTGCGACCCCAGCCACGCAGATGGTAGTAGGGCTCGTCCCCCGTCCAGGGTGAGCGTTCACTGATCGGAACGACGCGCAGGCCACGCTCGGTCAGACCCGGATCGGTGGGCCGTTCGCGGCCGTGCAGGTCTGCCGCGAGGCTCACATCGCCGGGGTGTGTCACCTGATAGTGCCGCCGGCTCAACCAGTCGATCAAGTCCTTGTCATGCGTGGCGCTGATTCCCATGCGTTTGGTCGATCCATACCACGGCACCCAAAGCTTTTCGATGATGCCGTAGAAAGGGGTCGTTTGGGCCGCAAAGTAAACCGGACAGTAGTAGAGGTGACTCTCGGCGGCGGAGAGCAATCGATCCCCGATGCGCTGTTGTGTATGCTCCGGTGCGACCGCCAGCCAGGCGATCTGATGGCGTGGCTCTGCCAGGGGCGAAGCCGGGACTTCCGGCGGCTTGATGGCATGCACTCCGCCCACAACCACATCCTCCACCACGGCGAGAATCAGTCCCTTGGCATCGAATGCCGGCTGCTCCAACACGCGTTCGACGAAATCCGCCTCAGAGATGGGTGCCCAGTGGCGGTGTCCGGCCAGGACGCGGTTGAGAAAAGCCACCAGTCCAGGCAGGTGGGCGGGCTGAAAGCTCACGAAGGAGAGGCTCATGGCAGACGACCGAAGGCGCGCATCCGGATACTGAGGGCGGGAGCGCTGCGCGCGCGCAGCGCTGAGGAGGCGAGTTGGAAGCCGCGGGCAAGGACCTTCTTACATCCCGACATAGCGAGCGTACAGCGTCGCTGCGACTGCCTCATCGTTCGTCCCCTTGATGATCGCACGACCATCGGGAAAGACCGTGAATTCGTGGTTCTCAATCTGTGCGCGCAGTAGATACGCGTTGACCTGGACGACGCCGGCCTGACCCGCGCGCAACCGCTCGGCCAGCGCAGACAGATTGAGCATCGGCGCGCCTGCCACGCTGACCTGCACGGCATCGCGGCCGCACAGCGCAGTCGTGCGTGCGCCGGCCTCCGCATTCAAGAAGGCGAAGTCGCGTCGCCCACAGGCGGGGCAATCGGGCCGTGGTCCGCCCAGATCGAACTTATCGAAGCTGTTGTCCCACAGGTCGATGTGGATCATGCCGTGGTTTGGCGTGCCCTTGCCCACGATCAGCTTGAGCGCCTCGGCCACAGCGATCGACCCTAACAGGCTGACGATGGGGCCAATGATGCCGGCGGTGTCGCATGTCGGCACGGTGCCGGGTGCGGGCAGCTCACCCATGATGCAGCGCAGACAGGGTGTCTCACCGGGCCGGATGGTCATGCTCATGCCATAGGACGCAATCACTCCGGAATAGACCCACGGCTTTCCCAGCTTCACGCAGGCGTCGTTGATCAGATAGCGGGTGGCGAAGTTGTCGGTCCCGTCCAGGACGACGTCTGCATCAGCGATGAAGCCCGCGATATTCGTGGGGTTGGCGTCGGCAACGATCTCCTCAATCGCGATCTCGCTGTTGACGCGTCGCAGATGGCGCGCCATCGCCACCGCCTTCGGCAGCGCGGCGGCCACATCCTCCTCGTCGTAGACGAGCTGGCGCTGGAGATTATTGAGTTCGACGAAGTCCCGGTCGATCAGCCGCAGATGGCCCACGCCCGCGCGCGCGCAGCGATCGGCCAGGATCGACCCGGTGGCGCCCACGCCGATGATGGTTACATGGCTATCGAGGAGGCGGCGCTGGCCTTCTTCACCGATAGGCGGAAAGATGATCTGACGGGCATACCGAGCAAGTTCGGCGTTCATGGCGCTATTCTACCAGACGATCCAGTCAACAGGCGAACGGTGAAACGGCAGTTCGAATATCACAATGCGCTCACCCGCTTCGCCATCAGAATGTCCGGCTTGCCCGGCCCGTTCGCTTCCGGCACGACGCCAGCGACCGCGCAGCCGCACTTGCGACAGACTCCGGCCTTCGAGCCGATCACAGGCTTGCCAGCCCCACCAGCGTGCGGAATGCGCAATATGCCGCCGCCATGTCGCCGGCAGTGAACTCGACGCGTTTGCCGCTGCGCCGCGCGCCGGGCAGCAGAGACGCTGCGTCGGCCATCTCGGAGCGGATGAACTCGACGGCGACGATAACGGGCGTCACGACGTCGAGCGGTCTGGGCGCTTTGCCTTCGCGCAGCCGCCTGACCGCGCGCTCGGCTGCATCGTGGATCATGACCTGCGTCACTTCCGGCGGCAGGACTTCGGCGCTGGTGCGCCCCGTTGCCTGCTTCACGACCGCCGTCTCCAACGACCCGACGAGGCTCACTGCTTCGGCGCACGCGGTCTGGTCGCCGGAGATCATGACAACAGGCGCGCCGAAATGGCCCGCCAGCGCGGCGTTCAGTCCAATCTCGCCCACGGGATCGCCGTTCAGCCAGACGCCCGCGACGCGCGCCGATGACCAGGTGTGGTCGAGGATGGCGTTCGGCGCACCCATCCGAGCGTGGTAGCCGGTGAGGATCACGCCATGGACGCCGCCATCGATCCCTTGCATCATCGAGAAAGGGGATGGACTGCCGGAGTTCAGCCGCGCCCGGCCATCCAGCTCCTCGATCAGGATGTTACGCGCGCCGCCGTGGCCGTCGCTGACGACCACTTCGGTTGCGCCGCCGTCGAATACGCCGCGGATCGCTGCGTTCACGTCGGCGGTCATCAGGCGGCGAAAGCGCTGGTATTCAGGATGTGTCGAATCCGTTTGATCGGCATGTACGACGGCGGTGATGCCTTCCATGTCGGCTGCAATGAGGATCTTCATGGCTCTCCCTGTATCGCTACTGTCGATGCAGATACTCGCGAATCATCAGCGCGGCGGTGGCGCCCTCGCCGGCGGCGGCCGCGGCCTGTTTGGTGCTGCCGGCGCGCACGTCGCCCGCGGCGAACACGCCATGCATGGTAGTCTCCAGATTGTTGGTCGTGACGACGAAGCCCCAACGATCACGCTCGATCTCCTGCGGCAGGAAGTCGCTGTTGGGACTGAGGCCCACGAAGATGAAGACGCCGTCGGGATGCCACGTCTTCAGTTCATTGGTTGCGCGATCGAGCACTTCGACGCCGGACAGCTTGCCGCGCTGCGCCTGGAACCCCTGGATGGCGTGGTTGGTGATGACGCGCATGTCCGGCTGCTCAGCGACCTTGGTCTGCAATAGCTTGCTGGCCTTCACCTCGGGCAGGAATTCCACAATGGTGACGTGTCTGGCAAAACGGCTGAGGAACAACCCCTCCTGGAAGCCGCTGTTGCCACCCCCCACTACCAGGACATCCTTGCCTTTGTAGAAGGGTCCATCGCAGACGGCGCAGAAGTGGATTGCGGATCCGATCAGCTCTTTTTCGCCGGGCACGTTGAGGCGGCGATAGCGGGAGCCGGTGGCGACCAGCACTGCCTGCGCGCCGTATTCGTTGCCGTCGGTGGCGCCGACGCACAGGTAACGGCCATCGCGGCTGATTCTCGTCACACCGGACGATTGCAGGATCTCGACGCCAAAGCGCTGCGCCTGGGCGATGAGGCGGCGCGCCAGCTCGAGGCCGGGGATGCCTTCATCGAAGCCGGGGAAGTTGTCGAGCATCTGTGTGTCACCGATTTGTCCCCCGGCAGCGCCCTTCTCCAGAATGAGGGTGTTCAGCCCCTCGCGGGCGGAATAGATGGCGGCGGTCAGGCCGGCCGGCCCACCGCCGACGATGATCAAGTCATAAAACGTGTTCTTGGCCGATGTGACCAGACCCAGCCTGGCCGCCAGTTCTTCGTTGCTGGGCTCCAACAACACGCTGCCGTCTGGGAAAACGATGGTGGGCACGATGCGTTTGCCGTCGTTGATCTGTTCGACCTCGGCCATGGCGACCGGATCCTGCTCGATATCCACCCATGTGTATTGAATGCGATTCTCGGCCAGGAATTGCTTGGAGCGCCGGCAGTCGGGGCACCAAGTCGTGCCGTAGACAATGATCGACGGGCTGTTGGTCATGTGTCGGTCCCCCTTGACAAATCGATCAGTTGCCTGCATTATATCACAGGTAAAATGTGCTACGCGACTTGCGTCCACTGGTATGTGTAGCATGATGCGAGGGCAGGCTCCTCAGTTACAAGTCGACGCTCTCTGTCCGGGCGAGTGTGGTTGTGTTCGCGACACTGCGGCGATGGCTCTCCGGTTGGCGTTTGCTGGGAGTGCTGGCATTCCTGGCAGTTGTTGCCTGGCTTGCGCTGCGAGAAGTGCCGGATGGACGGCTGCACGTCTTCTTCCTGGACGTGGGCCAGGGGGACGCCATATTTGTTCAGACCCCTGATGGGCGGCAAGTCCTGATCGACGGCGGCCCGGATCCCACCGCCCTCCTCACAGAGCTCGGCGCAGTCATGCCGTTCTGGGATCGCAGCCTTGACCTAGTCGTCCTGACTCATCCGGATGCGGACCATATCACCGGACTGCTGGCGGTGCTCGATCGATACCAGGTGGCGCGCATCCTCGATACGGCTCCAACGGACGCTGCCCCGCTGGCCGCAGCCTGGCGCGAGCGGGTGGCGAAGAGCGGCGTCCCACGCGCCATCGCCCAGCGCGGCCAGCGCATCCCCTTGGGCGAGGTGATGTTGACGGTGCTGCATCCTGGCGCCAGACCGCTCAGCGGGACCGGCGCAGACGACAACAACAACAGCGCGGTGTTGCGGATCGACTACGGTCCCACCAGCCTGCTGCTCACCGGCGATGCTGAGCGTGAAGCCGAGGCGGACATGATCCGGGCGGGCCTTCCGTTGCAGGCTGACGTGCTCAAAGTTGGCCACCACGGCAGCAAAGCCTCGACCTCGGCGCCATTCCTGGCAGCGGTCGCGCCGCGCACAGCCGTGATTCAGGTCGGCGCCATCAATGACTACGGCCATCCAGCGCCCGACATCCTGAAGCTGCTGAAGGCCGCGCGCGTGGATGTTTTCCGCACCGACCTGAACGGGCGGGTTGAAGCAGTCAGCGACGGGCGGCAGCTCTCAGTCAGGGCAACCCGCCGATCCTCCGCACTTGATCCTCCCTGATGCATGAGATGGAGTGAGCGCCATCTCGTGTCGAAACCGATCGCCAAGGAATGCAACAATGAGCTATCCAGCAACCGCCCTCCGGAGCCGTCCCCTGCGCGAACGGGCCGAGATCATCAATCGGAATCTACGCGCACGGCTCGACACCCTCCTGCCAATGGCAATGCGCGAGACCGGCTTCGACATGTGGATCGTGCTATGCCAGGAAGACAATCCCGATCCGGCGTTTACGACGCTGATCCCGATGGACACCTGGTGTCCGATCCTACAGCTTCTGGTCTTCTTCGATCGCGGTGTTGCGGATGTAGAGCGCATTAACATCTCGGGTACCAACACCCATGATCTCTATGACCGTCCCTATCGCGGCCAGCTCGAGCGCGAGCAGTGGCCGATGCTGGTCAAGATCGTCGAGGAGCGTAATCCGAAGCGGATCGGCATCAACATCGGCGCCATACAGTGGGCGGGCGGTGGGCTCACGCACAATCTCTACAAGCAACTGGTGGATCATCTGCCTGCTCGCTTCGTCGAACGGCTCCAGTCGGCTGAGCCGCTCGTCACGCGCTGGCTGGCGACGCTGACCGATGGGGAGATCGCCACCTTCGAGGAGGTCGTGCGGCTGGGCCGCCGCATCATCCGCGAGTGCTACAGTCGCCAGGCGATCGAGCCCGGGGTGACGACCACGACCGATCTGGAGTGGTCCTACTGGCAATGCTGCGCCGATCTGGGGCTGGACATTGCCTTCAAGCCGTTCTTCGATATCGTTCGGA
>CAYRFV010000161.1:0-12679 GCA_964423545.1 uncultured Anaerolineales bacterium | reverse complement strand
CCGGCAGCGAACGGACGCGATTGATGCCAAAGCCCAGCGAACGCCCGCCTCCGATGCCAGCCAACTGATCGATGACCAGCTTGAGCCGCTCGTACGGCTCGAACGGCGAAGGCAGTCTCAGCACCAGCGAGATCAGGCGTCCCAACGCTTCGGACACCGCGGCCACATCCGAACCGGCCTTGCCGACATTCAGGAACACCTCGAATGGCTGCTGATGCCCGTTGACATTGACGGTGATGTAGGCTGTGCCGAGCGGCGTCTCCTTGCGGTAGGTGGTGCCATGCAAGGCGCCGGGCCGCGGGCGGCGCTGCGCGGCGGGCGCCGAGTCAATCGTGCTTGCAGCCGGGGCGGCGTCGAGCGCCGGACCCGTGCCGTTCCCCGAACCCGACCCGCTCTTGCTCTTCTGCTCCGACGTGGCTTTCGTCTCCAGCACCACATCCTGCCGGCTGCCCGTGACGTACACGGTTAGGCCCTTGCAGCCAAGTTTCCAGGCAAGCCGATAGGCCTGCTTCACATCCTCCACCGTGGCGCTCGCCGGGAAGTTGATCGTCTTTGAGATCGAGTTATCGACAAACGCCTGGATCGCCGCCTGCATGCGCACATGCTCCTCGGCGGTGATGTCGGACGACACGACGAAGACTCGGCGAAGCGCCTCCGGCACCAGCGCGACATCCTGGCAGCCACCCGTCAAGCTCACAACCTCGCTGATTCGTTCGCGGGCAGCCTGATCCAGGCCGGCGTCAGCCAATGCCCGCTCGAACAGGGGGCTCGTATAGGTCAGCTTCAGATCGCGATCGCCGTCCTTAACCGTGCGCGTATAGGCCAGGGCAAAGACTGGCTCACAGCCATACCCTTCGCAGCCGGTCACCGTGCCGATCGTGCCCGTGGGCGCTACGGTGGTCTGCGCAGCGTTGCGGATGCCGTGCCGCCGGATGCCGGAGACAATCTCCCCCCAATCGAGACCCGGCCGGCCCCAATCGCGCCGATAGGGCATCAGGGGCCGCGGGGGCGTCCATACCAGGTTGTCTGGATCGTAGATGCTGCCCCGGATTCCGGGGAAGGGTCCGCGCTCCTCGGCCAGCGCGATGCTGGTCGCCATGCAGTGGTAGCGCACAAACTCCATGATCTGCGCCGCAAACTCCTGCCCCTCGTCCGAGCCATAGCGGACGCCCAGCCGATACATCATGTCGCCCAGGCCCATGATGCCCAAGCCGATGCGCCGCGCTCGCAGTGCGGCCTCGCGCAGTTGGGGGACGGCCGGCACATACTTGTTGGCATCCACCACGTTGTCGAGAAAGCGGGTGGCCACCACCGTGCTCTCTTGCAACTTGTCCCAATCCACCCGGCCATCGGTGGTGACATGCCGTGCCAGATTGATCGAGCCCAGGCAGCAATTCTCGTAGGGGCCGAGCCACTGCTCGCCGCAAGGATTCGTGGCTTCCAGTTCGTAGAGATGCGGCACCGGGTTCGAACGGTTGGCGGCATCCAGGAAAAGCGCTCCCGGCTCGCCGTTATGGTGGGCGAAGGTGACGATCTTGTCGAACAGGTCGCAGGCGCGCACGTAACGCCACGTCTTGCCGTCGCGCGGATTGACGAGTGGGAAATCGGCGTCATCCTCGACCGCCCGCATGAACGCGTCGGTGATGCCGACCGAGATGTTGAAATTGGCGATATCGCCTTCTTTGGCCTTGCAGGTAATGAACAACTCGATGTCGGGGTGATCGACGCGCAGCACCGCCATGTTGGCCCCGCGGCGCGTACCGCCCTGCGCCACCTCGCCGAACGCGCCATCATACGTCTTGAGAAACCCGACGGGGCCGGTGGCAACCCCGGCGCTGGAAGCGACGCTGTCCCCCTTGGGGCGCAGGCGGGAAAAGGAAAAACCGTTGCCGCCACCCGTCTGCTGGATCAGCGCCGCATCGCGCAACGTCTGGAAAATGCCGTCGGAACGCTTGCCCAGGTCATCCGAGATGGGCAGCACGAAGCAGGCAGCAAGCTGGCCCAGCGGCGTCCCGGCGCCAGTGAAGGTGGGCGAATTCGGGAAGAAGCGGAGGTCGGTCAGCAGGGCATAGAACGCGTCTTCAGTGGTGGCCACATCGTAACCATAGGCGCCATCCGGCTCAGCGACAGCCTGAGCCACGCGCCGGAACATCCCGGAGATGGTCTCGACCGGCTCGCCGTCTAGACCCTTGCGCAGATAGCGCTTGCGCAACACTTGCCGGCTGTTCTCCGACAGGTCGATCTCTGCTGGCGGCACGATCATCGGGCGAAAGGTTTTTCTCATCAGGTCGATCATGGGTGGGCTCCGTGTGATGCTGGCAGCGCTTGGACCGGCTGATTAGGGACGTTTCCTCGGGCGCGATGCAGGCTCCGGTCTCCCGCTGCGCTTCATTTTCGCTCTGCGCGCAGCCGATCCAGCTCGCGCTGCAGCGCCTCAACATCTTCCATTTCCATGTATACGATCGCGTAGCGGATATAGGCCAGCGAATCGAGTTCCTTCAACTTCTCCAGGATCATCTCGCCAATGACTTCACTGCGCACTTCGGCCTTGCCCAGGCTGAACAGGTGCTCTTCGATCTGACTGACGACGCGCTCGATATCAGTCATGGCAATGGGGCGCTTGGCGCAGGCGATGCGGATGCCCTGCGTCAGCTTGTGGCGATCGAAAGGCTCGCGCCGGCCATCGCGCTTGACGATCAGCAACGCCTCCGAGATCTGCTCGTACGTCGTGAAGCGTTTCTTGCACGATAGGCACTCACGGCGCCTGCGGATGCCGTCGCTGGTCGTCCGCGTATCCACGACCCGAGAATCTGCATGACCACAGTAAGGGCATTGCATCACACGGTCTCCGTTCCTCGCTCAACACGAACGCGCATACCGTATATAGTATGTCGATTATGTTGACCCACAATATGTGCCCAGGTCGAGGGGACAGCAGTATACCACACCCGCATCTGGCAAGGCACATGCAGGCGGTTTGCTGCGCTTAACTTTAAGGTCGACTTAACTTGGGTGGCGCCGAGTTCGGCAGATCGGTTAGCCCGCCCGGCGCCGGGATCCCTTTCGGGTCGCCGGCGCCGCGGCAGGGAAAGAGCATTGAGCGATGCAGGCTCGCTGTGCGATGCTACTGCTTGCCTGCGCGACGTAGAAACGCCGGGATATCCAGGTCATCGCGATCGTAGGTGCGCTTCGGAAACTCCAGGGTCTTGCCCTCGTCCTTGGTCGGCACTTGTTGCTCTTTTACCTGATCGAACCCCGTGGCGATCACGGTGATGCGGATGCCATCTTTCATGTCCGGGTCGATGACCGCGCCGAAGATGATGTTGGCATCCGGATCGGCGGTGCGGCGAATGATCTCAGCCGCCTCATTCACTTCGTACAGACTCAGATCGGACCCGCCGGTGATGTTGAAGAGGATGCCCTGCGCGCCGTCAATGCTGACGTCGAGGAGGGAGCTGTGGATGGCTTGTTCGGCCGCTTGCTGAGCACGGTTGTCGCCGTTGGCCTGTCCGATAGCCATAAGGGCCGATCCGCCCTCGGCCATGACGCTTCGCACGTCGGCGAAGTCCAGGTTAATCAGGCCCGGAATAGTGATCAGTTCGGAGATGCCTTGGATGCCCTGGCGAAGCACATCGTCGGCCACACGAAACGCCTGCTGAATGCTGGCTTTCTTGTCAACGACTTGCAGCAATCGATCATTCGGGATCACGATCAGGGTATCGACACCCTCTTTGAGCCGATTGATCCCGTCGTCGGCGACCCGGCGGCGCCGCGCGCCTTCAAAGGTAAAGGGCCGCGAGACAACACCGATGGTGAGTGCGCCGGAATCCTTGGCGATCTTGGCGATAATCGGCGCGGCGCCGGTGCCTGTTCCGCCCCCCATGCCGCACGTGACGAACACCATGTCTGCGCCCTTGAGCAGCGCCTTGATCTCCTCCGCCGACTCCTGGGCCGCCTTCTCGCCGATCTCCGGCTGCCCGCCGGAGCCCAAACCCTTAGTGAGTTTGTCTCCAATGCGCAAACGCTGCGGTGCGTTCGCCAACATGAGCGCCTGCGCGTCGGTGTTGATGCTGATAAACTCGACGCCCTGGATGCCCTGCTCGATCATGCGGTTAACGGCGTTCGAGCCACCACCGCCGATGCCCAGCACCTTGATCTGCGCCGGATTCTCGACATAGGCTGCTTGCTGCTGTCCTCGCGGATTCATCGTAGCCATTTCTTTACCTCGTTCAGGGTTGAGCTTGCTCATTTCACTCCAAAACCTATCACTGCGGCAGGAAGTTCCTCAGCCACTTAATGATGCGGTCGAGGATGGCTGGCTGCGCCTCCGGTGAGATCACCGGCTCGACCTCGTGTCGCCTGCCCCACAGCAGCAGCCCCACTGCCGTAGCGAATTCCGGGCTGCTCAGATCGATCACTGAGCTGGCGATGCCTTTAGGACGGCCAATACGCACGGGCCATTGTAACTGATCGCGGCTCATTTCTGCAAAACCGCTCAACTGCGCCACACCCCCGGTCAGGACGATTCCTGCCGGCAGCAGACCATCATAGCCGCTGCGTTTGACCTCGCGCAGAATCAAGTCGATGACATCCTGTGCACGCGCGCTCAGGATTTCCGCCAGCACACGCCGGCTGATCACTTGCTGTCCCTCTTCGCCGAAGGCGCCGCTGCGCACCTCGGCGTCGGCAGGAACGCGGCCCGGCAGCACGCTGCCGAACTGCTTGATCAGCGCCTCGGCCTTGGGATACGGCATGCGCAGCCCCATCGCCACGTCGCGCGTGAAGTGGTCTCCACCGACGTCGATGATCACCGTGTGCCACGGCGCATTCTCCAGGTAGATCGCCAGGTCTGACGTGCCGCCACCTACGTCCACCAGCGCGACCCCCAGCCGGCGCTCATCGTCGTTCAGCACGGCCAGGGCCGACGCCAGCGGCTCGAGCACCAGATCCTCGATCTCCAAGCCATTGTCGTGCACGCAGTGCACGAGGTTCGCCACCGCCGACGATGCGCCGGTGATGATGCTCGCATCCACTTCCAGGCGATAACCGAACATTCCTACCGGGTCCTGGATCGCCCTCTGATCATCGACGGTGTATGAGCGGGGCACCGCATGGATGATCTCGCGGTTGTGCGGCAGCGCGATGCTCTTGGCCTGTTCCAGCGCCCGCTGCGTGTCCTCGGTGGTGATGTTGCGACCGTTGCGGCCCACAGCGATTGCGCCCTTGCTGCTCACGGCGTTGATATGGCTCCCCGAAATCCCGAGCAGGAGCGGACGCATCGGTTGGCCTGCGCTCTGCACCGCCAGGTCCACGGCCTGGCTGATAGCGGCTGTGGCCTCTTTGGTGTTGACGACAACACCGCGTCGCAGACCGGCGGCAGGCGTCCTGCCGGCGCCGATCACGCGCATGTCATCGTGGTCGTCCATCTCAGCGATGAGTGCGACGATCTTGGTCGTGCCCACATCGATCGCACAGATCGCTTCATTAGCGGCAGGCTCCTTCCGCTTAGCCGAGTCTTTGCCGAGGTTGAGTATCTTCATGGCGTTTTGTCGCTGTCATGGCCGGCCCAGTGACCGAACCGATCCCTGGGCTGCGGCATCGTGAGCGCCTATCTGAGCTGCATACGGCCATCGACGCGCAGATCGACGGTGGTTGCCCGCAGCGTGTGAGCAAGGCTGCTCTTCCGGAGCTCCTGGAGCGCAGCCAGCTTCGCAGTCATCTGACCCTCGTTGCCCAGATACACGGTCCACCCTTCCGGCGAACGGAAATAGATGCCCTCTTGGGCGCCGTAGAACAAGGTCGTGATCTCCGGTCCGGCTGCCCTCAACGCCCTCAGATTGGCCAACACATGTTGGCGCAGCCGGCCGTTCGCCTCTGCTGCAGCACCGTTCGAATCGACAAGCTTCAGCGGTGGGGGATCGCTCTGCATCGGCACGAATGCCCCGGTGTCAGCCACCCAGACCGTACGAGTCATGTACTGCCATGCCACCAGCGGTTCGTGCTCCCGAACATCAATCACGATCTGAGCCGGCAGCCACACATGAACGCGCGCCTCGGCGATGCCGGGCACCTGCTTCACGTTTTTAGTCACCTGCTGCGGCTCGACCCTGAAGATATTCAGCCCATCGAGCCGGCTGGCCTGGCGAACATCTTCCTCTGCCACGCGCTGCAACCCTCGAACAGTGGTCAGCTCGCGCGTGACCGCGAAATTCTCGTTCGTAAGCGCTACCACCAGACCGGCAACGATCGCAAGGCTTGCGCCCATGAAAAGCAGCGCTCGGCCGGAGATTTGCAGCTTCGGCCATGACCAGCTGCGCAACTTCTCCGTCACCCGCGGCGACGATATCGCGAACCGAGTGGCCCGGCGTTCCGGCTCTTGTCCCGCCCTGCGCTCGCGGCCGGATTGCACCTCCCGCGGCGTCGGAGATGGCTTGCGCCACCAGGGTTCTGCGGGCTCGAAGGACATTTCATCCTCCGGCGCCTGCGGCGCCGGAGGGGTGCGACGAGGCGGCATCGTGACGACTCTTCCTAGACGTTCGATCCGCCCGCATCCGAAGCATCTGGCTGCATTGCGCCCGCAAAGCTCCTCTGTGAGCGAGCCTTGTCGTGATGGCGCTCCAGGGCCAGATCGATCAAACGGTCAACCAGTGCGGCGTAGCTGATGCCGGTGGCCTCCCATAGCTTTGGATACATGCTGATGGCGGTGAAGCCCGGCAGCGTGTTGATTTCGTTCAGAAACAGCTCTTGAGACTGCGCGTTGAGCAGAAAATCGACGCGGGCCAGCCCGGCCGCATCGATGGCCCGGTAGGCTTGTACGGCCATTGCCCGCACGCGGCTCGCTAGCTCGGCCGGCAGCGAGGCGGGAATAATCAACCCCGACCTGTTGTCGATGTACTTCGCCGCGTAGTCGTAGAACTCGTTGGAAGGGACAACCTCACCCACGACGGACGCGATCGGGTCATCGTTGCCCAGGACCGCGCACTCCAGCTCGCGAGCATGCGGCACCGCCTCTTCCACCAGCAGGCGGCGATCGTAGCGGGCGGCCTCGGCCAGCGCCGCGCGTAAATCTGCGGCATTCCGTGCTTTCGAGATGCCGACACTCGAGCCAAGGTTGGCGGGCTTCACGAAGACGGGGAAGCCCAGCGCCATACCGACTCGAGAGATAACCGTCTCCGGCTCCTGTTCCCACTCGCATCGCTTGAATGGTAGGAAGCGCGCCTGCGGCAGACCGGCGGCCGCAAAGACCGCCTTGCTGGCGATCTTGTCCATGCCCAAGGCGCTGGCAAGTACGCCGCACCCGACATAGGGCAGCCCCGTGAGCTCGAGCAACCCCTGCACGGTGCCATCCTCGCCGTAGGGGCCATGAAGCACGGGGAAAACCACATCCAACGCAGGGAATCGCTGCCCGGTTGCGCCGGGGACCAGTTCGCGCTCAGAGGGTGCGCCTGGCGCCGCGTCAGCAGCTGGCATCGGGTCAGCCGAGCCGGCAGTGAGCCGCGCCATCGGATCGCCAGTCGTCAGCCACCGCCCGCCATGGGTGATGCCGATCGGGATGATCTCATATCTCGCCGGGTTCAGCGCCGCGATCACGGAGCGCGCCGAAGCCAGCGAGACTTCATGCTCACCGGACTGACCGCCGAAGATCACTCCAACACGTAGCCTGGGGGGCATCCAGCGCTCCGATAAGGTATTAGGTTGTCCTGGAATCCGTGAGGCAACCTAAGTCTACCACAAACTCTACTGCATTACAAATTCCGTTACAGAGCCAAAGAGAGTGGCGCATAGGGCGGTCGTTGCGCCCAATCGCCAACAAACACGATCTCGGGAATCAGCTCGACTCCGAACTGCTGGAACACCCGGCTGCGCATCAGGTCGATGAGTGCGACCACGTCGGCCGCCCGCGCATGGCCCGTGTTGATGATGAAGTTGGCATGGCGAGGCGACACCTGCGCCCCGCCGATTCTCACGCCCTTGAGGCCCGCCGCTTCCAGCAACCTTCCCGCGTAGTCGCCAGGTGGATTGCGGAAAATGCTCCCGGCGCTCGGCTCGACCGGCTGGCCGGCCCGGCGTTTGGCTAAAAAGCCGTCCGCGCGGGCTATCGATTCTATCACATCGCCGGCCTGAAGCCGAAAACCGGCAGCCAGCACAACCGGTCGCTGACCCGCGCTGATCTGCTGTTTGAGAACACTGCTGCGATAGGAAAACTCCAGCGCCTCCCTCGCCAACAGCCGGCGTCCCCATCCGGGATACGCCACCAACACCCACGCCAGATTGCTCGCTATGTCGCCGCCATGCGCCCCGGCATTGCCGATCACAGCGCCACCAACGGTGCCGGGCACGCTGACCGCCCACTCCAGGCCCGTCCAGCCGTTCTTGATGGTCCAACGGGCCAGGCCGGCAAGTGCGACACCGGAAGCAGCCGCCACAGTCGCCTGCTCCGCCGGGGACGCCGCGCTGAAGGGTTGCAGATCGCTCTCACCGAGCCCGCAGTCCGCTACCCGAACCCCGAAATCCCGCGTCTGATTGGCAATCACCAACCCGCACACCCCGGCGTCGCTGGCGAGGATGTTGCTCCCGCCACCCAGGATGGTGGTCGGGATGTGGTGTGTTGCCGCCGCTTCGGCCAGCCGCTCCAGCTCGGTGATCCTGCTCACCGCCGCATAGAGATCGGCCGGGCCTCCGATATGAAAGGTGGTGTGGCGCGCTAATGGCTCATCAGCGACCACAGTTATCCCGAGCGATTCGATGGCCGAACGAAAGGCCGGAAACGCCGAGATAACGACACGGTGACAAGGCGAAGTGTCAAACTGCCACACATCTGAATCGCCGTGTCGCCGTGTCACCGTGTCCCCTACTCCTGGGCGCGCAGGCCCGCCAACACAAGCTGCCCGACCTGGGTGCCGTCCCCCGCGCTCATGGTGATGACGATATCTTCGGGAGCGACGTGAGCCAGCAGATAATCAGCGGCAGCCTGGAGGCTGCCCACGTAATGGGCAGCCGGGTGATCCATGCGCGCGAGCAACTGCGTGCTGTGCATGCCCAGGTCGATCTTCTCCCGGGCCGGATAGATATCCAGCAGCAGCACTTGATCCGCATCGTCGAAGCTGCGTGCGAAGTCGTTGAGAAGCGCCTTCGTACGGCTATAGGTGTGCGGTTGAAACACCGCCCAGATGCGCCGGCTGGGGTAACGCATGCGCGCTGCCGCCAGGGTGGCCGCCACCTCGGTCGGGTGGTGAGCATAGTCGTCGATCACGGCGACGCCGCCCGCTTCCCCGACCAGCTCGAAGCGCCGCCCGGCGCCGGTGAAGTCGGCCAGCATCTTCGCCGCTCTGGTTGGACGGATCCCGTGCCAGTGCGCCACAGCCAGCGCGGCCAACGCATTCCGAACATTGTGTTGGCCGGGAATCGCCAACGAAAGGGTCGCCACCTGCGCATGCTGGAACCACACCTCCGCGTCGAGACCGCCCCTGGCGTTCGGGGCCAGATTACGCGCTTGCCAATCGGCGTCCACCGACAGACCGTATGTGCGCACGGTAACACCCGGCTTGACTGCATCGCGTAGGGCCAGCGCCCCGGAATCGTCGGCGCAGGCCAGCAGCATGCCCCATGCCGGCAGTTGGCCTACGAACGCGCGAAACGCATCGTTGAAGGCCGTCGGCGTCGGATAGCAATCCACGTGGTCCCAATCCACGTTAGTGACAACTGCAACCTCCAGCCGCAGGCCGAGGAACATCCGATCATACTCATCGGCCTCAACCACGAAGGGGCCCTCACCGGCGCGTGCGGCGGCCGTGGCGCTGGACATCCCTTCGGCCGGGCCGACCGGCACACGAGCGCCGACAACAAAGCTGGGATCCAGGCCGGCCCGCAGCAGGATGATCGCGATCAGGCTGGTTGTAGTCGTCTTGCCATGGCTGCCTGCCACGCCGATGCCGTGCCGCCCTTCCAGCAGCGGGCCGAGAAAATCGAAACGCTTCACCACGGGGATGCCGGCCGACCGTGCCGCCATCACCTCCGGGTTATCTTCAGGCACGGCCGATGAGATCAGAACGAGGTCGGCGCCTGCGATATGCCTGGCCTGGTGACCGCGATAGATCGTGGCGCCGTGGCGCGCCAGCTCGGCCGTCGCGTCGTTGGGCCGCTGATCGGAACCCGACACAGTGAAGCCCATTTGGAGCAGCAGCTCGGCGATCGCCGACAGACCCGTGCCGCCAATGCCGACCAGGTGAATGTGTACGGCGCTTCGGTCAGCCGGCGGACGAGCCAGCCTGTCCGCCCAGGCCGGCAGCTCTTGGGAGCGTGTTGTCTGCTCGTCGCTCATTTCAGCACCCGCAGGACCATCATAAACACGATCAACAGGGCCAACACCTGCCACGGCAGCACCGCCGGTGGCAGCAGCTTGACCATGGTGTTGTAGTACGGTGAAAACGGCGGGTTGACAAGGCCGCCCGGCCAGCCCGCCTGGTGAAAGTAGTACCACACGCTCCCCGCCAGCAACCAGCCGTTCAGCAATCCAACCCCCAGGCTGAAGAACCAGTTATCGCCTTTGCCCGGATAGGTCAGCACTTCGCCCTGGTAGCTGATGAACGCGACAATCAAAAGAACCGCAATGCTGATCATGTCGGTAATGATCTGCTGCTGAGTCGCATCCGACGTGAAATAGCCAAGCAGTGTCTTCCAGTAAGAGGACAGCGGCCCGACCAGCATTTGCAGGAAAAGCAGGGCAATAAACAGCATGACCGTAACGCCTAGCTCCTTCCAGACGCCTCGCACCAGGCCGATGATGCCGAAGAGCAGCCACGTAACTGTGAAAACAATCTCGACTGGGCCCATCTGCTCAGCCCTTCTTTCCGCTCAGACGCGATGCAAGAATCAGAAAGACGAAAATCGTCATCCCGATGATCACCGGCGCTGCCGGATTGTTGGCCAGACTGGTCAGAGCCTGCATGAACTGCGTCCACAGGTCTGGACCAGCGGGCATTGTGACGCCAGGCGGCGGGATCGGCGGCGTCATGCCTGGCACCTGGATCGGCACCGGCAGTATGGCGTACGACGGGAAAAGCACGTCGACCGAGTACGCCGCGACGATATAGCCGTTGATCAGCCCCAGCAGCAAGCCTGAAAAGGAGAAGCGGCCCTGCAGCTTGAACGACTTGAGCGATCCCAACCCCAGACCAACCAACACGAAGCCATAGAACACCAACAGGTAGAAGAAGGCCGGATCCTGTGGGTTGACGAGTAGCGAGGGTGAGCCGTCGCCCGATCCACCGCTCCGGACAAAGGCCCAGCCTGCATTGACGAACTTGACGAGTCGTTCCCCGAAAAGCCGCAGGAAAACCAGGCCGCCCAGCATGATCCCCAGGAGCAGCACCGAGGCCCTGGTGACGCGCATAAAACCGATCAGGCCGAAAATAGCCATGATCGTCGCGACCATCAGCAGGACAAACAGAAACATCGCTGCCTCTACCTTCGCGTATGCCGGCTTTCTGCGAGCCGACGGATTTCTCTGGCGATATTGGCGGCGGCATCGGGCCGGGCCAGTGACCTGGCGGCTGCCGCCATGGCGGCCACCCGCTCGGGCGCATCCAGCAGCGCGAGCACGGTCGACTCCAGCTTCGTTTCCAGCTCGCCATCTCGCAGCACCACCGCTGCCCCGCGCTCCGCCAGATAGGCGGCATTCGCGTCCTGGTGTTGGCCGGAATACGGGTATGGCGCCAGGATGCTGGGCAATCCCACGGCTGGAAACTCCCCAAGTGTGGCAGCACCCGCACGAGCAACCACCAAGTCAGCCGCTGCAAGCGCCACCGGCATGTCGTGGAGGTACGGATAGGGATGATAACGCGCGGCCAACTCCCCGGTCACCTGCCTCGCGGTCTCCTCCACCGCGGGCCAGTCCAACTGGCCGCTGACATGCACCACCTGGCAGCGCGGTAGCAGTCGCGGCAATGCCGCTGTCGTCGCCCGGTTGATGCTGCGCGCCCCACGGCTGCCCCCCATCACCACCAGCACCGGCGCATCTTCTGTCAGACCCAGCGCCATGCGCGCCTTGCTGCGATCCGTCGTCCACAGCTCGGCGCGCACCGGATAGCCCGTCACGACCGCCTTGCCACCGAAATAGTGCGCCACTTCCGGGAAGGAAACGGCGACCCGCTCGGCAAGTCGGCTGGTCCACTCGATCGATTGCCCAGGCATCACGTCTGGTAGATAGATCAGCACCGGCACATGCGCCCTCCAGGCCGCCAGCGCTACGGGCGCCGATACATAGCCTCCGGTCAGAAAGACCACCTCAGGGCCAAACTCTTTGAAGATGCCGCTGCACTGTGCCGCACCGCGCCACATGCGCAGCAGACTGCCGAGCGCCACCTTCAGACCCTGTCCGCGTATCTGGCCGGTCTCCACGGCGCTGAACGGGATCGCAGCACGTCGAGCAAGCTCCTCCTCGGGCCCGCCCGCCTCGCCGACATAGAGGAACGAGTCACGAGACGATGAATCTTGGACGCTGGACAATGGTTCGGCCGGAATGCGCGGTACGCCGGCGGCAGCGGTCTCAGGCGTCGACCTTTCGCCGCTCGTCCTTTGTCTTTCGTCTTTCGTCAGCTGTTCCACCACGGTCAGGATCGGATACACGTGGCCTCCGGTCCCGCCCCCCGAAAGCAAAACTCGCATAGGTCGACTTCTT
>CAYRFV010000160.1:0-12724 GCA_964423545.1 uncultured Anaerolineales bacterium | reverse complement strand
GCCGTTGACCTCCAGGGAGACGCGCTGGTTCTTGCCAGGCACACACAGCGGGAAGGCCGCAAGCTCCAGCCGGACCGGCGTGCGTGAGGTCGCCACGAACTGGGCATCCGACCGAGTCCCTTCCGCCCAGACGCCCACCCCTCCTTGCCCGACCAACCGTCGTGCAGCAGCACGTTGAGCTCCGGCGAGGGCGATGGCCGCACCTCCAGGATGCAGACCGGCCAGCTCCACGGCGTGGTCTCTTTGGGGGACGGGAAGCAGCCGACTGGCTTGAGCTCCTCTGCCGCCAGTGCCTCCTCCCACAGCCCCGACTCCCACTCACCTGTCATCTGCATCACAACATACCGCACGCGATAAGCGCGCATGATCGGCGCAAAATCGGGCTGCCAGAATGGATGCTCATGCGTCGCCAACCACTCGCTCAACGCAGCCGTATGGCGCGGACGCACTCCCGCAGCCCCATCGACGGTGGCCTGGCCGGTATAGCCCGGAATGAGCAGACTGCTCCCCTGGTTCCACAACACCAACGTGGAACGATGGGCGGCATGGAGGTTCACGATCCCCTCTCCCGGGATTGCCTGTTGGCTCAGCCAGGCGTAGGCTGGATGCGTTGCAGGGGGGAAAGGAAGGGTCTCCAGCGGCGGCGGTACGATTTCGAGCAGCAAGACGCTGGCCAGGATCAGTTGGAGGGCAGGGCCGGCATGAGACCGGTTGGGCCACAGCCGCCGCGCCTCAACCAACGCCATCCCAGCAAGCAAGACGACCCCCAGGTTGGCCGCCAGTGCATATCGGGCGAGTATTCGGCCGCGCTCCCAGAAAGGTGCGAAAACGGCCAACAACAGCGCAGGCAACGGGATCGCATCCTGAAAAGGCGGCGGCGATGAGGGATCTGTGAAGAAACCCGGTTTGATGACGTGCCCCATCTGCCAGATGACCTGGTTGAGGGGGCGCAGGATCGGCAGCTGGACCGTCTGGCCATCCCAGTGCAGCGTCAAGCCCTGCGCGAGGATCAGGATGAGGACTGCCGCAGCGAGCGCTGGCCCCCACGCCCTGTGCTTGCGAGCGATAAAACACCCGAGGAGAGCCATCGCGGTCCACGCCAGCCCGAGGTTGGCCATTCCCTGCTCCCAGGGTTGGCCGCGATAGAACGAACGCGCGAACGGGGCGAGCCAGGGATGATAGAGAAAAGGGATCGGAAGACTGTTCAGGCTCGCACCGCCGAAGTTCACCTCACCGATGCTGTAGAACGACGGATCGGCCATGGCCGTCTCGCGCAGGTTAAGAACCAGCCAGGGCGCGCCGAACAACAACAGCGCTGCACAGGTGAAGCCCATGGCCAGCAGCCGCTGGGACCATGTCGCCACCCCCGCACGAGTGCTCAGCAGCATCCAGATCGCAAGCAGCACGCCCCCGACATAGGCAAAGTAGAGGCTCAGATTGAGCGCAACCGCCCAGAAAACCGCGACCAGCAGGAGCCAACCGCCGCGCCTCCTGCGACTGGACGCTGCCAGCGCACGCTCGCTGCCCCACAGCATCCACGGCAGCATTGTCGCAGCCAGGAGCACATTCAGCCGCCCCTCCATCGCCGCACCCCAACGCATGCTCCAGAAGGTGATTGCCAGGGCCGCTACGGTCCCAGACAGCAGGGGCAGATGGCGTCGCGCCAGCAAGAGCGCACCCCCAAAGCCAAAGACGCACGCGAAGAGCATGGCGAAGTTGTAGGCAAACGCGCCGCCGCCGATGCGAACGAGCGGTGCGAGGATGAGATAGAGAAGGGCGCCGACCGAATGGCTGCCGACCCGCCATCCTTCGGGAAAGTAGTTGTAAGGGTAAATCAGCGGATTTCGGCCCTGCGCCAGCGCGTCCTTGAACCACGTGGCGCTGGCAATCGTCTCCAACGCATCCCCGTAGTGCGGTACGGTCCGAAAGAGGTCGCGCGGCCCCCATGCCCACCCCATGAAGCACAGAAACGCAATCCAGGGCGCGATCGCCGCCGCCAGTCGGGCCAGGCGCTCTCGGCGACTTGGCGAGTGCGGAGCATCCGTCATGAGCGACTCGCACGATCCTTTACGGTTGAGCATCGACCTGCAACTTACTGAAACCCACAGACAACGCCCGCGTGTCCCCTGCTGCCGGTGCAACAGCATAAGCCGGACGGATGACGACCTCGTTGCCACCCGGTCGCACGAGTGGCGCTGGGATCGTGATCGCCGCCGACCACGGGTCGCAGTTCGCCCAGGCATGCTCAGCAAGCTTCGCACCGTTCACCTCTACGGTGATCGCCTGCATCCTGCCCGGGATGCAGTTG
This sequence comes from uncultured Anaerolineales bacterium, assembly GCA_964423545.1. Lineage (GTDB taxonomy): Bacteria > Chloroflexota > Anaerolineae > CG2-30-64-16 > CG2-30-64-16 > JALOOE01. The sequence continues at coordinate 10,416 of CAYRFV010000160.1, read as the reverse complement.
GGGAAGGCCTCGAGCGTGAGCCGGTGCGGCTTCTGCACCATCGCCACAAAATCGGCGCGTGATGCCTCGCCGGTGGCCCACACGCCCCAGTCCTCCTGCCCCGACCAGCCGTCGACCGGCGCCAGGTTCACAGCCGAACGGACCGGTGGCATCACCTCCAGCACACAGATCGGGGTCGGCCAGGCAGACGGACCGGACGGGGGCTCAAAACACCGCGCGGCGCTGAGCTCCGGATTCCGTCTGGCCGCTTCGAGGATCCGGCTCTCCCAATCGCTCCGCATGTGGAGCAGCAGATAACGCGCGCCGAAGAAACGCAGGAGCGGGACAACCGTCCGGTTTTCGAGAGCATGCGGATGCGTCGCGAGCCACTCGTTCAGATAGGTGGTGGCGGCCGGCCACACGCTGCTGGCGCCGGCGATGGCCGGCTTGCCATGCAGTCGGGTCGCCAGCACCGTCTCGCCGCGATTGATCAGCACCAGCGTATCGGGGTGCGCGGCCAGCAGGTCGGCGACCGCGCCGTCCGGCTGCTCCCGCAGCCACGAAAAAACCGGATGCGAACTGGGCGGAAACGGGATTTGCGCCAAAGGAGGCGGGATCACCTCGAAGACGAGCAGGGCCGCCAATAGCCAGCGTGCCGGCCTCCGGTGCAGACGCACCACTGCCAGTCCGGATAGGAGGTAAACCCCGAGTGCGGCAATGAGAATATAGCGGGCAAAGGTGCGCGCCCGCTCGAACAGCGGGACGAGTATCGTCAGCAGCATCCCGGGCAGGGGGATCGCCTCATCGAATGGCACGGGCGGCTGCGCCTCGACGAACACCTCCGGCTTGAGCAGATGGCCGGTCTGCCACAGCGCGGCGTTCAGCGGTCTCAACCAGCTCGCCTGCAGTGCGACATTGTCCCATTTCAGCGTCAGCCCCAGGCTGAGCAACACAGCAATCGGCGTCAAGATGAAGATGGGCAGCCAGCGCCGATCGCGACGCGCAGCCCACCCGCCTCCCAAGGCCGCAAGCACGGCGAACAGCCCGAGATTGGCGGCGCCCTGCTCAAAGGTGATGCCGCGGTAGATGGCGGTGGCGAACGAGCCGAGCCATGGGTGAAAGACAGAGGGCAATGGCAGGCCGTTCAGGCTGGCGCCCCAGAAGCTCACTTCGCCCAGCCCATGCGAGCCGGCGCCGATCGTTGTGCTCGCGCGCGCATACGCGATGATAGGGGCCAGCGACATCAGCAACGCCACGGCCGCCGGAATGAGGCAGCCAGCGAGAGCCGCACGCCCGCTCATCTGCCTCCCCAACCACCGGCCAACCATCCAGCCAGCAATCAGGATGCCGCCGATCCACACGAAGTACATCGAGCCGGCAATAGCTGCCGCCCAGATGACTCCAGCCAAGACGAGCCACATGGCGAACCGAGAGCGAGCACGGCGCTCCCCGGATAGTTCCTGTACGTACTGCTCCAATGCCCACACTATCCACGGCAGACAGGCGGAGCCGAGCAGGAAATTGAGGTGGCCGAGAGTCTGGAACCAGCGAAATCCCCAGAACGTGTAGAGCAATCCCGCGATTGTTGCGCCCAGCCGGTCCAAGAAAAGCCGGCCGGCCAAGGCCAGCATCCCACCGAACGCCAGCACAAACGTCAGCAGCATCCCAATCTGGTATGCGAATGCTGCGCCACCGACCCAGTACAGCGGCGCAAGCGCCAGGAAGAGCGCAGGCCCCACCGACTGTCCGAAGGTCGAAAGCTGCCAGCCGACTGGATGGAACGCGAGCGGATAGACTGCCGGATTCGCGCCGGTTCGCAGCGCGTCGCCGTACCACGAGATGGCCCACACTAGCTCCAGCACGTCACCGTAATCCGGGATGTGATGCAGTAAGTCCTGACCGCGCCAGCCCCACGACAATAGCGCAGCAAAGGCGACCCACGGGGCGAGACGGGAGACAACCCTTGACGCACGAGCGGCGGGCGCAGGTCCGGGCATCTGTGCGTTCGGCTCTTCGCCCGTTCGCTGACTCATCGCGTGACTCACTTTACGTCGACTTGGGCCAGGACCACATGGTCTCCTCCCGGCCCTGTCAGCCGCGGCAGGCCGGGCTGATCGCCGCGATAAAGACCAGCGATCAGACGATAGCTGCCGGGCGGCACGTCGAGCGGTAGTGCTACGTTATCGGTGATGGTCTGCCCCGCATTCAGCGCGGCAGTCGGGTAGAAGCCGTCACCCGGCCAGCGATCGCGCTGCGCCTTCACCTGTGACGCACCGTCGAGAAGCTGGACGAAGACGGTGTAGTTGCCCGACGGCTTTTCGGCTGCCCGCCAGGTCAGTCCCACCTGGAGTGTAGCGCCGGTGCGCGTCCGCACCTTACCGTCATCAAGCGGATCGGAATCCGCGGGGTCGGTTCGGACCGTTTCGGAAGCGGAGACGCCCCGCTGCTGCTCGATCCCCAGCCGCACCGAATCGAGAATCATGTCGCCGAGCCGTTGGTCCACCACCGAGAACTCAGCGGGACGACCAGCTGCCGAAAAACGCAGCAGCCGCGCCCAATCGCCGAACTTCCGCTCATCCACCTTGTATGCGCGCTCCGTGAGGACGCGTTCCCATCCACGACGCGCCTCGGCGTCATCGCTCTGCGCATTCCGATCGCGCGCCAGCCAGATTCGGCCGTAACGCGCCAGCAGCTGCTCCATGAGACGATCATCCACCGGCCGCGGCTCGACACTGTACCAGACCAGAGGCCCCGCAAGATAGTTCAGGAAGTAGTCGGTCAATATGGGATCCGGCACGAGCAGAGCATCGTCGCAAGGGATCGACGCGCCCGAGCCAGTCCATCCGCACTGCACAGCCTCCAGGGCCGCCGTCATCGGCTTCAGGAAGCGATCGGCATTGTTAGGATCAAACCGCGCGTCGCCGTGGCGATAGAGCGCCAACAGGCCGGAACAGGCCAGCAGCATCGCTGCGCTGAGCACGCCGCCGGACACCATGACATTCCGCCGCGTTGGCCGCCGCCAGATACGGACGAAAGCCACCAACGACAGCCCAAGCAAGGCCAGCGATACCCACAGCCCCGCCGGGGTGAAGGCCCATCGTCCTTCCGGTCGCAACTGCACCCAGGCAAAGTCGAGCGGCTCCGCGCCGGAGAGCAGCAGACGCAGATGGCCCGTCACCGGCGACTCGGCCGGCCGCATGAACAATCCTTCGATCGCCTGACCGATCCCGCCCCACACCTGAGCATTGTCAAGCAGCCACTTCACCTCGAACGTGCGATAGTCCACGGCGATGCCAAGCACCTGAATGAGTGTGCTGAGAGCGATCAGGAGCCAGGCGCCGATGCGCAGGCCGCGGTGCGTGAACCTCGGTTCATTCACCCCTTCGGCCTGCCAATAGGACGTCACAGGCGCGCTAGCCCCTGACAATGCGCTGGTCCGCCGGTCTGCCGGCCCGCCGTCTCTCCACTGCGATCTTTCGGCGCTCGCCGACCGCCGGATGCCGTCATCCGTTGTCGCTCGCCGGCCTTCCCTGATCAGCCATGCCCACACCGGCGCGGCCAGCAATACGAGGAACGGCACGACCTGGAGCATATAGCGCGAGCCCCACGTTACGCCGCCCGACCAATAGTTGTACCGGCTGTACCCCAGCAGGTGAATGGCCGTCGCGGCCAACAGCGCCACCCCCTCCCACGGCCTTCGCCGAATGAACGGCGCCGCCCCGATCAGCCCCAGCAAGAGCACGGGGGAGAACCAGAACAGGCCCTTGTAAGGGCTGATGGTCAGGCCGACTGCGGCGCGGAGCATGCGCACCGGCGCGGAGCTCGAGAGCTGCGGGTTGGTCGTGAAGTCCACCACGTCGCGCGCGAAGGTCTCCACCCCTTCGAGGGTCGTCGCAATGTACCATCGATTCAGCAGGAGCAAGAGCGCCAACGGCACGACAAACGCTGCCAGGGCCCTGGCGCGCGCCGACCACACCCAGTGAGGCGTCGCGCCATCGGCTGCTTCGAGCTCGCCGTCTGTCACTTGCCGCCCATCTATCGTCCGTCTGCGCTCGTAACCGAATGCCAGCAGCGCCAGCGAAGGAACGATGGCCACCCCGATTTGCTTCGTGGTGAGCGCCAGACCGAGGGCGAAACCGGTCAGCGCAGGCCAGATCAGCCGTCGCACGGCGGGAGGACGGGCGCGAAACAGCCCGTAGAAGGCCATGAGGTACGCCAGAATGGTCAATGGCTCCCGGAAGAAGGAGCGGCTGTACGGCCAGGCGCCCGTGGCGAACGCAAAGACCAACGCGCCCAGCGCGCCGCTGCGCCGGCCACAGCCCAGCTCGAGCAACGAGAGATAGATCAGCGCAGCCGACCCGGCCATGACCATCGCACCGAAAAACATCACCCCCTGCACGCCGGCGCCCAACATGCGGCCCCACAGGTACAGCGGGATGGCTGCAACCATCTGCGCCGGCTCATAGTTTGGCACCATGTCGCCGCTCGTCGTGAAGACGCCGACATGGGTGTAATCCCAATAGATCTGATTGGTAGTGAACTCCCCGCGCTTGATGAAGCTGTCGATGCCGCTGAAGAGCGCGCGCTCGTCATTGCTCTTGAAGGCGCCGTTATACGTGACGACATAGGCTGCCAGCACCACGAAAAAGATGCCGACGGCTATGCGCCGCTCACTGGCCAATCCCACGTCGTGTGCCATGCACTACTTGCCCACCACCACAAGCGGCCCGACCAGTTTCAACGTCTGTCCGGGTCCGCCTAATTCGATCCGATCGCCGGTCTCCTTGTCGAACGCGCCGGCCCACACATAGTATATCCCCGGGGGCGTATCGGGTGGAATCTCCAGCCGCTGCTCGTCCAACACAACCGCTGGGCGCGTCCACGTCTCCCACTGGGTAGTCGGAAAGCGACCGTCGCCGGGCTCGTGGCCGCTCTGGGCCACGGCGTCCGGCAGACCGTTGGCTGCGGCCGGGCTGCCGTCCTTCAGCAGGTGCGCGAACACCACATAGCGCCGGTTGAGGGGGCCCGTGCGATGCCAGGCCAACATCAGGCGAGCGGCCTCACCGGCCCGCGCGACCGGCGGTTGACTGTCGCGACCCCCATCCAACCAGGCATAGGCAGAGAGGCTCAACGGTCGCGACGGTGGCTCCATCTCGATGATCGGGGTCATCGTGATGGCGCGAGCATGCGCCAGCAGCCGGAACTGCCCGTCCGCCGCCACCGGCGCGTACTCGTGGTAGACGGTCGGTGTTCCATCGGGTGCGGCATACGGATAGATCGGTGCTCCCTCAGCGCCTTCGCTCTCCTCCAGCACGATGTATTCGGTGGGCGTCTTGGGTCGCGCCAGCACGGTATAGATGCGCTGGCGCTGCGAGAGCTGCGGCACAAGGGGCCAGACTGCGCTGACCGACGCGTCCGTCGGCACCTGCGCCAGGATGCGCCGGGCCGCCTCGACGCGGGGCGTCACACTGAAACGCGCGGCACGGAAGTTCCGGCTTCCCGGCCCGGGCGCATCAACGTAGTATCCGACGCTCACCGCAGTGATGATCACGCACGCCATGCCGACCTCGATCCGATCCGGCCGCACCCCGAGCCGCGCGATCCAGCGGCGCACGATGTCCAGTGCGATGATCAGACCGAAGAACAGGTAAGGAAGCAGCGGCGGGTTGTAGTACGACTGCACCGACCATTGCGGCTCGTAGTTGCTCAGCATCAGATAGATGAGCACCGGGAATGACAGAAGGATGACAGGCATGCCGAGAAGAGGTAGGAAGAGCAATGGACCGAACAGGCGCAGCAGGAACAGCAGTTTCGGTGTCTGCAGCAGGTAGGGAATCATCACCCACGGCTGCGTCAGGAGCACCTTCGCAGCGCTTTCGGGCGTGCCGCCCAGCCAGGGATAGCGCCGCTCGACGAACGGGTACGCCATGCCTCGCGTGGCTGCAGGATAGAACAAGTAAAGCACCAGCGCCATCCAGACCACGGCGATGATCGCTACGATGGCGCCATCGCGCCGGCGAAAGCCGGCAGGCCTGAAGACCAGGATGTAGAGGCCGAACATCAGAAAGGTGACGCTGAAGTCCTCCTTGACCATCAAGCAGAGCGCGAGGAAGACCCACGTCACGCGCGGGCGACCCGTCAGCAACCCATAGAGCGCGAATCCCAACAGCGGAGGCAGCAGCGAGACTTCATGGAAATCGTTCAGATTGGCGTTATGCATCGCGGGATAGACCAGGTAGGCTCCGGCGATCAACAACGACAGGAGATGGCGATGACGCCACGTCTTGAACCGGTGGCGCGCATAGAGGTAGATCGGCAGCGATCCAAGCGCCAGCGCGATCGCCTGGACGATCAGCAGCACGCGCGCATCGGACCAGAGCCAGTAGAGCGGCGCAACGAGCACCAGAATCGGCTCGAAATGGTCGTAGAAGCCGCCCGTTTCGTAGACCAGCGTGGTCATCCAGAGGCGGCCATGAGCCAGGTTCCAAACCGTCTGGTCATAAATGCCCAGGTCGTACCCGGTGCCCAGCGCCCGGTGTTGGAGCAGCGATGCACCGACAAGAAACGCGGCGCCCAGACACAATAACAGGACGTAAACCCGGTCGGTAGCCTTCGTTCCCACCCTCAAGCTCCGTCTGACCTGCTCATTGCACTGTCACCGAAGGCAGCAGTATCGAACGCCACAGGATCTTCAGCGGCGGCTTGATCGTCTCCCCAAGCGGGTCAAGCTGCTCGCCCGTCTTAGGATTGAACCAGCCGACCTCCAGGAAATACTCACCGGGTGGCATGTCCTCCGGAAGTGGTACGCGAAACTCGTCCTTGTAGAGCTTTCCGGGCAGGTATTCGGTCGTAAGAAGGCCACCGGGGGTCTGATGCTCCTCCTGCGCCCAGATCTCGTTGCCCGAGCGGGGATTCATCGGCCCGTTTGGCCGGCTGTTGCGGATGTGTACGAAGCTGGACAAGGGCGTGGCGGCGCCGGCATGCCCTTCCCAAAACAGATCGACACGCAGCTCACCGCCCACCTGCACCTGGCTCGAAGGAGCCGCATAGCCGCGCAAAGCCGGCGCATCAGGAAAACGCACATCGAACGTTGCATCCGCACCGCAGACCTTGTCGGGTGTAGTGACGCAGCGCAGCCACGTTGTCGCCGGATCGATGTAGGCGAACTTCAGAATGAGCACCGTGGTGAGGCCAACCAGCAGCCATCCTGGGGGCTCCGGATCGAGGCGAGCCACGCTGCGCCGCGACGCAGACTCGGAGACCGTGCCCTTGCGACGCGCTGCGATCATCCCCGCCACGAGCAGGGCGAAAACGGTCGCGGCGGCCAGCGCAATTCCTGCCGACTCCGCAGTCGAGCGGCCGTAGCGCAATCTCACGCTGTGCCGCCCTTCCTCCACGCGCACCTGGGCGTAGCCGGCGCCTGTTTCATGGTCGAGCCGAGACGGCCGACCATCCACCGTAGCCTGCCAGCGCGGATAGTAGAGAAGTCGCAGCGTCAGAGTCGTAGGGGCGGAAGCCGCGATTTCCAGGTCCCAGGCGCCGCTCCGCACATCGCTCGCCAACAACCGAACGTTGGGGTCCGGATTCACAGGAGACGACAGAGCAGCGTCGAAACCCGGCCCCAACTCCTGGATGAGCTGCGCATCGAAAGGATCTGTGCGCCAACGCGGCGTGAACTCACCGAACGAGGTGAAGGCCGTGCCGCCGGAACGGATCTCGGCAGCGCGCACCTGGGCAAGGCTGAGCGTTGCGCCGAAGTCAGCGTACCGATGCAGCAGCTCGATGTAGAGCGCGGGCGTGACGACTAGGATTGCCAGGCAGGCGATGCCCAACGCCACCGCTCGCTGCCACCTGGACGAGAGCAGCACCAGGCACAGGCCGCCGGTGACGGCCGCGAAGAGCGATTGCAGCCCCAGCAGCCGCGATCGATACTGCAGGCGCTCCAGTCCACCTGCCAGCGCGTGCCACACAGGATCAGACGTCGCTGTCAGCATCCAGGCCAGGACCAGCCCTGCCACAGTCATGCCGCCGATCGCCAGCGCCAACGTGACGCGCCCCTGATGCCAGGCATAGGCCGCTCCGGCAAGACCCGCCAGGAGCATCCCTGTCTGGAGCAAGCCGAGTCGATCCCCCATCCCGTTGTTGTCGCGGCCCGTGTCATAGATCACCGGCGGCGCCAAGAGCCGGTCCAATGGAAGCGGATTCGCGGCCGGGCTGGCATAGCCCTGGCCGAAGTCGCGCTGGACATGAACGTACGACTGCTCGGCGGCGGTCGGCGCCCAGATCGGCGCGGTCAGCAGAACGCCTGTGACCAGGGCCAACAACGGGGCGAACGTGCGATGACGCCATGCGATGACCAGACCGTAAAGCACTGCAAAGGGCGCCAGCATCAGCGGCCCCAAGACGTGAAAGCCGATGCATCCGGCCCACAGCAGAGTCGCCAGAACAAACCGCCCGACTCCGGGGCTTCGACCCAGTCGCAGAAGGGACCAGAAGACCCACGGGTAGAGAAACATGCTGAAGGTTTCGACGCTGCCGCGCTCCAGCGCGTTCCGCAACACATAGGGCGCGTACAGGTACAACACAGCCGCAAGCACCGCGGGCCATCGTCTCCCGGTCCACGCGGCTACCCACAGATACGTGCCGGCAAAAGCTGCAACCAGCCCCGCTGCAATCAGCAGCCGCCAGCCGATCGGGTGCGAGAGGCCGACGCGCGAAAGCAGATCGAGCAGGGCGTACGCCAGAGGCGGATGAAAGGTGAACACGGGGCTGCCGAGCCCCACGTGCAGAAACTGGGCCCAGCGCGGGAACAGAACCCCATCGCTGACCACCTGGGAATAGGCGACGCTGCGATAGACGTGCGCGCTGGCTGCATCATAGGCATACTCAGCAGTATTCCGAGTGATGGCCGGAAAGATCGCTACCGCCAAGAGGATTACGAAAAGCCAGAGCCAGCGCCAACGAGAAGGGAGCACCACGCGCATTGCTGTTGATCTCCAAGCCACCACGACTCCAGGGAGGCGCAATCGGATGCGCGGCAGCCAGATGCAAAGCAGTCATCTGTGCACCAGTCCCGTGCTCGCGGAGCCGAGCATTCGACCAAGATACCATCGATCAATGGATGGGTCAAGAACCCACTGATGCACCGAGTTGCGCTGATGGCACAACCTGGTGCGAGGGACAAGCCGGAGCCTCATCGCGATGCGGCTGGCTCCACCGCGAGTCGGCTGACGCCCACCGACAACGGCCGCACATCGGCATTCCGGCCCTCGGTGAAGTCAATCGGTCGCGCAGCATACGCGGGACGCAGCGCCACCTCGTTCCACCCGATGCGAACAAGCTGCTCAGGAATCGTTACCTCGCTCTGCCACGGTTCACACCCCTCCCACCGGTGGGAGGCCACCTCCTGCCCGTTGACCTCAACCACAAGGCCCTGGCCACGGCCGGGGATGCATACCGGAAAAACCTCCAACGACAACCGGTGGTCTGAACGCGCCGAAGCTGCCCAACTCGCACCCGCCTCCGTCCCTTCGATCCACCGTCCCCATTCCTCCGCGCCCGACCAGCCGTTCCGCAGGATCACATTCAGGCCGGGTGTCTTGGATGCTTGCACCTCCAGGATACAGATCGGATAGGGCCACGGTCCTATCTCGGCCGGAGGATCGAAGCAACCGATCTCGTTGATCTCGGCGTTCGTTCTCGCCTCGCGCAACGCATCCCTCGCAGCGCCGCCAGAAACATGCAGCAGGATGTAGCGGACGCCCAACTGGCGCAGCAGCGGAACGAAATCAGGGGTCAGGAAGGGACGCGGGTGTGCGGTCAGCCATCCATCCAGGAACGCCGCATGAGCCGGAAGCATGCTGCTTGCGCCTGCAAGCGTCGGCTTCTGATGATGCTCCGTCGCCAGCAGAGTTTGGCCGCGATTCGGCAGATAGAGCAGGTCGGGCTGCCACGAATCCAGATCCACGACGCCCCGCCCTGACATCGGCTGGCTGCGCAGCCATTCGAAGGCAGGGTGGGGGGTGACCGGGTAGGGCACACTGCCGGTCGGCTGGGGAAGAACGCCGAGCAACAGCAGCGCAGCCAACATCCACCGTATGCCGCGCGGCCGGCGCACCCCCTCCAACCCGAGTCCCGCCAACAGGTACACCCCGAGGCTGGCCAGGAGAGCATAGCGAGCGAACACACGCGCGCGTTCCCAGAACGGCACCAACGCACTGAGCAACAGACCCGGCAGCGGGACCGCCGCATCAAACGGCGCAGGAGGACTCTCCGGCACGAAGACGCCAGGCTTCAGGAGGTGGCCCAGGCGCCAGATTGTCTCGTTCAGACCACGCAGCGCATCCCACTGCACCGTCCGCCCATCCCACTTCAGGGTCAGGCCCAGGGCAAGCACCAAGCCGATCGAGGCAACCATCAGAACAGGGAACCACTGCC
>CAYRFV010000159.1:0-12870 GCA_964423545.1 uncultured Anaerolineales bacterium | reverse complement strand
TGGGCGTGCCGCAACGCATCGGCCACACAGTGAATCAGGCAATTGGCCAGATGGCTAGTCGTTGGCAGGAATGGAGGTGGCGCAGCATCGTCACGAACCGATCCGACGAAAGATCAGAATGCGGCGAGCCTGATGGCCTCAGCGTAGATCTTCTCGGAGTCGGGCCGATAGACATCCTCCAGCGGAGGGCTGAAGGGGACGGGTGTGTCAAGACCGCCGAGGCGCCGGATGGGACCGTCCAGCCATGCGAATGCCTGGTCCGAGATCAGCGCAGCGAGCTCAGCGCCGAGACCGGCCAGCCGGCTGGCAGAATGGATGATGAGCACCTTGCCGGTCTTGCGGACGGACGTCAGGACCATGTCTTCGTCCAGCGGCTTCAGGGTCCGCAGGTCGATGACGTCGGATTCGATGCCATCGGCCGCCAGGCGTTCGGCCGCAGCAAGCGCCTGGTGCAGCTGCGCGCCATAGGTGATGAGCGAGAGATCCTCACCGCTGCGCGCCCGCTGCGCCTTGCCGATGGGAACCACGAACTCACCCTCCGGCACAGGTCCCTTGAGCGAGCGATAGAGCAGTTTGCTCTCGAAGTAGATCACCGGGTTGTTGTCGCGGATAGCTGCAATCAGCAGACCCTTGGCATCGGCAGGCGTGGCGGGAGCAACGACCTTGAGTCCCGGCACATGGACAAACCACGCCTCTGGATTCTGGCTGTGGAAGGGCCCGGCGCGCAAGCCGCCGTCTGAGGGCGCGCGGACCACGATGGGCACGGCGCCGCCCCAGCGGTAGTGCGCGGTGGCCGCGAACTGCACGATGCTATCGAACGCCGTGCTGATGAAATCAGCGAACTGCATCTCCACGACCGGCCGCAGTCCCATCAAAGCCATGCCTGCGGCCATGCCGGTGAAGCCTAGCTCTGAAAGAGGTGTATTCATGACGCGCTTGGGGCCGAACTCCGCCGCCAGTCCTTTGGTCACCTTGAACGCGCCGCCGAAGTCACCTCCGACATCTTCGCCCATGACGAGCACGCTCGGATCGCGGCGCATCTCCTCGGCCAGCGCTTCGCTGATTGCAGCAAGGTAGGTAAGGGTTCGGGGGACAGAGTCAGCAGCGATCTGCGGCATCTCGGTTCATCCTGAGGCGTTCCTCTTGCCGGCGGATGCGGTCAGGGCGGCAAGCACGGCCAGCGCAGTAAACGGCGCCGTAGGCATCCGGGTCACGACGCAGGGGCGTGCAATCTGGCGCAGTCTGTCACACTCGCATGTCGCGTCCCGGCGTCTCAGGGCGCGTATACGCCATCCGTGACACTCGCCGGGTCTGGCCATGGGCTGGCCTCGGCGAATGCCACCGCATCCTCGACCTCAACCTGACAACGTTGTCCGATCTCGTCCAGTTCGGCCCGCTCCGCAACTCCCTCGGCCATCAGCCTGGCCTCGTACAGACGGATCGGATCGCGTTGCTCCCACGCTGCGAGTAGCTCGGCCGGCACATACTCCGCACCGTCGTGGAGGGCGTGACCGAGCATGCGCATGGTCTTCGCCTCAATCAGCGTCGGGCCGCCGCCCACGCGCGCGCGCTCGATCGCGTCCTTCGTCACCGCATACACGGCCTCGACGTCGTTGCCATCCACGGCCACGCCAGGAATGCCGTAACTATCGGCGCGGCGAGCAAGGTCGGTGCGCTTCATCGTCTCCGCGATGGGCGTCGAATAGGCATACAGGTTGTTCTCGACGAGCACCACCCAAGGCGCATTGTACAGCGCGGCCATATTCAGCGTCTCATGGAACAGCCCGGCATTGCTGGCGCCGTCGCCGGTGAACGACAGGGCAACACGCGGTTCATCCCGATAGCGAAAGGCCATCGCTGCGCCGAGGCCGGCCGGCAGCGAATGCGGCAGATGGCTGATGAAGCCGAAGATCCCGAAGCTCAGGTCACCCACGCCGTGCAGATTCACGTCACGTCCATGCGTCACGCCGGTGGCCCGTCCCAGAAGATTGGCGAACATGCGCCGGGGGGTGATGCCGCGCAGCAGGAACGCGCCCAGGTCGCGATGCATCGGCGCGACGATGTCGTGCGGCCCCAGCGCATAGCTCGCGCCGACGCTGATCGCTTCGTGGCCGCGCTGGCTGAAGGTTCCGCCCACGCCGCGGCCCTGCTTCCAGTGCACGATCATCCGATCGTCGAAGGTGCGCGTCAGGCGCATCCAGTAGTAGAGCTCAAGCCGCTGCGCGGGTGTGAGAAGCGTCTCAGGCGTCATTCGTGGCGATCTCGTACAAAGTCACATGGCGTCTCGTGAGAGGCCTACGCGCTGATGCGATGCTCGCGAATGTACTCGAAGTTGATGTCAAGCCCTAATCCCGGTCGCTGCGACACATGAACGTAGCCCTGATCATCCATCGGATCCGCGATGGCATTCAGCCAGGGCGGCGGCAGCTCGTAGTCCACGAACGGGTGGAGCAGGCCGCGTTCATAGAACTCGCCCGGTATGCCCATGGCGCACAAGGCGTGCAGGTTGCCCGCGCCGCCCCCATGCACTTCCATGCGCATACCAAACGCTTCGGCCAGATGCGCCACCTTCATGAGTGGGGTGATGCCGCCGAGGTCGCCGACCCCGCCCCGGCTGATGTCGGCGGCCCCCCGCATGATCCACTCGGCGCGCGTCTGCATCTTGCCCTCGGCCGTCTCTGGGCCACAGATCAGCAGGTCGAGCTGCTCGGACAGCCAGACGTAAGATGAGGTGGAATGCTCATCCATCGGTTCTTCCATCCACAGGTAATCCAGCTTCTCCAGCCCGCGGCCTAATGCCAGCGCCTCCTCCCGGCTGTAGTAGTGAAAGGGATCCAGCATCAAGACCATATCCGGACCAACCGCCTCGCGTACGGCGGCGCACGCGGCGATATCGCGCTTCACATCGGGCGCGCCGGGAATGGGCGGCTGCCAGGTGTGCAGTTTGAATGCTGAGTAGCCCCGCGCCTTGCACTGCAGCGCAAAGCGGGCGTACGCCTGTGGCGTATCCAGCCCGCCTGGCAGATCGTCCCCGCACATCGTGCTGGCGTAGGCTTTGACTTTGTCGCGATAGCCGCCCAGAAGCTTGTACACGGGCAGACCCAGGATGCGGCCCGCGAGGTCCCACAGCGCCATGTCCACGTGCGCCAGTACGCCATCGTAGAGCGTGGCCAGGTTAAGCCGCTGCCGCTCCCTGAGCTGCTGCCAGATGCGTTCGCGGAAGAACGGATCCTGACCGAGCAAGATCGGCTTGACGATGCGCTCAATCGGCTCGCGGCTTGCGCCGAAGCTGCACCCCTCGACCCCTTCATCGGTGACGATGCGAAGCAGCGTCTGCCTGGCGTCGTGCTCCGCACCGGGATGGGTGTGACCCTCGGAGTCGCGCACGATGCCGGATCTGTAGCTGAACTCCTCGACGACGACATCCACGATCTTCATCAGGCGCCTCCTTGGCGTCAATCACCACTGGCGGCAAGCTGACCCGACGGCAGCGCTCAGGAGTCACGCGCAACGCTGGCGGCCTCAACGGTCAGCAACCGTGGCATGGGGCTTCGGCGGGCGAAGAGCGCCCGTCCTGTGAACGCAATATCGTCCACCAAGACCGGCCCTGCGCCCTCCTCGCACAGCACGAAGACATCATCGACTCCCGCGCCTTGAATGCGGAAGGCCGTGACCAGGGGATCGGACCGCAGTCGCGTCACAACGGGATAAGTGTTCTCGCCTGGCTTCACCGGAAAGAGCACGACATCCATGCGGGCCGGCAACGGCGTGCTGCGTTGCAGTGTGATATCCCAGGCAGGAAACTCGCCGTAGACGCCATGCCAGCCGACGGCCGGCGACGTTTCGCCTTTCTGCGCCCGCACCTCCAATCCAGCGGGGTCTAGAGGCAGGATCGCGAGGTTACCGAGGCCTGGTTCCCTTGTCACGATGACGGACGGCGAGACCGACACCTCTCCGGGACGTAACGGCTCCGGAGCGCCCGGCTGCTCCACGGGAGCCAGGTGGAAAAGCTGTTCCACGGTGTGCGCCTCGTGGTCCTGCCCACTCAGGAGGTCGCATAGGATCCAGTAGCCGGGCAAGGCCGATCCTGCATGATCGCCCTGGACGGACGCCAGCGCCGCGCTGTCCGGTTTGACATAGAAGATCGCTCGCCGATGGGCGATGCTCGCATCCACCTCCGAAGCGGCGCCGCGACCGGGATAGGGATCCGGCGCAAATCCCTCGAGGTATTCGCTGCTGACGAAGTCGAAGTCCGGCCGACTGACCCATTCGTTGCGCCCCAGGGTGGAGAGCCTGGCTTCGGGTCGGAAACGCCGCGCCTGGCCGCGACCGTCCACCATGACGATGTTGTGGCTGCGCGAGGCTTTGAAGTAGTGCGTCAGCTCGGTCGGCGAGTAAGAGTAGATGTTCGGATCCCTGATCAGCAGCCGGCCGCCCGCATACAGGGTGAAAGTCAGCTTGTCCTCATGTTGGTGCGACGCACCCCACGGTGCGCCGTCGAAGAAAAGAAACTGTCCGTCGCGACCCCACCGATCGCGCATCACGTAGTAACCCGCCGAGGACCAGGCGTGCGAGGCATGGTCGGGCGCTGTGCCGGCCTGTCCGTGGCTGGCGCCCCATCGGAAGTCGTCGCGACGGAACATCTCGGCAGCCCCGCGGAGGTAGGCCGCCGGGTCGGTCGGCTGCGGGCCACAGTCGTTGAACATCGGCAGGATGTGATCGGGCTGAGCCGCGTAGAGATACATCTCGTGTGCTCTCTCGACCAGTCGCACGAACGGCTCCGGCAGGGTCACACCGCGCGCCAGCGCGGTGCGCACCACTGAGGTGATGGCCAGGGTGGGGAACGCATGGTAGCCGTGGCTGAGCTCGAACTGGAATCCATCGTCGTAGTAGGCGACGCGATTGATCCACGCCAGCCGGCGGAGTGCGATGCGCAGGTAAGCGTCTGCGAGGGCCAATTCGGGCGAGCAGAGGGCGGCAACCGCAAGGCCGGAGGCTTCGACCTGGTACCAATTGTTCGGTCCGCCGCAGAACGCAGTGAGGTAGCGCATGTGCTCCAGCCGTGAGCGAGCCAGCATGGCGTGCGTGGCATCGTCGAACGGAGCCGTCTGTCCCAGATAGCCGATCACATCCAGCCAGACGCGCCAGGGCCGGCCGCCTACCTCCAGTGTGCGCCACGGTCCGGTGTACTGCCGATGGTTGGGCACGGGACACTGCCGATACCACGACCACATCAGTCTCGCCGCATGCTCCGCGTACTGCACATTGCCGGTCTCCCGATACGCAGTGGCAAGGTTGCGGAGGAACGGCTGGAAGTTCAGACTGACGGTCGATTCCTTGTCCTCAAAGAACTGGATATGCCAGTCTACATCGCTGCCGAACTGGTGCCGCACCAACATGTGAGCGCGCAGTGTGATCAGATTGCGGCAGGCGCCGTCCGCGTCCTCCATGTCTGCGGTCAGCACCTCCTCCGGCGAACGCGTCCGCTGCTGCCAATCGCGTCCGCGCATCAGCGCGCCGACCCGGTCAGGGGACACTGGCTGAATCATGTGCTGGGGATACTCAGCCTCTGGGACGTGGAGTCGTTCCGCTCTGTGGTGATCAAGCAGCCGGCCCCACATGCGTTCGCGCAGAGTGATCAGATCGGCCAGAAGCGGCAGCCCGGTCTCATCGGCCACGCGACATACGGTCAAAAGACAGTCCGCCAGCATCCGATCTTCGAGCGCAGCCCGGCGCAGGTGCGCTTCGTTCGCCAGGCGCGCGCAGCCGGTCAGCCGCCACATGCCGGCCTCGGGGTGACGCCGATCGCACAGGTAGCCGCACAGCGCCAGCGCCGTGGCGTTCAACAGCGCCTCGGACGACGGCGAAGCGCGGAATGCAACCGAGGGGAAGGTGAGCAGGTAGTCAGCCGCAGCGAACACGCGATCACCGGGAGCTTCGCCTGCAAGCAGCAGACCGAGGGTGTGCCTGGCTGCGCCCAGCCAGGCCCAAGCCGCCGTATCGTCCCACGGCATGATCTCCGGCGGTTCACCGGGCAGCGGTTCGCCAGCATGGACGCGGAGGGCTTCCAGGATCGGCATCACGGCATCGTCCCCTTTCGTTGTTGTCTTGTGGCGTCGCAGGTGCTCTCAATCACTTTCCCGCACCAACGCACGGACCAGTTGGCTCAGTCCCAGGATCGCCAACATGCCGAGTCCCAGGGCCACAGCCATGCCGAGCTTCAGACGCACACCCAGAACCGACCAGGTCAAGAGGAGGCTGAGGCCGCTCACCCCTGCCAGCCGCCAGAGGTGACGCCTTTCGAGCTCGCGCGTATCTGCGTCGGCGCCGGCCAGTCGCAGCCGGGCGGCGAAGCGCTCCAGGTCCCAGGCGGCGAGCGCAAGGACGACCATCGGCGCGGTCCAGAGCGCGCGCTGATCCAAGTTGGCGCCGATGCCGGCCGCAACGACGAAAGCAAAGAGCATGAGCGATCCCAGCCCCTCCCATCGGCGAACCACACCCGCAAGCCATAGCGCGGCCAGGACCAGACACGGCAGCATCAGGGGCCAGGCCCCGACCGCAGCGAAACCGGCCGCAGAGAAAATCGCGATAACCACGATGAGGATGACAGCGATACGTCTGAGCATAGGAATCATAGGATCGGACGCGATCCGTGGTCTGCCCGATCGAGACCTCCTTGGCGCCCTAGCGCACGGGCCGGGCCCACTTCGGTACGCGGCCGAGCGACGCCAGGATGGCTTGATCGAGCGGCCTGGTCACCGGCCAATCCACGATCTGGGCCCCGGCCTGTCTCAGCCGCTGCAGCAGGATGCTGCGCTCTCGTTGTGCGATGCGCGCGCCGAGGGCGAGCGCAGGATGAACGTCTCTGGCTACGGTCTCGAATGCGATCGGGTCGGGCGATATGATGAGCAGTTCGTAACCGTGTGCGCGGAGCCGGATCAGCGTTGCCAGATCCGCGTTGCACAGCGAGCTGACCAAGACGACCTGCGAGCGCGGCGGGAAGAGGCGCGTCGGCAGATAGTCCAGCGACTCGAAGACCTCACTTTCGCCGGTCTGGACCCCTGCCAGCGCCTGGAGAATGCGCTCTCGCTGCAGGCGACCGTAGCCAGGGAAGACCCAATTCAGCCCCGCGCCGTAGGTGAGCATTGCCACACGGTTCCCGTCCCGCAGGAACGCATCGGCCAGCGCCGCCGTCGCTCGCACCGCGTGCTCGAATAGCGAGTCGCCGTTTGCCAGCAGGTCATGGCGCTGGCGAGCATCCAGCACCAGCCCGACGTCAGCCACGCGTTCCTGCTCAAACTCGTTCGAGTAGATTCGACGAGGGTGACGCGCAGTCACGCGCCAGTTGACCCAGCGCATCGGGTCTCCGGTCTGGTATTCGCGCACGCCGAAGAAGTCTACGCCAGGGCCGCCCACGCGTGCCGGAATCAATCCGGTGCTGGCTCGCGTGCGCAACGGTCGGATCGACACCTGGCGCAGCTTACGCACCTCGGGGAGCACGATGAAACTGCCCGGCGCTGTCAGCAGCACCTCGCGACGGAACAGGCCCAGGTGATCGGCAGCCGTGACCTTGACCTGCTGGAATTCGTAGCGCCCGCGCGGGCCGGCGACCGTATAGGCTAGCTCTAACGCCTGCCCTGGGGGTAGTAGCACGATCCGGTTCGGCTGGCCCTCGACAAGCCGCAGGCCGCGAGGCGGAAGGTCCTCGACCAGAACCTCTTCGAGCCGGCTGCTCTCGTTGCGGATCGACAGCCGCACCGCCACCGGGGTGTCATGTTGGACGCGGTCGGCGTCGAGCTCGCGCTGGATGTGCAGTCGCGGCACATCGGGCGCGTAGATCAGCGCCGCGCCGAGGTAGAGCAGAATCGGCAGCGCGAGCGCCACCATCCCCCCGTTCAGCGTCGCCAGTCCGACGAGCAACAGCCCGTAGACCAGACCGGCCAGCAGCAGGAGTCTGCCCACGCCTATGCCCCTGCGATGACGGGCACGGCCACCGACCGTGTCACGTCGGTGATCACGTCGTCCGCCGCCTGCCGCGTCATCCACAGATCTGGTTCCAGGATGAGCCTGTGGATCAGCGCCGGCCGAACGAATAGCTTCACATCATCCGGCAGCACGTAGTCGCGGCTCTGCATCGCAGCCCAGGCGCGCGATAGCTTGAGGAGCGCCAGCGAGCCGCGGGGACTGGCGCCTACGGCCACTTGCCGCCGTTTTCGCGTGGCAACGACCAACTCGATCATGTAGCGCTCGATATCGGGATCGACATGGACGCGCTCGATGCCGTCGCGCAGCGCCAACAGCTCCTCCGCATGAGTGATCTGCCGCAAATCGAGCTCATCCGTCCGGCGCGCCCGGCGGCGACGGAGGATCTCCTGTTCGTCTTCTGGCGCGGGGTAGCCCACGGACAGCTTCATGATGAACCGATCGAGTTGCGCTTCAGGCAGGGGAAAGGTCCCCTCGTATTCGATAGGATTCTGTGTGGCAAGCACGATAAACGGCTCGGGCAGCCGCATCGTCTCCCCCTCCAACGTAACCTGGTATTCCTGCATGGCTTCGAGCAGCGCGGATTGGGTCTTGGGCGAAGCCCGGTTGATTTCATCAGCCAGGATGATATTGGCGAAGAGCGGGCCTTTGCGCAGCACGAAACGATTCTGCTCCCGGTCGAACACATAGCCGCCGGTGATGTCTCCCGGCAGCAGATCGGGCGTGAATTGAATCCGCTTGAATTCGAGGCCAAGGGCCACCGCGAAGCTCTTGGCAATCATCGTCTTCGCGAGGCCTGGGTAATCCTCAAGAAGCACATGGCCGCCCGATACCAGCGCCGCCGCCATCAACTTTTCCAGCAGTGCATGTTTGCCCACGATGGCGCGTTCGACTTCCTGAATAATCTGTTGGCTTTTCGCCGCCACCTGAAGTATGCTAATCGTCACTTTCGCGCTCCAGTTTCTCCTCGAGGAAATGCACCGCCTTCGCCGGGTCGAGTGCCAGAGGGGAGTGATCATGAACCGGCCGCCACAACCTGGTCACGCGTGCCAGGCGATAGAGCGGTTGCCAGGGAGGCGCTTTGAGCCCCGCCTGGAAATATGCCTGAACATCCGCCGGCGCATTCAGCGTTTCAATGAATTCGCCGCGATCGTACTTGGCCAGCCCGCGATGATCCCGGTAGGCTGTGTATTGAAGCGCCAGCTCAGCCAGGTCGTGCGCCAACCGCCAGCGGAAATATTCTCCCTGCCGGGCCATGGCCACGCGATGGCCCCAACTGCGGACCGGCCCTTCGGCGGGAGGCCGTACAACGCGGCGCGGCCCATCGCTTTTGACACGGCCGCGCAGGCTGCGCAACGCGATGATGGTGACGACGATCAGAAACCACGCCCACCACAACCATCCGGGAACGCTGCGGAAGATGAGATCGGCCATCCAGGCCGCGTACAGGATGGGCATGACGATTGCCGAGCGCGCGAAGCCCTGCAGCGCGAGGCCGAGCAATACGGCGAGCGCCAGGCCCACAAGCAGAAGCACGAGGACGACGAGGGTGTTTCTTTTCATGAGATCTGCGGCGCCAGGATCCGGCAGGAGTCGGCAATCGCCGATAGGCACGCGACGGCGCGACGTCCTTCCCACTCTCCCAGGGACTTCGCTCCGTACCGCACCTCCTCGAACAGGCGCGTCAGCTCACGCACCGGCTCGCGGGGGAGTCCGGCGGCCTCGAGTTGCTGCTCGAATTCACTGGGAGTGACCGCCAGTTGGCGCTGGATGCCGCGCGCGTCGCGCACGACGTCGGTCATCTCCCGATAGCAGCGCAAGATCGTGTCGTACAGATCTCCGCCGGCTTCAATGGTCTGCCGCGCTTCCTCGGCATGTTCGGCAATACGTTCCAGCGAGAGGCCCGCCTCAGGCTGGCTGCGCCGCTTGATCAATGCCCAGATGATCGCAATGGCGATGCCCGCAATCAGCAATGCCAGTCCGAAGCTCACCGCCGCCACGAGCCAATCTGGCGCACTGCCGGAGAATTGCGCTGCCGGTGCAGGGGAGTCTGGCTGTCCTGGCGCCCCGATATTCATTCCCGGAAAGAGATCGGTTCGCTCAAGGGGCCGCATCTGCTGCCGCAGCAGATTGATGAGCAGCAGGATCACGCCGAAGACAATGATGTTCTGCAGCGCCTTCTTGCGCGCACTCGGCGAGATGATCAAGTAGATGATTGAGAAGGGCAGCAGCGCCAACACCAGGAGCAACACGCCGCGCACAAACAGCATCATCGCGGATGAGCCCTCTGACGGTAGGCCGCCAGGCGGAAGCCGAAACGAGATCCCACTGCCGAGCGCGAACGGATCGCCAGGCGAGAATTCCAGGTCGCGCACGCTGGCTGCCAGCGCCAGGATCGCCAGGACGGCGACTGCGACCAGAAGGAGGATCCAGAGCTTGCGTCGTGCTACGGGCGACGGTGAGTCTGATTGCATCGTTCCATTGTACAATACCTTGCCCATTCGGCCACATTAGCCGCTCGTCTTCTCATGCACGGGGGCGCAGCGGAGGGGACCACGCGTCCGCCCCCCAAGCGGAATGGCAACGTCCGCGGCGGGTGACGCAGCAGAGGTTCACGGCGCCGTCCCTCCCCGGGAAGGGACGGCGCAACCATCACCCCAGGTCATCCTCGAACGCGCGTGAGATGACGGCGCGGCGGCCCAACGCTCTCACGAGCGGGTCCGCGTCGGAAGCGCAGTAGCCCAGATGCAGGTGACGTGTCCAGCCCTCGGCGCAGGAGAACGCACCTGACAGCCGTCCCACTTCGAGCGCCATCTCCTCCATCGTCGTCAGGTACGAATCGAGACCCTGACTGGCATCGAGCCATTCCTTCTGACTGCGGTGGCATGCCAGCATGGCCCGCTTCGTGGGCAGGGATTCGGTGATATCCACGAAAATGCCCGGCCGCACGCGGCGGCGGAGCGGATCACGCAGACCGTACGGCAACGCGTGATAGACCGTCACAGGCTGGTCGATCGGCGGTCGCGGCGGTTCGACCGGCAGGTTGCGCATGCTGCGGCCGAATGCGGCGCTGAGCACGAGCCGCGTGGTGTTGGTGTGATCCTCCATGTACTCCTGTGTCGACTGCGTCAGGATGATCGCCGGCGCCACCTCTCGCACGATTGCCGCCAGCCGCCGCAGAGTGCTGCGATCATAGTAGACCTCCATATCGTCTACGAGGCTCTCGTGATGAATTGCGCCGGCAAGCCGCGCAGCCTCCATCGCCTCGTCGCGGCGGAGGCGAACGATGGTCGCAGCATCATGAACCTGTGTGCCACAGCAGCCATTCGCGAGCGTCAGGTAGTGTAGTTCGCAGCCGGTCCAGCCAAGCAAGATGAACGTGCCTGCCATCATGAACTCGATATCGTCCGGGTGCGCCGCGATGGCGAAAACGCGCTGCACCGGCCCGCCGGTCTGTCGACCACCGTCTGTTGTCTGGAGGCTGTCGTCCTTCAATGCATCACCACCTCACACGCGCCGATGCCGGAACGCAGGAAGTTGAACTGCACGTTCGGGTGATCGGCCAGCAGCGACATCGGCACTGCGCTGTCGGGAAGCCGCTTGCCGATCATCAGCGTCGTCAGCCGCATCCCGAACGGGTTGTCATGCTGCCCGGCGTGCCAGATCGACACTTTTTCGGCCTGCCACGTCTCGGCCGGACCCACGGAGATCGCCTGGCTGGGGACGTTCTGCACCACGCCGCCGCCCGACGTACGTGCATTCTGGATCAACGTCATCGGGTGCAGGTCCACCACGCGCGTGGTGAGCTTCCGATACTCCTCCGGCGAGGGTGGCGCGTCAATGTATCTGCCTTCGCGGCGCGGCGGATCGTTGAAGGCCCAGTGCTTGACCTCGCCCTGGCCGCCCTGCATCACCACACAGCGGGCGTGCGACCAGCTCGCCATGTAAGCGGTTGGATCGACGGCCGGGAAGTGGATATTCTCTGGCGGCATACGCAAGTCGGGCCGGATGCGGTCGAAGCAGAGCGCCATATCGGTGCGTGCGAAACCGAGCGGGAAATCCAGCGGCGCCTCCTTCCCGTCGATCACCCACTCGTCCATTCCCCAGAAGTGGGCGTGGCGCAGGTCGAGCTCCAGCGCATTGACCAGCTGCGCCACCAATGGCAACTGCTCCGTCGGCCCGATCGGTCCGCAAATGCCGGCGGGGAGCTCCGGCGTAGCCCGGCGCCAGGCCGTGATGTATTCCAGCGCCTCGGCGAGGTAGAACTCCTCGACGCTGTCGTAGAAGACCACCTGGAAGCCGGGCCGGCTCAGACGCAACAGGTCGTCTGCGGTCAGGCTGGCGGCTTCATCGAGGAGATCGCGCTCCAACGTCGTGTAGTCCACCAGCCCGGTGCGATCTTGCTCACCGGACGCATCATCCCATCCTCCAATGTCGTCGCAATACGGGGCCGCTGTGCGGGCACAGGGCCCGTGCGCCTCGGTTGGACACGGCGCCATCCCGCGCCTGCGGTCGCCAACAAGGGTGACCTGGCTTGGCCGTCCGCATCCTCACCGATCCCGCTCAGCGGTCGAGCAGCCAGGCCGCCGCCTGAAGCAGCAACCGTTGATACGGCGGGAGATTCCACACCAGCTCGGAATGCCCCATGGCGATGTGGGCTACGCGGCCCGCGCCTTCGGTGCGCGTCCAGACCATGGGGTGCGCCACCCCGCGATCCAGTGCAACCATGTGAATGTTCACCGAGGGATCGTAGCGTTGGATATAGAACTCATCGTGCACCGTGAACGCCTCGATGCCGGCTGTGATCGGGTGCTCGTGTGCGAGTGGATACACCGTAAAAGCGAACTGCGGTGGGTGGGAGATGAACGCGCCGCCCAACAGCGCGGC
>CAYRFV010000158.1:0-12913 GCA_964423545.1 uncultured Anaerolineales bacterium | reverse complement strand
GACCCTCAAGCAGATGGCGCAGCAGCATGAGCTCTCCGGACTCGCCATCCGCTGCTGGCCCGAGTTCTTCACGGAGCTGGGCTGCGCGGCGTGCGCCGCGATGTCACTGCTCTCCGACGAGCTGATCCCCTGCTCGTGCGAGGCGGACGTCAACGGCACGATCACGCAGCTCATGCTGCAATGGTTCAGCGGTGAGCAGGCATTCGGCACCGATGTCGTCGGCTTCGACCTGGAGGGGGACAGCGCCGTGGTGTGGCACTGCGGCCAAGCCCCCCTCTCGATGGCGGATCCGTCCTTCCAGCCGCGCGGTGCGATCCACTCCAACCGCAAGCTGCCGCTGCTGATGGAGTTCCCGCTGAAGCCCGGCCGGGTGACCCTCGCCCGGCTGACAGAGGCGCGCGGCGACTATACGCTGGTGGTGGGGGCCGGCGAGGTGCTCCGAGCGCCGATGAGCTTCACCGGGACATCGGGCGTGCTGCGCTTCGACCGGCCGGCTGCTGAGGTGTTGGCGACGATTATGGACCAAGGGCTGGACCACCACATCGCGTTGACGTACGGCGACTACGTGGCGGAGCTGCTGGCCCTGGCGAAGCTGCTGGACTTACCGGTGCTGAGGTTGGCGTAGGATGCGCCGCCAGGGAGGAGGAGAAGCTGCCTGACGAACCCATGTCGGACAAACACGATCGTTGAGCGTTGTGCGCACCCGGTATCCGCACTATCAACCCAAGGAGTGAGATCCGATGACACCCAAGAGACTTTCCCGCAAGCAGTTCCTGTTGCTGGCCGGCTCCAGCGTGGCGGCCGGCGCGCTCGCCGCGTGCGCGCCGCAGGCGGCGCCAACCCAAGCGCCCGCGGCCGCGCCGAAGGCCGAACCAACCAAAGCCCCGGCCGCGGCTGAACCGACCAAGGCCCCGGCTGCGCCCACGGCAGCGCCCGCCGCCAAGGCTGCGGTCACAATCGATTTCTTGGCCTGGGGCGACAATGCCGACATTCCGGCCTGGGACAAGCTGTCCAAAGACTACATGGCCAAGAACCCCAACGTGACCGTCAAGGTAACCAACATCGCCGACCCCGGCAATAACTTCTACCCGAAGCTACAGACGATGATCGCAGGCGGCACGCCGCCTGATGTCTCGTCATTCCAGGGCTGGGAATGGCAGACCTATGCCGACAAGAACCTGCTGTTGCCGCTGGATGACTATATCAAGAAATCCAACCTGATGAATCTGTATCCCGACGGCGTCAGTTCTGTGGAGGTCAGCACCCAGCGCAAGGGCAAGCGCTACCTGGCGCCGCTGCAAATGGCCACGATGGTCATGTTCTACGCCAAGAAGCCTTTCCAGGACGCCGGCATCGCCTTCCCGAAGGATGACTGGACTTTCGATCAGTTTCTGGAGATCGCCAAGAAACTAACGAAGACCGACGGCGCCAACAAGATGTTTGGCTATCAGGCAAACGGCAGTTGGTTCCGCGACATCGGTTGGATCGTCAGCACCGGTAAGCGCGAGTTCGACAACATTGTTGATCCCAAGAAAGCGACATTCAGCCAGGCCGATGTGGCGAACATGGTGCAGGTTGTGGCCTCGGACGTGTACAACACGCTCAAGGTCGCGCCGACGCCTGCGGATCAATCCGGCGGCGCCAACACCATCCAAACCGGCAACTGCGCCATGAAGTATGAGGGCCCCTGGTTCCTCGGTCAACTCAACAGCCCCAAACTTCGCGAGGACAAGAAGGCTGTGGAGTTCGATGTGGTGCTGATGCCGCAGTTCAAAGATGCAAATCGGACACACCGCGGCTGGTCCGAAGGCGTCGCGCTGCCCAAGACCAGCAGAAGCTCCGATCCGGCCTGGGATTTCGTGGCCTACATGGCGGGCGAAGAAGGCAACCGGACCTACTCGGAGATCAGCGGTCGCATCCCCAACACCGCGAAGCTCGTCAAGGAGTCTTGGATCCCGCGCATCAAGGAGGCTCACGGCGTAGCCAACGGCCAGGCCTTCCTGGACGCCTTCACTAAGGGCCAGATCGACGTGGTCAGCGGCATCCCTCGCAGCAAGATGTGGAGCGAAGTCGTGAAGCCCGTTGGTTGGGATCCGTTGATCGCCGGCAAGTCCAAGGCGACCGAGGTGTTGCCGAAGGTCGATGAGGCGCTCAACAAGATGCTGGATGAGTATTGGGCGTCGCAGAAGTAACGCGGCAACTCCCTGTGGCGTGACGCGCGATGCATCACGAGTGACGCGTGGTGCGTGAGAGGCCGGTTGCCGGTGACTCACGCATCACGCATCGCACATCAGTCGGAGGTGTGGCATGGTTGCGAAAACAACCGCCGCAGACGGTGCACTGCCGTCTGCGAGACCGGCCCATCGGCTCAAGCTGCCCAGTCGTCTGACCTTGCGTGAATGGCTGGCGGGCTACTTCTTCGCCGCGCCCTTCATCATCGGCTTTGTGGCGTTCATTGCTTTTCCGATGATCTACTCCGTCTGGCTCTCGTTCAACAGATGGGACATGCTGACGGCGCCGCGGTTCATCGGCATGGCGAACTTCACAAAGATGGTGGCCGACCCGCGCGCCAATCTCAGCCTGCTGAACAGTGCCTACTACACCATCATCGCCGTGCCGATCCAACTGGTGATTTCCTTTTCACTGGCGCTGGCGCTGACCCAACCGCTGCGCGCACGCGACATCTACCGGGCCGGCTTCTACATGCCGATCATCGTGCCCTTGGTTGCCAGCGCTGTGGTCTGGCAGCGCGTCTTCCACCCGGAATTCGGCATCCTCAACGAAGTGCTGCGCTGGTTTGGCGTTCCGGCGCAAAAATGGTTGTTCGATCCCGCCCTTGCGAAGCCCGCTTTCATTATTATGTCATTCTGGATGGTCGGCCGCCAGATGGTGATCTTTATCGCCGGTCTCGGCAACATCCCGCAGACCCTGTACGAGGCAGCAAGCATCGACGGTGCGGGGACATGGCGCCGGCTTCGCAACATCACCATCCCGCTGATGACCCCACTGATCTTCTACAACATGGTCATCGCCATCATCAACTCGTTCGCCATGTTCATCCCGGCGAAGATCATGACCGATGGCGGACCGGAAAACGCCACCCTCTTCACCGTACTGAACATCTGGCAGCAAGGCTTCCAGTTCTTCAACATGGGCTACGCGGCGGCCCTGGCCTGGGAGTTCTTCGTGATCATCGTCGGCTTCACCATTGCGCAGTTCTATCTCTCCCAGCGTTGGGTGTACTATGAGGCCTAGGAGGATGCCATGACCACCGCCACGCGCCCCGCTAGCTATCAGCCGGACCAGGCGCAATATCGGCAGAGGGTCTGGTTGGTGACCCTTCAGGTGATCCTGACACTGCTGCTCATCTCGTTCCTGGTGCCCACCCTATGGATGATCTCTGCGTCGCTCAAGGCCTCCACCGAGATCTTCTCGCATCCGATCACCTGGATCCCGAAGACGCCGCAGTGGCGCAACTACGTCGACGCGTTCAACGCCATCCCTCTCGGCCGCTTTGCCACCAATACCATGATCGTGGTCGGGCTGGCGGTGCTCGGCACCGTGGTCTCATCGGTGATGGTGGCCTATTCTTTCGCTCGCTTGCGCTGGCCGGGCCGAAACCTGTTCTTCGCGCTACTTCTGGCGACCATGATGCTGCCCGAAGTCGTCACACTCGTGCCGCGCTTTGTCATCTTCAAGCAGCTCGGCTGGATCGACACGTGGCTGCCGCTGATCGTGCCTTACAGTATGGCAGGCACGGCGCTCTACGTCTTCCTCATCGTCCAGTTCTTCCGCGCCCTGCCGATGGAGCTCGAGGAGGCCGCATTGATCGACGGTGCGGGCAGGGTTCGCATTCTGACCTCGATCCTGCTTCCGCTGTCCAAGCCGGTTATCGCCACGGTGGCGGTATTTGCCCTGCTGCAGCACTATAACAGCTTCATGGAGCCACTGATCTACATCAACAGCATGGACAAATGGACGTTGGCTCTCGGCATCCAGGCGCTGAACAACTCGAATGCCGCCAATTGGGAGCTCGTCTTTGCCGCCGCCACCATCATGCTCATCCCGGTGGTCGCCCTGTTTGTGGTCGCGCAGCGCTACTTCGTTCAGGGCATCGCCATGACAGGTTTCGGTGGACGATAGGATGGCGAGAGCCATGAAACAACTCTTCGTCAACCTCAAGCGGTTCGATGTCCCGCGCAGATTGGGCGGGGTCTGTCCGGTGGATGAACCGCTGGCGTGGATCGAGTCGGTTGTGGGCCGGTCGGTCGAGTTAGGGCTGGGCGCGCTGGACGGCGTGTCCCTCACCTATCTGCTGCCCGAAGGCCTGGTTCCGACCGCGGTGCGCACGCTGAGAAGCAACCCCGCCGGCGCCGTGCGTGGCCTGTCAGTCGGCTGCCAGGGGGTCCATTGGGACGACGTGCGGCCGGGCCGGAACTTCGGTGCGTTCACCGCGAGCGCACCGGCGACGGCTGCGGCCAATCTCGGCAGCACGTGGGCCATCATCGGCCACTCGGAGGAGCGCCGCGCCAAGCACCAGGTCATGACGGCCTTCGACCCCGAGATCGCCGGCGGAGGCATGAAGGCCGCGCAGGCGGCTGCGGCCATCGACCGGCTCATCCGCGACGAGGCGGCCTGCGCACTCCAGGCGGGGCTGAAGGCCTTGGTCTGCGTCGGCGAATCGGCCGAGGAGCGCGGAGACGGTGCGTTCGAAGAGCAGCAGCCGCGCATCGAGCGCGTGCTGGCCGGACAGCTGCTTGGCGGGCTGCGGGGTCTGGGTGAACCCGTCGCGGCCGGGCGCATCGTGATCGGCTACGAGCCGATCTGGGCCATCGGTCCCGGCAAGACGCCGCCCGACCGGGAGTACATTGCGTTCGTCTCGGCCGTCATCAAGCAGGTGGTCCAGGCAGAGTTTGGCGCACAGATCGCTGTGGTGTACGGCGGCGGGCTCAAGGAGGAAAACGCGGCGATGATCGCCGGCATCGAGACGATTGACGGCGGGCTGGTCGCGCTGACGCGCTTCACCGGTGAGATCGGCTTCAGCGTGGATGAGCTTGCGGCCATCGTCGCGAAATATATGGGGCGCTGATCGACCATGAAAGCAGTGGAATTGGAATATGGCGAAGGGCGTCTCGCAGCGGAGCTGCCCGACTCGGCCGATCTATTCATCCCCGGCGAAACTGTCCCCGACCCACCCTTCCTTCCCGATGTCGCGGCTGCCACGCGGGAATCCATCCTCAATCCGGTGGGCATGCCGCCCATCGCCCAACTCGTCGGACCGGGCGCTCGGGTCACCGTCAGCTTCCCGGATCGCGTCAAGGGCGGGTTCCAGCCCACCTCACATCGCAAGACTGCGATCCCGATCCTGATCGAGGAGTGCCTCAAGGCGGGCGTCCACAAGCGGGACATCCAATTGATCTGCTCGAACGGCCTGCACCGCAAGAACACCGATGCGGAGATCCGTGCGCTCCTGGGCGACCGGGTCTATGACGAGTTCATGCCCACGCATCAGATCGTGAACCACGATTCGGAGGATTGGGACAACCTGGTCGATCTGGGCTACGATGAGCTGGGCGACCGCGTGATCCTGAATCGGAAGGTGTTCGAGTCCGATCTGTCGATTCTCGTGGGCCACGTCCTGGGCAATCCGTATGGCGGCTATTCGGGCGGTTACAAAATGGTCTCCACCGGGCTGACGCACTGGAAGTCCATCGCTTCGCACCACATCCCCGCGGTGATGCACGGGGCCGACTTCACGCCCGTCACCCCCCACAGCGGGATGCGCCGGCGCATGAACGCCATCGGCCAGCACATGGAAACGGCTATGGGCCGGAAGCTCTTCCTGTGCGACGCAGTGCTCGACACCAGCGCCCGCCAGATCGCCATCTTCTCCGGCTACGGCGCGGCGATCCAGCCGCGCGCCTGGGAGATGGCCGACCGGCGCACTTGCGTCCCCTGGGCCAAACGGAAGTACGACATCCTGATGTTCGGCATGCCGCAGAACTTCCACTACGGCAACGGACACGGCACCAATCCGATCCTGATGCTGCAGGCCATCGCCGCGCAGATCATCCGCCACAAGCGGATTCTGCGCGACAACTGCGTAGTGATCTGCTCATCGATCTGCAACGGCTACTTCCACGACGAGGAGTTTCCCTCCTATCGGGAGCTCTTCGAACTGTTCCAGGGAGACTACCACAACGTCCTGCCTGACCTGGCGAAATACGGCGAGTACTTCGCCAATAAGCCGGAGTATGTCGCCAGGTACCGGTACAGCTACGGCTACCACCCCTACCACGCCTTCTCGATGATCTCGTGCGGCCACATCGCCGAGATGCACACGGCGGCCGTCTACATTGTCGGCGCCTATGCCCCCGGCTACGCACGCGCCATGGGGATGAAAACGCGCGCGACGTTTGCCGAAGCCCTCAAGGATGCCGAACGCTACACGGGGCGGAACCCGGCGATCCTGGCGCTTCCCAGGACGTTCCGCACTGCAGGCGTGCACCTGATGATGGCGGATGATGCTCTGCCCGTGGCCGACGCGCAAGGTGCCTGACGGATCCCATCCTGCACGGCGCCGTCGTGGCGCTCAACCGGCGCGGCCGCCACCGGCGATGATCTGGAGGACATGTGACCCAAAACTTGACCCATCGTGAACGCCTGCTGCGCACTCTCCGCCGCCAGCCGGTCGATCGCGCACCCGACTATGAGTTTCGCGCCTGGGTGCAGACGATCGATCGATGGGCGAACGAGGGCATGCCGATCCCTTCGCTGGTCGGCATGGGCAGCCCGACCGGCTACCTGGAACATCACTTCGGCACGGATGATGCCGAATACGGCCCTGGCCTGAGCGCCAACGTCCGTCTGCTGCCGGCCTTCGAGCCGCAGGTGATCGAGGAACGCGGGGAGAGCTGGGTGATCCAGGACGCCGACGGCGCGCTCTCCGAACAGCTCAAGCCGGAGTTCGGCGCGTCCATCCCGCGCTACATCCGTTTCGCCATCCAGACGCGCGCCGACTGGGAGCGGATCCGGGACGAGCGCCTCGATCCGGCCCATCCGGATCGCGTTCCGGCGCACCTCGACGCGCTCGTTCGGCGGCTCAACGCGGCCGACTATCCCGTGATCTTCTCCGCGGGCTCGCTCTACGGCTGGATCCGCAACTGGATGGGGGTCGAAAACCTCTCGCTGATGCTCTACGACGACCTGCCGCTGGTCGAGGAGATGATGGAGCATCTCACGCGCTTGACGCTGAGCGTGCTGGAGCGGCTGGCGGGCCATGGGCTGCGCATCGATCGCGCCGACTGGTGGGAAGACATGTGCTTCCGCTCCGGTTCGCTCCTCTCCACCAGGCTCTTCGCCCGGCTGATGACGCCGCGCTACAAACGGATCACCGACTTCCTGCGACAGGAGTTCGGCACGGAGTTCAACCAGCTCGACTGTGACGGCAACATCCACCAACTGGCGCCGCTTTGGCTCGACGGCGGCATCAACGTGATGTTCCCGGTCGAGGCGGCGCACACCGACCCGCAGCGGCTCGCCGGGCAGCTCGGCACGCGAGGCATCCAACGCGGGGCCTTCGACAAGCGGGCGCTGATCGCGGGCCCGGCCGCCATCGATGCCGAGCTGGCAAAACTGCGGCCGCTGGTCGAACGCGGCGACCTGATCCCTCACACGGACCACCTGGTGCCGCCCGACGTGCCACTGGAACACTTCATCTACTATCGGCGCAAAAAGCTGGAGCTGATCGGAAAGGCGTGGCGCGAGCCGGGCGTGCGAGCCAGGCCGGGACAGATCATCGATTGGCGCCTGCTGGGGCCGTTCGACAACGCCGGTAACGCAGGGTTCCACGCCGTCCTGCCGCCGGAGCAGAACGCCGGCTCGGGAATCGGCCACATCGGCAAAGATGGCAGGCCGCTGCGCTGGGAGCCCTATCGCTGTCCCCAACCATCGGGATACATCAACCTGGCACAAGCGATCAGCGCCGAGCCCTGGTGCGTCGCCTTCGCTGCCTGCGAGATCTACACGCCGGAGGAACGCGCGGCCTGGTTCGACTTCGGCAGCGACGATGGCCTCAAAGCCTGGCTGAACGGCGAATCGATCATCCGCAAGGACGTCTACCGCATCGCCGCGCCCGCCCAAGACCTCGTGCCGGTGCGGCTGCGCCAGGGCTGGAACAGTGTCCTGTGCAAGATCGGCCAGGCCGAAGGCGAATGGGGCTTCCACCTGCGCGTGCTCGACGCGTGGGGCCGGGCCTGGACGGACCTGGAAGGCCGCGCGTGAAACGAGAGGAGCGATCCATGACCGTTCGCATCGGCATCATCGGCGCGGGCCGCATGGGCAACACCCATGCCGGCCATCTGCTGAACATGCCGGAGTCCCAAATCGCGGCCGTGGCCGACATCGTCCCCGAACGCGCCGAGGCGCTGGCGGGACGCACGGGCGGCCGCGCCTACGTGGACTACCGGCAGATGCTGGACAAGGAAACGCTCGATGCGGTCTACGTCTGCACGCCGACCCGCGGCCACGCCGAGCACGCGGTCGCGGTCGCCGAGCGCAAGCTGGCGCTCTTCGTAGAGAAGCCGCTGGCTGCGACGATGGCCGAAGCGTGGCAGATCGTGCGCGCTGTCCGGCGCGCGGGAATCCTCTCGTGCGTCGACTACCAGTGGCGCTACACCCACGCGGTGCGGGCGGCGCAGGAGATCCTGGGGGATCGGCCGCTGGCTGCGGTGGCGGCGCAGTGGATGTGGACCATTCCCCCGATTCCCTGGCTGCGCGACAAGGATCTGGGGCTGGGACAGGTGGTCGATCAGACGACGCACCTGACCGATCTATGTCTGCTCTTCGCGGGCCCTGCCGCCGAGGTGTACGCCGCCTACACGCTGAACACCTTCAGCGATCTGGAGTTTCACAATTGGGACGGCTTTTCGCTAGCGTGGAAGCACGTCGGCGGGGCTGTCGGCTCGCTGCAGGGGACGTACGCGCTGTTCCCCACCATCGGCCAGTACGAGCCGCCCACCGTGAAAGTGTTCGCACGCGAGATGCTGCTGCGCATCACGCCCGAAGGGCTGGCGGTGATCACGCCGGACGGGCAGCGCGATGTTCCCAACGCGGGCCCGCTGCACTACGCGGTCAACGCAGCCTTCGTATCGGCCGTGGCCCAGGGCAGCGCGGCCCCCATTCGCTCCGGCGTCTGGGAGACCCTGGGCAGCCTGGCGTTCACGCTGGCAGCCAACGAATCGGCGCTCGCCGGCCAGCCGATCGACGTCAACCTGTTCATCGAGCGGGGCCGCTGATCCCGCTCTATCAACCCACTCACCTCGCGGGGGACCAACAATGAAATACTTCCTCGACAGCGCCATCACGGACGAAATCAAGGTTGCACTCGACATGTACGCCGTGGACGGCGTAACGACCAATCCGCGGCATGTGCAGACCGCGGGCAAGCCGTTCATGACGACCATTCGCGAGATTGCGGCGATCTTCAAGGGGACCGATTTGCCGGTCTCGGTCGAAGTGAATCCACATTTCACCGATTGGCGCGACATGACGGCCGAAGGCAAGAAGCTGGCAGCCATTAGCCCCAACTTCGTCATCAAGCTGCCGGCAACCGAAGCAGGCTTTCGCGCCCTGCGCGCGCTCCGCTCGGAGGAGATTCGCGTCAATCTGACGCTGGTGTTCTCCGGTTCGCAGGCGCTTCAGGCGATGCGCCTGGGCGCGACCTTCGTGTCCCCGTTCATCGGCTGGAAGGAGTCGAGCGGCGAAGAGACCGTTCGCTTCATCGAAGAGATCGTGGCGATGCGCGACAATTTCGGCTTCGACACCGAGATCATAGTCAGCGCAGTGCGTAATGGCCGTCAGATCGTCGAATCAGCGGTGGCGGGCGCCGACATCGTTACGGCCGCGCTGGCGGTTTTCAAGGATTCGTTTGCGCATCCGTGGACCGACGAGGGGCTGAAGCGGTTTTGCAGTTTCTGGGATCAGACGAAGTACGAGTGACGGGCGGCCGACGACGGGCAGATGGCCCTTTTCGTCATGCGTCGTTGCTCGGTCGTGTCGTTGCGTGGCCGCTTCCTGACTGATCCTCGGCCTCGATCGGCTCCTCTGATCGACGCAAGCGGTGGATTGGATCGGCCAGGTGCGCTGGCTGAGCGAATAGCGGACACAGAAGGGCGAAGGAATCCTATGAAAATCGGTATTCAGACGCGACCCTGGGGGCCAGAGGCGAACCAGCAGCGACTGCCGGAGGTGTTGGCGGAGGTGCGAGCGGCCGGCTACGATGGGATCGAGATCGGCGCACAGCATCTGGACATCACGCAGCCGGCTCCGTTTCGCCGGCTGCTGGCGGACCAGGGACTCGGCCTGGCCGGCATCCACGTGGGCGGCGAGATCTGGAATCCACAGGCGGTGCGGGATGCGCTGGCCCGGCTGGAGCAGACAATGGCGTTTGCTGCGGCCGCCAGCGCGCCCCACCTCTGCTTCAGCGGCGCCATGAAGCAGGGCAAGTCGGAGGGGGAACTGGCGCTCGCGGCGGAGAACCTGAATCGCATCGGGGCGCTCGCGCGCAACCACGGCCTGCGCCTGGCCTACCACAACCACTTCTGGGAGATCGAGGACGCCTGCCGCGAGCTTCGCTTCTTGCGTGATCACACCGACCCGGACTGCGTTTCCTTCCTGTTGGATGTGGCGTGGGTGCACCGGGGGGGCGGCGATCCCGCGGCCGTGGCGAGCGAGTTCCTCCCTCGCATCGCCTACTTCCACCTGAAAGACTGCCGCGGGACGGAGTGGCTGGAGCTCGGCGAGGGAGATGTCGATCTGGTGGGCGTCATCCGAGTTATGTCCGGTCAGGAGTTCCCCTGGGCCGTGGTGGAGCAGGACGAGACCCGTCGTGCGCCTGTCGACAGCGCACGAATGAGCCGCGACTACCTGCGCCGCGCGTTGGGCGCATGACACGAGTCGGCCGGAATCGGCGTCGAACGATCGGTGCTGGATGATGCTCGGCGGACGACGGCTGACCGCTGTCCGCCGCAGAGGCAGCAACTACAACCTACTGTAAGGAGAAGGCACATGGCACATGCGATCCTGTTGCACGAGCCAGGCGACGATGTCGGCGTGGCGGTGCGAGATCTGAAGCTTGGCGAAGAAGTCGGTGCGGTGACCCTGGATGGGGAGCTCGTCGGCGCCGTCAAGCTGGCGAACGATGTTCCTCTGGGGCACAAGGTGGCCATGCGCGATCTGGCGCAGGGCAAGAAGGTCATCGAATACGGCCGGCCCATCGGCGGCGCGTCCCAAGCTATCGTGAAGGGCGCGCACGTCCACACGCACAATCTGAAGACGCTGAGGTGGGCGCTATGACACCTGCTCACTACACCCCGATCCGACCCGAAGATATGAAGCTTACGGGCTATCGCCGGCCTGACGGTCGGTTCGGCATTCGCAATCACGTGATCATCCTGCCTGTCGATGACATCTCGAATGCGGCGGCCAACGGCGTCGCCGCGTTGATCAAAGGCACGATGTCGCTGCCCCATCCGTACGGCCGCCTGCAGTTCGGTGAGGATCTGGAACTGACCTTCCGCACCCTGGCCGGCACAGGGCGCAACCCGAATGTCGCCGCAGCGGTCGTGATCGGCATCGAGCCGAAATGGACGCAGCGGATCGTCGATGAGATCGCCAAGACCGGCAAGCCAGTCGCTGGCTTTTCGATCGAACGATATGGCGATCTGAAGACGATCGAAATGGCCGCTCGCAAAGCCCTGGAATTCGTCCAGTATGCCACCGAGCTGCCGCGCGAGCCGTTCAGTATCCACCAGCTCTGCATGAGCACCAAGTGCGGCGAATCGGACACCACGTCGGGCCTGGCAGCCAATCCAACGGTGGGTCGCGTGTTCGAGCGGTTGTCGGCGGCCGGCGCGACCCTGATCTTCGGCGAGACGACCGAAGTCACGGGCGGCGAAGACGTGATCGCGGACGCCTGCGTGACGCCGGAAGTGCGCGCCGCGTTCATGAAGTTCTTCAACGACTACCAGGATCTAGTGAAGAGCAAAGGGGTCGATCTGCTCGGTTCTCAGCCCACCGAAGGCAACATTCGCGGCGGCCTGACCACGATCGAGGAGAAGGCGCTGGGCAACATCCAGAAGATGGGCCGCTGCAAGGTCGTCGGGGTGCTGGACATGGCCGTGGAGCCGCAAAAACCTGGCCTGCACTTCATGGATTCGTCGTCGGCCGCGGCCGAGATGGTCACCCTGTGCGCCGCGGCTGGATCGGTGGTGCACTACTTCCCCACCGGCCAGGGCAACGTCATCGGCAACCCCATTCTCCCCGTGATCAAGCTATGCGGCAATCCCTTGACTGTAGCCACCATGACGGAACACATCGACGTAGATCTCACGGGCCTGCTGCGCATCGAAATCAACCTCGATCAGGCCGCCGACAAGGCGATGCAGGTGCTGGAGCACACGATCAACGGCCGGTACACCGCAGCCGAGGCGCTGCGCCATGACGAATTCGTGCTGACCAAGCTCTACGAGAGCGCGTAGCGAGTGTCCGGGGACCGGGGACGAAGGACCGGCGGCATGAGAACCGCTCGTCGTTCGTCCTTGGTCTTTGTCTATCAAAGGAATTGTTCGCTTGAACGCCATCATTGCCGAATGGGGACGCATCCGCCGGGAAATCCGGCCCGCGATCCCCGGTCTCTACCTGGTGATCGCGGTGGCCATCGTCGCCCGCTTCACGCACGGTCTGATTCCGTGGCCGCCCATCAGCCGCGCGATCAGCGAAGTCTTCATCGCCGTCGTCCTGGGACTACACGTGCGTGCGTTCATCGGCTTCAGTAAGCGCTTCGAAGCGGGCATCAAATTCTCGCTGCAGCGCATCCTGCGACTCGGCATCATCCTGCTCGGTCTGCGCCTGA
>CAYRFV010000157.1:5292-12922 GCA_964423545.1 uncultured Anaerolineales bacterium | reverse complement strand
GATTCGCTCTTGTGGCGCGCGCTGCCGATTAATGGCGCGCACGGTGCGGGCGCGTCGCTAGCCCGGCTGCGATCCGGCCACACCGAGAAAGATGCGACCCTGGAAGTCCGATCCGAGCACGATCGGCTTTCCAGGGCCGCGTTGGTCATGCTGCCACCCGGGGCGATGCCGGGCCGCCACCCGGCGCTACACCTTCCGGTACTCTCCGTCCACCACATCCTCGCCGCTATCCGCTGGGCCGCCGTCCGGGCCGCCGGCGCTGGGGGGTGGGGTCTGCGGGCCGGACTGCTGGTGCATCTTCGCGCCGACCTTCTGCCACTCATCCATCAGCTTGTCGGTCAGGCGTTCCAGCTCGCTTGCGTCAGCGTTGTGGTCCAGGGCGCTCTTCACGGCGTCCATGGCATCCTGCAGCGATTTCTTGTCGCTGTCGGCAAGTTTGTCACCGTTGTCTTGCAGGAACTTCTGCACCTGGTAATGGCCGTTGTCGGCCTTGTTGCGCGCTTCGATCTCCGCCTTCCGCTTCCGGTCTTCTTCGGCGTGTCGCTCGGCGTCCTTCACCATCTGCTCGACCTGATCCTTCGCCAGGCCGCTGGAGGCCGTGATCTTGATGCTCTGCTCGCGGTTGGTGGCCTTGTCTCTGGCGCCCACGTGCAGGATGCCGTCGGCGTCGATATCGAACGTAACCTCGATCTGTGGGACGCCGCGCGGCGCAGGCGGGATGCCGGTCAGGCGGAAGTTGCCCAGCAGCTTATTATCGCGCGACAGCGGCCGCTCGCCCTGCGACACTACGATCTCCACCTCCGTCTGCATGTCGGACGCGGTGGAGAAGATCTGCGACTTCTTGGTCGGAATGGTGCTGTTGCGCTCGATCATCGGGGTGGCAACACCGCCCAGCGTCTCGATCGACAACGTCAACGGCGTGACATCCAGCAACAAGATATCCTTGACTTGGCCGCCCAGCACACCCGCCTGGATGGCTGCGCCGATGGCAACGACCTCATCCGGATTGACACCCTTGTGCGGCTCCCGGCCGAAGTACTTGCGCACCGCATCGACCACCGCAGGCATGCGCGTCATGCCGCCCACCAGGACTACCTCGGCCACCTCGGACGGCTTGAGCTTGGCGTCTTCGAGGGCCCGCTTGCACGGCTCGATGGTGCGCTCGATCAGGTCGCCGGTGAGCTGTTCGAGCTTCGACCGCGTCAGGTTCATCTGGAGGTGTTTGGGCCCGCTGGCGTCGGCGGTGATGAAAGGCAGGTTGATCTCGGTTTGCATCACCGTCGAGAGCTCGATCTTCGCCTTCTCCGCCGCTTCCTTCAACCGTTGCAGCGCCATCCGATCGGAACGCAGATCGATTCCTTGCTCTCGCTTGTACTCGTCGCAAATCCAGTTGATGATTCGCTGGTCGAAGTCGTCGCCGCCCAGGAAGGTGTCGCCGTTGGTGCTGAGCACCTGGAAGACCCCCTCGCCCACATCCAGGATTGAGATATCGAAGGTGCCGCCGCCCAGGTCATAGACGGCGATCTTCTGATCCACTTTCTTGTCCAGGCCGTAGGCGAGCGCGCTGGCGGTCGGTTCGTTGATGATGCGTTGGACATCAAGGCCGGCGATGCGCCCCGCATCTTTGGTGGCCTGGCGCTGGCTATCGTTGAAATAGGCCGGCACGGTGATCACGGCCTGCGTCACCGGCTCGCCCAGGTAGGCTTCGGCGTCGGTCTTGATCTTTTGCAAGATCATGGCCGAGATTTCAGGGGGAGAGTAGTCCTTGCCGCCCATGGCGACCCATGCGTCGCCGTTGCTGTGCTCGGAGATCCGGTAGGGCAGGATCTTGCGCGCTTTGGATACTTCCGGATCGGTGAAACGCCGTCCCATCAGGCGTTTGACCGAAAAGATGGTGTTGTCCGGGTTGGTGATCGCCTGGCGCCGCGCCACCTGGCCCACCATGCGCTCACCGCTCTTGGAGTTGACGGCGACAACGGACGGGAACAGGCGCGAGCCTTCCGCGCTTGGGATGACGACCGGCTCGCCGCCTTCCATGACCGCGACGACGGAGTTGGTGGTGCCGAGATCGATGCCGACGACTTTACTCATAAGATGAAACTCCTTCGCTATGATTGACACTGGGGGCCTGAATGTCCTGAGAGCCGCGCACCGCAGGGGCCGAGCGTCGTCACGATGACCGTTCCTTCGCCACGCGCACCATGCTGGGCCGCAGGACCTTGTCGTTCAGGCGATAGCCTTGCGCCACCTCGCCGATGATCTGACCTTCGGAGAAACCCTCCGCTTCTTCGTGGCTGACGGCGAAGTGCGACTCCGGATCGAATCTCTGGCCGGCGGTCGGGATGACCGTGACGCCTTCACTCTCTAAGAGTTGATCGAGCTTGCGCTGGATCATGCGAAATCCGTTGACCCAATCGTTGTCGGCCTGATCGGCTGGTACATTGGCAAAGGCGCGGTGTATATCGTCTGCCACCGGCACCAGCTTCTCAATGATGCGCTCCGCCGCCATCGCGCGATACTCTTCGATCTCACGCTGCATGCGCTTGCGCGCATTGCTCAGGTCGGCGGTCGCGCGGCGCCAGTTGTCGAGATACTCAGCGGCCTGCGCCTGCGCCTGGGCGAGCTGAGCGAGCAACACCTCAGAGTCAGCAGCTTGCGCCGGCTGATCCTCCGCAATGGGCTCTCCGATCAATTCGTTTTCCTGGCTAATGGTCATCCGTCCACCCTACCCGATTGATATCACAGGGTCGCGCCCACAAACAGGTCATGGCTACCTAAGGATGGGGCAACTCTGTGAGCAGCGCATTAGCAAAGCATTTGCGTTGCGTTAGCGTATCCGCTGCCGGCCCGAATCCGGCGAACGGCGATCCTGACAATCTCATCGTCCGCATGAGGCCCCGGCGATCAGCTTTCAACCAGCGTCTCGGCGCCACGCACATCGTACCAGTCGCTCACCAGATCGCTCATGAGCTGCGAGACGTAACGAACCGCACCGATGGTGTAGTCATAGGACATCCGGAGCGGTCCCACCACACCAAGGAGCCCGCTAGCCCCCCCCTCCACGCCATAGCGCGAGAGCACCAGGCTAAGATCGGAGAAGTCGTGCCATCTGCCTTCGCCGCCGATCAACACTTGCACGCCGCCGATCCCCAACGGCTCGGATGCGGTCGTGACCACATCCACGAGCGATGGGCCTTCCAACGTCTGCATCATCTGGCGCACCTGACCGCCTTCGGCGAACTCTGGCTCGTCCAGGATGTGCATCAAGCCATCACGGTAGACCGCCTCCGGCGACTGTGTCACGAGACCGTCCATCACGTCGCCGATGAATTGGCCAACCTGCCGCACCAGACCGGTTGCGGCAGCCAGGCGAGCGCTGATCTGGCTGCCGGTCAGCCCCGTGCACTGCTCGTTAAGCTGATTGGAGAGCCTGCTCAATGACTCTTGATCCATGGGTTGGTCCAGAGTAAGCATTTGCTGCTTCACCGTGCCGCCTTGCACAACGAGGACCAACAAGACCAATGTGTCGCGCAGGCTGATGAGCTCCAGGTGCTTGAACTTGCTCGCATGCGCCCGCGGGGGTGTAGCCAATGCTGCTTTGCGCGTGGTGTGGGCCAGCACTGCCACGGCCAACCGCACCCACTGATCCAGCTCCAGCCGCGCCTGATGGAACTGGTGTCGGATCTTGTACTGCTCGGGCAACGGAAGCTCGGTTTCGCCCAGCAGATACTCGACGAAATAACGATAGCCCTGTTCGGTCGGAACGCGGCCGGCCGACGTATGCGGATGGGTGAGGTAGCCCATCTCCTCCAGCGCGGCCATCTCGTTGCGGATGGTGGCCGGGCTGATCTCCAGCCCATAGCCCGTCACAAACGCCCGCGAACCGACTGGCTGGCCTTTTTCAACGTATGAACGAATCACCAAACGCAGGACGGCCTGCCGCCGCGGGGTCATCTCCGGCATCTTCCACTCCGTTTAGCACTCTCGCATTGAGAGTGCTAATCTATCAGGCGCCATGATAGCATGAAGGCGGCCGTGTGTCAAAAAAGTGAGATAGGTGCGGGAGGAGCAGTGCGACGCCGGGGAGATCAGTATGCCGATTTGTCCGTGAGGGCCCCAAGCGCGGTGCGCAGGATGATCTTGAAGTCGAGCCACAACGACCAATTCTCGATGTACCACAAGTCGTACTTGGTGCGCTCCGAGATCGAAGTATCGCCGCGCAGGCCGTTGATCTGCGCCCAGCCGGTGATTCCTGCCTTCTCACGATGGCGTTCCATGTAGCGGGGGATGCTCCGTCGAAACTGCTCGACATAGGT
Source organism: uncultured Anaerolineales bacterium (assembly GCA_964423545.1). Taxonomy (GTDB): domain Bacteria; phylum Chloroflexota; class Anaerolineae; order CG2-30-64-16; family CG2-30-64-16; genus JALOOE01. The sequence goes on along the minus strand of CAYRFV010000157.1, from coordinate 8,606 downwards.
TGGCTGCTCGGCGCGCGGGCCAACGACGCTCATGTCTCCCATCAGCACGTTGATGAACTGAGGAAACTCATCGAGTGAGGTCTTGCGGATGAATGCGCCGACGCGCGTGCGCCGCGGGTCGTCCTTGGTGGTCCAGCCGGGGCCGTTTGCTTCGGCATCGGTGCGCATCGAACGAAACTTGAGCATTTTGAACGGCTTTGCATCCAGCCCCATGCGTTCCTGCGCAAAGAAGACCGGGCCGGGCGAATCCAGCTTCACGGCCAGCGCAGTCAGCATCATCACCGGCGAAGCAAAGAGCAGGAAGAGGGAGCTGAAGACGATGTCGAAGCCGCGTTTGAGCGTCAGTTTCCAGCCGCGCAGCGCCACGTCGCGGATCGTCAACAGCGGCAATCCGCCCAGATCGCTGATGGTGACTTCCGAGGCCATGATCTGGAAGACATCCGGGAATACGCGGATGCTTACCTTCTCGCGCTCGCATTGCGAAACGATGCCCACGAGCTCTTCGTGGCTGGCTTCCGGCAGCGCAATGATCACCTCATCGATGGCCTTCCCTTCAATGATCTGCGGAAGATCGTTGATGCCTCCGAAGACCGGCACTCCTAGCACCCTGGAGGGACCGCCGTTCACATCGGCGAAGCCAACCACCCGGTAGCCGAGGCCTGGGGTGTGCTCGATTTTCTGGAGCACCATGCGGCCCACTTCGCCGGCGCCGACGATGAGCACCCTGTCGGCGCCCTTGCCGCGGCGGTGGAGCGAGCGCTGGATGCGGCCGTGCAGCCACCGGCCAAAGGGAACCAGCACCATTGCAGCGCCCCATGCGAACGCGATCATCAGCCGCTGGTATTCCAGGCCGCGCAGCACGAAGCCCAGGAACGCGACGGTCAACAGGGTCGCGACCGTGATGGCGCCGAACATGCGGTAGATTTCATCCAGCAAGATGGCGGCATGGCGGCGATGGTAGAACTTGTAGGCGAAGAAGACGATCAGGGTGTTGACAAGCTGCAGGGTGGCAAGGATAGTGTAGTCGCTGAACGGCCCGATCTTGGGCCCCAACATCGTAGCGCGCAGGAGATAGGCCACGTAGAACGCCAGCAGGCTTGCCACGGCGTCGGTCAGCATCAGCGTCGCAACGAAGAGCACGCGCGAGCGCCGGCCGCGTGACTCGCCGGCAGGTCGGACGGGCGGGGGATGCCCGATCCCGGCGTCCGGACTCTCGTCCCCGGGACCGGGCATCCCGTCCCCCGGATGAGATGGAGAAACGGGGTGATCCCGCCGCTCGGCCGCGGGTGCGACGATGCGCTCATCGCGACTCATCGGCTGGCCTCCGTCTGCCGGTCAGGCCCCTGCCCGCGCAGCCGGCGCCCCAGAAGATCGATGCCCCCAAAGAGGGTGATGCCGCTGCGGATCAGCCAGTCCATCCAAGACGAGGTCGTGGCGCGATAGTGTTTCTCGTAGAAGATCGTCAGCGCCCGATAGAACTCAACGCGGGCCCGGTACGAGTGGCGGCTGGCGGCCTCCTTGATGTGCAGCACCGTCACTCCAGGGTTGTACCACACCTCCCAGCCGGCTTCCGTGATGCGTTTGGCCCAATCCAGATCTTCCCCGTACATGAAGAAGCTCTCGTCCAGCAGCCCCGCCTGCGTGATCGCCTCGCTGCGCACCAACATGAACGCACCGACGATGGCATCCACTCGCACCACCAGGTTGGGGTCCAGGTAACGAAGATCGTAACGAGCGAAGCGCGAACTGTGTGGAAAGACCCGATCCAGCCGGGTCAGGTGATAGAGCGACGTTTCCGGAGTCGGGAACGACCGGCGGCAGGCCCAATCGAGCGAGCCATCCAGCCGCACCAGCTTGGGACCGGCCGCGCCGGCCTGCGGATGGGCATCCATGAACGCGATCATCTCGGCAAGAGCGGCACGCGGCAGCACAGTGTCGGGGTTGAGCAGCAGGGCGAACCGCGGCAGGAGCGGGTCGATCCGGACCGAAGGCTCCGCGGACACTTCGCGGTCCAGGTCGCGGAATCCGAAGTGCCGGAGCCCCTGGTTGTTGGCGCGCGGGTAGCCCACGTTCTCCGTATTGGCGATCAAATGCACCTGTGGAAACTCGGCGCGCACCATGGCGACACTGTTATCGGAAGAGGTGTTGTCTACGACACAGACGGAGGCAGTCAGGCCGGACAGCTCGCTGGCAAAAAGCGAACGCAAGCAGTCACGCAGCATGGCGCAGGTGTTATAGTTGACAATGACAATCGCCAGGTCGAACCGGCGCACAGGCAGTTCGTTCATGCGTAGAGTTGATTATAGCACTTGACGTGGCGCGGGTCAATTGCCTTGCGAATAGCTTCGTGGTACAATGATACAGTAATATACAGACGAATCTCCGGCCTCTGTTTGTTCCCGAAAGGAAAGATTGTAATGAGGAGACCGTGGCGCGTGTTCGGGCTCCTGTGCCTGATGATCATGGCTTGCCTGACGGTGACCGCACTACTGCGCCCATCGGCTGTGCAGGCCGAGCCCGTCTGCCTCCAGCTTGTCCAGAACAGCGGCTTCGAGAATGACAGCGCCTGGCTCCTCGGCACTGCCCCCCAGATTCCGGAGTTCGTGACCTTCACCAAGCATAGTGGCAATCGGTCGCTGGCCATGGGCATCGTGAAAGGCCCCAGCCAGCTTAGCTACTCCTCGGCGCGCCAGACGGTAACGATTCCGCCCACCGCCGAAACAGTGACTCTGTCCTTCTGGTTCAACGCCATGATGACGCCGCCGATCCGTGGCCAGTTCATGGAGTTAGTGCTGTTGGCGCCCGACGGCACGGTGCTGGAGAAGCCCTGGTTCTCTCAGAATGACAGCCGCATCTGGAACCAGATGAGCTTCGATCTGTCGCGCTGGCGCGGGCGTTCGGTGCAGATCTATTTCAACGTCTTCAATGACGGGCTGGGCGGCACAGCCGGCATGTTCCTCGATGACGTCACCCTGGTTGCCTGCTCTGGGAGCACGCCCACCGGGACCACGACGCCGCCGACGCGCACAGCGACCCGTACAGCGACCGGCTTGCCGGTCTGGACCTCAACGCCGACGCCGACGCGCACGGCGACTGGTTTGCCGGTTTGGACCTCAACGCCAACGCCGACGCGCACGGCGACCGGCTTGCCCGTTTGGACGTCAACGCCGACTCCGGGCCCGGTCGTCGCGACGTCCACCTGGACACCATACTACGTCACGCCCACCCCATGGTACTGGACGCCCACCCCCGGCAGTGGCACGCCCACCCCATGGTACTGGACGCCCACCCCCGGCAGTGGCACGCCCACCCCA
>CAYRFV010000157.1:0-5192 GCA_964423545.1 uncultured Anaerolineales bacterium | reverse complement strand
TGGTACTGGACGCCCACTCCCGGCAGTGGCACACCCACCCCATGGTACTGGACGCCGACAGTGCCACCGGTTGTGCCCACCACGCTGCCTCAACCGATCACGCCCTGGCCGAGTAACTGCATCGACCTGGTCAAGAACGGCGCCTTCAGTCATGGTCTGTCAGGCTGGTATCCGTCGGACAATCTCCTGCCGGTGCACCTGGTCAGCGCGCCGGCGCTCAACCCACCCGCCGCACTGCAGCTCGGCACGCAGACGCAGCAGATGCGCAGCTATTCGTCGGTGCGGCAGTATGTGTCGATTCCACCCGGCGCAACGGCGACGCTCCAATTCTGGACATGGACGTGGACCCAGCCCAATCCGGGCGCTGATCGGCAGGATGCTATTTTGCTGGCGCCGGATAACTCCGTCCTGGCCGTGTTGTGGCGCACCCAGACGAACGAGCAGACCTGGCGCCAAGTCGCCGTCAATCTGTCGGCGTACGCGGGTCGTTCGGTGGCGATCTACTTCAATGTTTACAACGACGGCATTGGCGGGTTGACCAGCATGTTCCTCGACAGCGTGCAGTTGCTCGCTTGTGGAGCAAGCGGACCGCCGCCCGGCCCCGTTACGGTGCTGCCGCCGATCGTTGTGGGCACACCTGTAGTCCTGCCTGAGCTGCCCGAGCTGCCGATCGTGACTGTGTTCCCGACCGTGCCTGTGTGGCAGACGGTCCCGCCGCACCTCTCGGGTTCTAGCGGCGCTGGAGTCCTCAACCCTGTTCCGGCAATGACGCGTGTCACCCTGGAGTTGTCACCGCCGCCACCGCCGACGTTGAGGCCGCTCGTTGAGGCGACGCCAGCTCCGTCTCCGACCCCGCGGACGCCGCTTCTTGTCCGGGTGCGGGACGCAATCGCCGCACAGGTTTCCGATTCGCCGCTGGCATGGCTGTTCGGCATGGCCGTCATCGGTGTGATAAGTTTCCTGTTCATCTGGTTCGTCTGGCCCGGCTTCAGCAAGAACCGTACCCCACCCCAACCGTAGCGCCGAGCGCCTCCGCTGGTTTCATCGCGTGAGACAGCGGCCAATCGGTAGCATGACGACAGACAACAGTGAAACACCGGATATGCTCCGAAGTCGTTTCATCGTTTGAAGGGGGTAGCTAGATTGGAGTTCACACTCTACCGCGACGAATCCGGTTTTGCGGCGCTGCGCAGTGAGTGGAATGATCTGCTGCGACGCAGCCGTTTCGACACGATCTTTCTGACGTGGGAGTGGCAAACCACTTGGTGGCGTTATCTGGGCGCCAACCGGGGCCCACTCTATCTGCTGGCGGCTCGCGACGGCGAACGCCTGGCTGGTATTGCGCCGCTCTACCTGACGAATGATGAATCGGGGCGCACGCTGCGGGTGGTGGGCTGCTACGAAGTGGCCGATTACCTCGATCTGATCATTGAGGCGGGCCGGGAAGAAGCGGTCCTATCCGCATTTCTGGAGTGGTTAGATGGCTCTGGAGCGCCCGCATGGGATGCCCTGGACCTGTGCAACCAGCCGATGCCGTCCCTTTCACACAGCCGTTTGCCTGAACTTGCGCGTGCTCGCGGCTGGTCCGCTGAGGTGACGCAGGAAGACGTATGCCCGGTGATTGCCCTCCCGCGCGGTTCCGCTGAACCCGGCTATGATGGATGGGAGGCGTACCTGGCGACCCTGGACAAGAAAGAGCGCCACGAAATCCGGCGCAAGCTGCGGCGCGTCGAGCGTGAGGCTCCCGGTGCGGCGCTGCGCTTCGTGCGCGGCACAGACGGGCTCGGCGATGCCGTGAATGCCTTCATCGCACTCCATCGGCTCAGCAGGCGCGACAAGGATGCTTTCATGAATGAGCAGATGCAAGGCTTCTTTCACGCGCTGGCGGCCACTTGTGCCGAGCGCGGTTGGCTGCAGCTCTCATTCCTGGAGATCGATGGCGAAGCTATCGCCAGTTACTTCTGCTTTGAGTACATGAACGAGGTGTTGGTCTACAACTCCGGCTACGATCCACAGGCCTACGCGCAGCTCAGCCCGGGATGGGTGCTCCTGGCCCGACTGATCCAGGAAGCGATCGCGCAAGGATGTGCGCGGTTCGACTTTCTCCAAGGAGATGAGGACTACAAGCATCGCTTTGGCGGCGTCGATGAGGCGGTCTACCGCACGCTCATCCGGCGTTAGGTAAGGGTATGCGCGTCATCGCCGGCGCGGCCAAAGGCCGCATCCTGCAGTCTGTCCCTGGCGACGCCACGCGACCGATCACCGATCGCGTGAAATCGGCGTTATTCAGCATTCTCACCTCGCAGGAGAGGGTGGAAGGACGTCGCTTCCTCGATCTGTTCGGCGGCACCGGCGCCGTTGGCATCGAAGCACTTAGCCGAGGCGCGGCCGAAGCGGTGTTCTGCGAACGCGACCGCGCAGCGCTGCGAACACTTCACCGCAACCTGGCAGCCACCGACCTGGCTGCGCGCGCGCTGGTGATACCGGGCGACGCATTCGACTTCCTGGCGCGGCCCGACCTCGCACCGTTCGACGTAATATACATCGCCCCGCCTCAATACCGTGAGCTCTGGCTGCGAGCACTGGCGGTGATCGATGCGCGGTCGTCACTGCTCTGCGCTGGCGGCCGCGCAATTGTGCAGGTTTTTCCCAAGGAATGGACCGAGCCCGATCTGTCCCATCTGATGTTGCTGGACCGGCGCCAATACGGCAGCACAGCGCTCTTTTTTCTGGGTGGTAAGGAGTAGGACATGGCGCATGCCCCTGCCATTCATGCCGAAGAGGTGAAGTCCTTCGAGCATCAATCACTTCTGGCCCTGCATCTCACGGCCATGGATCTGATCAACCGGCTTGATTTGCCCGATCTGCTGAATGCCATGCTCCACAGGGCAATCCAACTGGTGTCTGCGGACTACGGATGGGTGTACCTCGTGGACGCCAGGAAGCAAGTGCTGGAGATGAAAGCGCGTGTGGGCAGCTATCATCCAGCAAGCGGTCAGAACCTGCGCCGTGGCGAAGGATTGGCCGGGCTGGTCTGGGAAACGGGCCAGCCCTATGCGGTGGACAACTACAGCCAATGGTCGGGACGTTCGGTGAAACTGCCGCCGGGAACCGCATATGCCGTGGCTGGCGTACCGCTCATCGTGAAGCAGGAGGTGGTCGGCGTCCTCGGTGTTTCGCTCCGCGCCCCCGGCCGGTGTTTCGGCCAGGAGGAGCTGAGGCTGCTGGCGCGCTTCAGCCAACTGGCGGCCGCCGCCCTGGAAAACGCTCGCCTCTACGAGGCCGCACAGCGTCAGGCGCGCGAGCTGCGGCTGTTGGACCAGGTCCGCACAGCGCTCGCACGCGAGATAGATCTGGCCAGTCTGCTGCAGACGATCGTGGCGGCCACTGCTCGTGCCTTCAACTATCGCTTGGTCAGTCTCTATCTATTGTGTGACGGTGAGCTGTTTCTTCAGAGTCAGAGCGGCTACGCTCAAATCCCGGATAGAGTGGCGATCACCGACGGAGTGGTGGGGCGTGTGGCGCGAACTGGCGAGCCGGCCCTGGTCTTGGATGTGCACAAAGATCCTGACTATGTGGCCGTCGTGCCCGATGTCGTGTCTGAGATCTGTGTCCCGTTGTATGACCAGGAACGCATCGCGGGCGTGCTGAACGTTGAGGCGACGGAGGCGCAGACCCTATCGGAAGTCGACTTGGGTCTGCTGGTTGCGATCAGCGAGCACGTCAATATCGCCATCGAGCGAGCGCGCCTCTACGCCGACGCAAGAGAGAGCGAGCGGCAATATCGCTCGGTGATTGAGAACAGCGCAGAAATCATCTTTCAAATCGACATGGACGGCAATTGGCGCTTCGTCAATCGCGCCTGGGCCGACATCACGGGCTATGCGGTGGCCGATACCGTCGGCCAACCGGTCCTGCGCTTCTTCCATCCAGACGATCACACACGGAGTCTAGAGCGGTTCAGATGGCTGCTTGACGGCATCGAGCAGAGTTGTCGTTGTGAGCTTCGCCTTGTCACGAGTACCGGGGACGTCCGCTGGGTGGAGTCGAGGGCCCAGGTCATCCCTGCGGCTGATGGGAAGCCGGTCGGAGTCTCGGGCATCATGAACGACATCTCCGAGCGCAGGCTGGCCCAGGCCGAACTGGAGCGGCAGCGCGATTTTGCTCTACAAGTGATGAATGCCTTGGGGCAAGGCCTCGTGGTCACGGGGGCAAGGGGCATCGAGTATATCAACCCGGCCGCATCCGAGATAACGGGTTATCCGCCCGAGCGGGTCATCGGCAGACTTCCCGAGGAATTCGTGAGTCCGGAAGCCCTTCCCCTGCTGGCCGATGGCCGCGCGCGACGCGATGCCGGGATTACCGAGACCAACACGCTGGAGCTGGCAGTGTGCAAAGCGGATGGCGAGCGCCTTCCTGTTCTGATCACTGAGACGCCTCGCCTGCGTGATGGCAAGATCGTTGGCTCGATCGTTCTCCTCACGGATTTGACCGAGCAGAAGCGTCTGGAAAACAGCCTGGCGCAGGCGCGCGATGACGCCCTGGCCGCGTCGCGCGCCAAATCGGACTTCCTGGCGACGATGAGCCATGAGATTCGCACCCCCCTCAACAGCATCTTGGGCATGAATGAGCTGCTGCTTGCCACGGCGTTGACGCCGGAACAGCACGAATATGCCACGGTAGTGCAGGGCGCCGGTGAGGGGTTGCTGGCGATCCTTGACGAGATCCTGGATCTCTCCAAGGTGGAGGCCGGTAAGCTGGTTATCGAAAAGATCGATTTCGAGCCGGCAACTATCATCGAACAGACGATTGCGATGTTCGCAGCACGGGCGCAAGTGAAACGCGTAGAGCTTGTCGCTGTCATCGCGCCCGACGTTCCAGCGCAGGTCGCTGGGGATCCCGATCGACTGCGCCAGATTTTGGTCAACCTGGTCAGCAATGCTGTGAAGTTCACAGAGCGAGGACGCATCGAAGTGCAGGTGGCCGTTGCAGAGGCGACCGAGGATGCAATCACGCTGCGCTTCGTGGTCAGCGACACCGGAATCGGCATGTCGGCTGCAGTGCGACGCCACATCTTCGAGCCGTTCACCCAGGCGGAAAGCTCCACAACGCGAAGATTCGGCGGCACAGGTTTGGGGCTCACCATCTCCAAACGGCAGGTCGAGCTGATGGGCGGCCAGAACGATGTCGAC
>CAYRFV010000156.1:0-12924 GCA_964423545.1 uncultured Anaerolineales bacterium | reverse complement strand
CTCCGAAGACCGAGGCGGTCTCGGCCGTGGTGAGCGGCGTATCGGCCTGGAGCAGTCCCTGTACGCCGGAAAGCTTCTGATGGACCCCATGACCCAGCTCGTGCGCCAGGGTCATCACGTCGCGCGGCTTCGCCTCATAATTCATCAGAATGTACGGATGCACCGACGGCACGGTGGCCGCGCTGAATGCGCCGCCGCGCTTGCCGGGTCGAATCGCAGCGTCGATCCAGCGGCGGTCGAAGAAGAGTGCGGCAGTGTCCGCCAGGCGCGCATCGAAGCGTGCATAGGCGCTCAGCACGATCGTGCGCGCTTCCTCCCAGGCATAGTGCTTGTCGGCGGCAGGCAGAGGGGCGTAGCGGTCATAGTCGTAGAGCTCCTGCACGCCGAGCAACCGCCGCTTGATCCTGTAGTAGCGCGCTACAATGTCGTAGCGCGAAGTCACCGCCGCGACCAGCGCATCCACCGTGGCGTCATCGACTTCGTTGCTCATGTTGCGTGCACTGATCCAGGTCCGATAGCTGCGCAGCCGGTCATCCGACGCCTTGTCCGCCAGGATGTTGTTCATGATGAAGGTGGTGGTGCGGCTCATCTCCTTCAGCCCATCGGTCACGAGCTCCTGCGCGCGACGGCGCACCTCGCGATCGGGCGAGTAGAGGCGCGTGAGCACCTGATCGCGGGTCATCTCTTGACCGTCGAAGGTATAGCGTGCAGCGCTGTGCACCTCATCGAAGAAGCGCACCCAGGCGCTCCGGCCGGTGACCGCTTTCTCTGCCAGAATCTTCTCTTCCGGTTCGGTGAGCAGGTGTGGTCGGTAGCGGCGCACGAGTTCGAGCCAGTGGCGATAGCGCGACAATGCCGGGTCAGCCAACCACACGGCGGCGACTTCGTCCGGCGCGGCCGCCAGCTCCAGTTCCATGAACACGAGCTTCTGGCTCAGCCGGGAGCCACGCTCGGTGGCTTTCTGGAGCAGCGCGCCGGAGGCCGGCGCGCTGGTGTCCGCCGACCAGGCGAGATGAGCGAAGTTTCCGACCTTGTGCGCCCGTTCGAGAAGCGTCTCATACGCCCCCAGCATCGTGGCCAGCTCCGCCGCACTGAGCCCGACGACGCGGCCGCGATAGGTTGCGCCGAGCGCATCGGCTTCGGCATCCGATCGGTCGAGGTCGCGATCGATGGCCGGATCATCGATCGCGGCATACAGGTCCGACAGGTTCCAGGTGATGGCCTCAGCCCCGGTGGGCAATCTGTCACTCATGCTCTTTTCCTTTCTTCGCTCATGATCAGGCATCATAACACGCGCTGGGCCCGGCGTGTGTGCTTCCGGTTACGGTTCGCCCGGAGCCGTGGCTGCCCTGCGCCCCTAGTCCTCCAGGTCCAGAAAGCGTTCCAGCCATGCGCCTCGCCAGACCTGCCGCTGCACGAACACCCAAAGCACGGTCAGCCCGGTGATCGCCAGGTAGATAGTGGCCGGCAAGGGGATCAACTGGAAGAACCGCTGCAGAGGTTCGATAACGAAGATGCCGGCGTATGCCAGGATCAGCGCCCCCGCCAGGATCGTAGGGCGCCAATCGCCGCTGTAGTCGGCCCCTCCAGCGAACCAGCGGATGGGGGGCGCCGCAAACACCATCAGGAGCACGCCAGTCAGAATGGTGAAGCCGGTCAGTGCGGTCTGCGCTGAGAGCAATGTGGCGGAGGCCTTGAACGCCTCCGGTGTCGAGACATCATAGGTGACGCCCACATAGCGCTCCAGGTTGGCGATCATCGCCTCGGTAACCTGGACCTCGCTGAGACCCCGTTCGATGACGAAGAAGCTGCCCAGGTACACTGTCAGGCCGAACAGAAAGATCAGGCCGGCGGCAGGGAGCGTGAAGTGGAGAATGCCAGGGTAGACCCCCACCTTCGAACTGCCCGGACGCGCCCATAGCGCCAGGGCCACCGGGGGGACCCCGCGTGCAAAGAACGACAGAAGCGTATTGTGGCTCGCCGAGTATGGGAAGCCGATCTGGAGTGCCGCAGTGGCGATGACCAGGAGCGCCAGGGAGAAGATGGTCACCATGTAGAGCTTCAGTATGCTCTGGATGCTGTTGATGACGCGCTGGCCCTCGGTGAACGCGTAGGGTAGCGCCTCGAACGAATCGCCGAGCAGCACCATGTTCGCCACCGCACGCGTCGCCGAACTGCCGCTTTCCATGGCGATCCCCATGTTGGCCTTCTTGACCGACAGCACATCGTTGACACCGTCGCCGATCATAGCCACGTACTCGCCCTGGCGTCGCAGCGCATCGACCAGCGCTTCCTTCTGCTGGGGTGTGATGCGGCCGAAGATGGTGGTCGCGGCTGCAGCGGCCTCGAACTCCGGTGCACTCATCCGGCTCAGCTCGGGGCCTGACACCAGTTTCAGTTCGCCGCCGAGGCCGGCCTGGCGCGCCAGCGCTGCGACGGTCTGCGGACTGTCGCCGGAAATGATCTTGAGCCTCACGCCGTGCGCTGTGAAAGAAGCCAATGTCTCCTTCAGGTGGGGCCGCAGCTCGTCGCTCAGGCTGACGAGTCCGAGCAAGGTGAGCGGCGGCAGCGCAGGCTCGCCGGCGGCGTCGCGCAGTGTGCGTTCATGTCGATTGCCGGCGAACACCAGCACCCGCAGGCCCTGATCTGTCCATGCCCGGAGCTGTTCGTCCGCCTCCTCTGGAATCCGCAGGTGCTCCTGCAGCATCTCTGGGGCGCCCAGGACGAAGACGCCGTGCATGGGGGGCCGGTGGCCGGCCTCTCCCTCGTCTCCGGCATCGTCCAGCGCCAATGCCGACCACTTGCGCGCCGACGCAAACGGCACCTCGTCGATCGTCCTCCTTTTGGCGCCGGCCAAGCCGTCAAGGATCGCCTGGCTGGTCTTGTTGGTCGTGGCGGCGCTGGCTGCAAAATCGGCCAGGGTGCGCTCCAGCTCGGCCTTGTCGATGCCGGTTGGGTGGACATCATGGTACTTCAGCTTGTTCGCAGTCAATGTGCCGGTCTTGTCCGTGCACAGCACGGTGACGTTGCTGAGGGACTCGACGGCGTTGATCTGCTGCACCAGGCCGCCGCGCTGGCCGATGCGGATGGCGCCCCAGGAGTAGTTCAGGATGATGATCGTCAAGAGCCCGGCCGACACCATGCCCGTGATGACCGCCGATATATTGAGGAACACGCCGAAGCGCATGGAGAAGACCAGCAGGTCCAGCACCATCACCAACATCAGAAAGCCGACGATCAGCATCAGCACTCGCAGCAGCCGGTTGATCTCCCGCTGCAGAGGGGTGCGAATGGTCTGGAACTTGCGGGCGTTCGTGGTCAGCTGATTCGCGAAGCTGGTTTCTCCGACCTGCGTCGCCTCGAGCAGGCCCGCGCCGGTCACGCAGAAGCTGCCGGAGAGCAGCGCTGCGCCCTGTCCCTTCTGGATCAGATCCGACTCGCCGGTCAACTGCGATTCATCCACCTCGATCCGGCCGCCGCTGACCAACACGCCGTCAACGGGAATCTGGTCCCCCGCCTGGATCGATAAGAGGTCGCCCTGCACGAGCTCGGACGGATCGACCGCTTGCTCTCGCCCCTCGCGCACCACGTTCACGGTGGCGCGCGCCAGCAGAGCAATGCGATCGAGCTGGCGCTTGGCGCGCACTTCCTGAACGACGCCGATCGTCGCGTTGAATGCGACCAGTCCGACGGTGAACAGCGCGCTCCGGTAGTCGCCCACGAGGATCATCCCCAGGCCGATCACATAGAGCACGACATTGACGGGGCTGAAGACATTCTCGACAAGGATATCGCGGTAGGTGCGACTCGTGGCGAGCTTGACGGAATTGCCGAGGCCGCGCTTGCGGCGCTCTTCGACCTCATGTGGGGTCAGTCCGGTGGTTTGTGACATGACGCCTCTGTGCGGTGCGACTTAGGTGGCTGAGAAAGGATCATATCATACACCGCACAGCGGCGCGAAACCGTGATCTACGGGACGGAAGCTAACTTTCGCTGACGATCCGGTCCACCACGATCTGTCGGAATTCAGGCGAGAGGCTGGCGAAGTAGGCGCTGAAGCCGGTCACCCGCACCACGAGGTCCGGGTGCTTGGTCGGATCCTTGTGGGCTTCCAGGATCGTCTCCTTGTCCATGACGTTCAGATTGATCTGGGTGCCGCCGAGCGCGAAGTGCGCCCGGATCAGCGCGGCCACTTTCTCGATCCCCGCCGCGTCGCGACCCAGCCCGGGATCCATATCCAGTTGCAGCGGTCCGGTGTTGCCGTAGCCGGGCTGCACCGCCGCCACTGCCACCGCCAGCGCAGTGGGCGCGCCGTCCTTGCGGAAGCCAGGATCGGGGTTGGGCCCGTGTGAGATCGGCGCACCCGCATGGCGGCCGTTGGGGGTCGCAGCGATTTCCTTGCCCATGGCGATCATGCTGGCCCACGAGAAGAGGCCTGGAATCAGGTTGTGACCGTCAGGGGTTGGCCGCTCCTTGATAAGCTCGGTGAAGAGGCGAGCGATGCGTACGGCATAGTCGTCGGCGAGGGTTCCGCCGTGACCGTAGCGCGGCGCCCGCTTCATCAGGAGACGCACCCGCTCCCCTTCTTCGCCGGCCCAGTCGCTCTCCAGACAGCCCTTCAGTTGCGACCATGTCAGGCGCGCTTCGCGCTCGATCCAGTGCTCGCATGCGGCGAAAGAGTCGGCCACGGTCGCCAGGGCGGAGGCGTCCACGCATAGGTTGTAGTAGTCGACCCCACCGGACGCGGCATCCAGCCCGCGCTCGATCGGGCCATAGCAGAGCAGATCGAGCACCAGCTCGGGGAAGACGTCCCCCATGTGGCGCAGATGGAAGTCGATGCCCTCGGCAGTCACCTCGACCGCGCGGCGCAAGTGGGCGGCGAAACGTCGCCAGAGCTCGTCGGCGCCCGGGCGGTCCGAGCCCGCCAGCATTTCGCTCAGCGCCACCTGGAACACGGCCGCCAGATTGATCTTGACGATGTCGTTCAGGGTGTACTCCGTGCCCGGTAGCGCCAGCCAGTGGCACCCCGAGTAGGCGCGCTGTCGCGAGAGCTCGAGTGGATAGCCGTTTCTCGCGAAGCCTTCGACCGTGCGGTCGACCCCAAGGAACTTAGGGTTGCCCAATCGATCCTCGAACATGATCTCGACGCCGCGTTCGAGGAGCCCCGGATCGGTGCGATCGCCGACGCACACACCGATGTTCGCAGGTATCTTCAGGCGGTGCGAGGCCTCCAGGATCAGATAGGAGAGCGGGTTCGTCACGTCGTTGCCCGCGGCGTCGGGGCCACCCAGCTGAATGTAGCCGGTGTCCCGCAACAGCAGGCACGCGATGTGAAACGTCGCCTCGTCGTCGGTCAGAATGCCCGCACCTCTGTCGTGCTCATAATAGGGCAAGAGAAGCAGATCGAGCCGTCCGGTCGCGCCGCTGCCGTCAAACATGCGCGCGAGCACCAGGTACCATAGCAGCCATTGGCATGCCTCCCTGAAGGTCCCCGGCGGCTCGGTCACCAGCCGCGCGTTCATCTCAGCGATTTCGACCAGGTTTTGGCGCACCTCCGGTCGGGGTTCGGCCTCCGCGATCTGGCGCGCCGCTTCGGCATGGCGTCGAATCCAGTCCTGGGCGCCGAGAACCACCTCGGACAGCCCGGCATAGAAAGCGCCATGCTCCACCGGGTTGATCTCACGATAGTAGGCGATCTTCTTCAGCAGGCCGCCGAAGCCGAGCTCGAGACCGATGGCAAGATCGGGGCAAAAATGCTGGGTGCCGCCGATGCCGCTGTTGATCTGGTATTTGCGCTGCTCGGCGTGCAGGTGTGAGTAGTCGAAGTCCGGATTCCAGTGCTGCTTTCGATACGACATGAAGTTGACCATCGTTGCGCCGGCCAGAGAAGAGACCGGATCGATGGTCACCGGATGACGGTCCAAGAGCGCGCGGAAGCTGCGTCCCACTGCGACCGGTCCGTAGAAGCCGCCGTTCGGATGGTTATGTGCGATGGGCACATCCTTCAGCCGCACATCGTTGATCAGCACGCCGGACCCGCTCATCGCCTGTACGACCTCTCTGAAGTCGGGCGGCGGCAAGATCAGGCCCCAGTCATCGTGGTTCATCGCGCCGACCACCTGCCACTTCTCGGCGGTGTGCGCCATCTTGGTTGCACGCAGAGCGTCGTACCGAGATTCCAGGGTGAAAGTGCTGGATTGTAGGTCGGGCGTCGGCATGGAGTCTCCCTCGTTCCGGAGTCGAAAGGCAACGGGAAGGCGCGAAGCAAGCTTCCCGCTGTCCGTCGCGTTTCCGCCGTGTTCGTTGCGCTAGCTGGCGCGGACGGCTGCGCCGGATGCTTTGGCGGCTTCGGCGAGCGCCGCCATCTGGTCCCTGGGCGGTGGGTTCAAGTCACGGGCGCGGTATTCCAGTCCCAGGCTGCGATACTTGTCCGCAGCCAGGCGATGAAAGGGCAGCAGCTCCCACGAGATCTCAGCCGGACCACTGCCGTTGCTGGAGACCGCCCGCAGCGAGACCTGCTCGGCCACGAACGCCGCAATCGCCTCGATCTCAGCCACCGTATCGTTCACGCCCGGCACGACCGGAGTGCGAAACACCAGGGGCCGCCGCGTTCGCGCAAGCCGGCGCGCGTTCGCCAGGATGCGCTCGCTACCGGCGCCGGTTGCAGCCCGGTGCTTTTCCGAATCGACGTGCTTCAGGTCCATCATCACCAGGTCGGTGAACGGCAGGAGCGCATCGAGGCTGGCCCACGGGACGTTGCCGCACGTCTCGATGGCCGTGTGGAGCCCCTGCGCCTTGCTTTGAGCCAGGATCTCGCGCGCAAAGTCGGGTTGGAGCGCTGGCTCACCCCCCGACAGGGTGACGCCGCCGCCGGACGTCTCATAGAACACGCGGTCTCGCATCACCTCGGCCACAACCGCTTCGGCGCTCATGAGCTTACCGGCCAGGGTCAGCGCCTCGGTCACACACGCCTCGACGCACGCGCCGCACGCCACGCACTTCTCGCGCTCGAAACGGCGTCCGGTTTCGTCGAGGTGTTGGCCCTCGTGTTCGCAGGCCGCGACGCACGCTCCACAACTCAGGCAGCGGCTGGGGAGGAATTGCACCTCCGGGGTCCTATGCAACCCTTCGGGATTGTGGCACCAGAAGCAGTGCAGCGAGCAGCCCTTGAGAAAGACGGTTGTGCGGATGCCCGGACCATCATGGACCGAGAAACGTTGGATGTCGAAAACCACGCCAGAAACGGTCATCTTCACCTATCTACAGGTCAGTAGGATGGCTGGCGGGCAAGGCGCCACACGAAAATGCTATCACCTAACGAGGGGATTGTCAACGCCTGACGGAGAGGTGTTGCATCGATGCCGGTCATCAGCGGTGTGTCCGTAAGGAGGATGGATGAGTCGCGGAAACAGAGGGCGCCAGGCGCCGGCGACCAGCGATCGCGCGGCATGCCTGGCACGCCCTGGGGCAGCGTGGATGGCGCCGGCGAGGCGACCTATCTCGGCTCGATCGCCACCGCTGCCGTCATGTTCCAGCGGAGGCGAGGATCGATCTGATCCGGCGCGATAACTACCATGTAGGTCATGTCGCCTTGCTTGTTCTCGCCCAACGGCTTCACCCGGCTCACTTTTCCGGTGATCTTGAGGCCCGGGATCGCGTCGAACGTGATGCTCGCCGGCGCGCCGTCAGCGACGCGCACGACGCTCAATTCCGTCAGGTCGTCCGTTTCGATCTGCCAAGACGTCAGGTCGGCCAGGCGGATAATCGGACTGCCCGGCCCCACCTGCTCGCCGCCGCGCGCGTCGAGGGCCGCGACCGTGCCGGCGAAGGGCGCCTTCAACTCCGTCTCAGCCAGCGCGACCTTGGCCTGCGCCACCGCCGCCTTGGCGGACGCGATATCTGCTTCGGCCCCCGCGATCGTTTCGGGTTTGGCCCCGGCTGCCAGCAGATCAACCTGCGCCTGGGCCCGACGCACCTCGGCTTCTGCTGCCGCAACATCGGACGGGTTGACTGCGCCCAGCAGATCGAGCTGCGCCTGCGCCCGTTGGACCCGGGCTCTCGCCCCCGCGATATCGGCCGCACTCGCTCCTTTCTTCAGTTGGGTCAGCCGCGCCTGGACCGCATTGTACTGGTTGGTCGCCTGCTCCAACTGGAGCGCCTCTGGCCGCAGACCGATGTGCGGATCCCCTTTGACCTGGTCGTATGCGGCCTGGGCCTGCCTGACGGCCGCGGCCGCATTCAGGAACTCCGCCTGGGCCGCAATGATCTGTTGCTCATCGGTTCCTTCGAGCGTCCTCTGGAGCGCGGCCTGGGCCTCGGCCAACGACGCCTTCGCGGTCGCAATCTCGGCCGGCTGCGAGCCATCCTTCACGCGCTTCAGCCGCGCCTGTGCGGCCTCGAGCGCTGCTTGAGCCGACCGCTGCTCCTCGGCGCGAGCGCCCGCCTTCAGCTCCGCCAGTCCGGCCTGGGCGCGCTGCAGTTGTGCTTCGGCCTGCGCCACCGCAGCCGCCTGCCGGCTCGAATCGAGCCTGACGAGCGTCTGACCGGCCGTCACGTTCTGGCCTTCTGTGACCAGCACCTCGGCCACGACCCCACCCGTCGGGAGGCTCAGCCTGGCGCTCCGGGCAGGAACGACCTTGGCTTCGGCCACGACCCGGCTGTCTGCCTCCACAGCCGGCGTTGTCGGCATCGCCGCTTTGCCGTCGGACGGCGCGCCACTTTGCGCCCCGCAGCCACTGAGCCATGCGACCGCACCGACCAGCACCGCAACCGCCACGATGGCCATGAGCTTTCGATTCATGCTATCCCTCCCGAACGTTCGCTTGTAAACTATTACGCAGCGAGAAGGCCCCTGGTTGCGCCCTGCCTCGCGCCCTGCATTCGATCTCATTCATACGCCAGCACATCCCGCACGCTGACCCGTGAAGCGTTCCGTGCGGGCAAGAGGCTGGCGATCACAGCCAGTACGCTGGCGATGATGAGCCATGCAGTCATCCCGTTCACCGAGAAGGCGTAATCCAGGGCGGTCTTCATCGTGATGTTGCCGATCGCATCGCTGAGCAGCTTGCCCAACGGATACGCCAGGGCCGCGCCGAAGAACCAACTGATGACGCCGATCAGCAGTCCCTCCACCACGACGATCTGGAATACGCTGCGATCGGAAGCGCCGATGGCGCGCATGACGCCGATCTCGCGTGTCCGCTCCAGGACGTTCAGGCTCATGGTGCCGGTCAGGCCGATGGCGCCGACCACGGCCAGCAGCACTGCCATGATGAGCAGGAAGACGATCAACACCTCGAAACGCGCGATGATCTGGGTGCGTTCTTCGCTGCTGGTCTGGCGATAGTTGACCTCCATGCCCACCGACTCAAGATGCTCCTCCAGCGCTTTTGCGGCTGCAGCCTGCGAGGCTGGATCGCGCTGCCTTGTTACTGCGATTGCCACGCCAGCCTGATCGACCGCGCCCATGAGCCGCGCCATGTATGGATAGTTGACGTGTAACATCGGCGCGGGCGGTGTGCCCGATGCGATGCCGACAACCTGCCAATCGGTCTCTTTGCCGCCGATCTTGAGCTTCAATGCGCTGCCCACGCGCAGATCGGGCTCGTCCTTCAGGAACATCGTGTTGATGACGACCGCATTCTGATCGTCGGGCAGCAACCAGCGACCTTCCGCAATGCGCGGCCGGATCAGGGCGCTGTTGGGTTGCGGCGCACGCATGAACACCGGATCGCTTTCCGTGCCATCCGGCCGCATGCGGCGTGCGCTGTCGAAGCGCCAGCCTTCGGCGGCCACAATGCCGGGGGTCTGCAGCGCCTCGCGCTCGATCTGATCCGCCCGATACTCGCGGCGAAACGTGACGATGGCGTCGTAGTCGACATAGTCGTACATGCTGTCCAGCGTCTTGAACACCGACTCGCGCACGCTGAAGACGGCGATGAAGATCGCGCCTCCGAGGATCAGCGTCGCCAGGGTGAGTGCGAGGCGGCCCTTGCGCCGGAACGTGTTGCGCAGCGAGAGCAGGGTCGGGCGCGAGAAAGGCAGTCGGAAGCGCATCCCAGGGCGTGAGCTGCTTCTTGCAGAGGCGGACGAGCGGGCGGGGCTCGCCAGTCCGTAGTCGCTCATCGCTTCGCGCGGTGTGATGCGCGCCGCGGTGATGATCGGGTAGAGGGCCGCCAACACGGGCACGGCCAGGCCGATCGCGATCTCAGTAGCCAGCACCCGCGGTGGAATGCTCAAACCGGTCAGGTCGAAATTGAGCAGACTGCCCATGTACTGCGTGAAGCCGCGCGCCCCGAGCGCGCCGAGAGGCACCGCGACCAGGAGCGCGAGCACGCCGAACGCGGTCACCATGCCCAGGTAGATCCCCACGATCTGGTTGCTGCGCGCACCGATTGCCTTCATGATCCCCATCTGGCGCACCTGTTGGGTGAGCAGCGCCTGCATGGTGTTGACGACGAGAAAGCCGCTTAGCACCAGCGCCAGGATGCCCAGGATGCCGAGCACCATCAGGATCGGCTCAACCGCTTCGCCGGCCGGATGTTTTCCCGGCGTCGGGATGTAAGTGTAGTAGATCGTCCGGCCGCTCTTCTCCACTTTGCTGCGCACCTGTTGGGCCAATTGGGTTAGTTGGCTGCGGGTCGGTTGCTCGGTCGCCGCCACCACATGAAGCTGGTCGAAATCCCGCGAGACGCCGAACCAGTCCAGGGTGTCGCGACTGATGTAGGCAGTGCCCTGACTGGACCACGATGCCTGCATCTGACCCGCGTCGTGTACGATTCCGGCCACGCGCAGCTTGCGTTGGCGCCCGTTCGGGGCTTCCACCAGGATGACGTCGCCGACCTGCACGCCCATCCAGACCATCGAGGCGCGCTCGACCAGGAGCTGGTGTTTGGGCGGTGGGAAGGCGCCGCTCTGTGGCCAGATCTTCCCGACCCGGATCGACTCATAGTCGGGATAGGCGACCAGGTTGAGATTGCGCCATTTTTCCGGATCCAGGGTGCTTTCTGCCCGTGCTTCGCTCACGAGGGACGCGTCGCCTGCAGCTCTGAGCTGCGCCGGGTTCTTGAACCGGACTGGGAAGGAACGCCGGCCATCCGCCTCCTTCACCCCAGGCATGTGGCGCACGCTGTACAGAAGCTCCTCGTCGAACAGATCGGTGAAGACCGTCAGGCTGGCCGGGCTGGTCGCGTTCCAGCCGGCGTCGAGCGCGGCCATCGTCGCCTCTTGCGAGCCGGAGATCATGCCGACTGCGAAGATGCCCACCGCAATGGACAGCACCACGAGAGCGGTGCGCAGTTTGTTCCCCCACAGATCCCGCAGCACTTTGCGCCAGCGTGGACTAAGCATGGCCGTTGCCCTTCCCGTTCCGAGCCGCCGTGTTCTCTGCAATACGCTCCACGACGGTGCGTTCGATGGCGTCCTGCACCGCGGCCGATGCGGCGATCAAGCGCTCGAACTCCTCTCGTTCGAAAGCAGCCACTTCGACTCCCAGCACCGGGTCGGCGCGTATGGTAGCGATGTTCTGACCGCCGCGGCGCAGCTCAACCTCGCCGAAATACTGCCCCTTGATCATGGTGGTCGCGACGATCTCCTGACCATCGGCCTCCGGCAGAACCACCTCCACCCGGCCGCGCGTGATGATGTAGAATCTGTCTGGCGGCGCACCTTGTTTGAGGATTACGGCGCCGGGCGCGTACTTCACCGGTTCCAGGCTGCGCGTGGCCTCGATCAGTTGAGCCTCGGTCAGCGCAGGGAAGGTCTGCGCCAGGTACTCTTCGATCACCGCGCCATCGGAGAGGATGACGGTGCGGGTGGCCCGCCGCGCCAGGTCGCGATCGTGCGTGACCATCAGAATCGTCTTCCCCTGCGCCACCAGCGTCTCGAACAAGCCGAACACCGACTCCGCCGTCTTCGAGTCGAGGTTACCGGTGGGCTCGTCGGCCGCCAGGATAGGCGGGTCGTTCGCCATGGCGCGCGCGATCGCCACGCGCTGCTGTTGTCCACCGGAGAGGGTCGAAGGCAGCTTGTCCGCCTGCTCGGCCACGCCGACCAACTGCAGCAGGTGCATCGCACGCTCTCGGCGCTCACGAGGCGTGTACACGCGACAGAAGTCCATCGGGAGCATGATGTTCTCGGCAGCCGTGAGCGTGGGCAGCAATTGGAAGAATTGGAAGATTACGCCAATGTTGCGCCCCCGCCACTCTGCCAGCTTTCCCTCTTTCAGCGTCTGAATGGCGGTGTCACCGATCAAGATTTCGCCTGCCGAGGGTCGATCGATGCCTGTTATCATATTGACCAGGGTGGATTTGCCACTGCCGGACTTGCCAATCACGGCCACGAATTCGCCGCCATCGACCTCAAGGTCGATGCCTCTCAGTGCGGTGAAGTCCCCAGCAGCGCTGCGATAGGTTTTGACCACGTTGTGCAGCTCAATCAGGTGGTCATTGCCGTTTCGGTAGCGGCCGTTGGGCGGCGTCCTGGCCCCACTTGAGCTTGACTTGCGAAGCTGGCTCCCAAACATCCTTGCCTCCTGCCCCCAGATGTCGTCGCATCTCGACCATAGGATACTACGCACCCAATTCCTTCCGGGTTGCGACAGGCCGCGATTCAAGGTGGATGCGGACGGCAAGTCGTAAGTCGGTGTCCGCTGGGTGGGGTTGCGGTTCTTCCGTGGCTTGACGCAGAAGCGAGACGTTCACGGATGAACGTCTCGCTTCTGTCTGCAATCCTTCTGCTGCCCGCGCTCTGTTGGAGCACCAGCTTGGTCTCAGCGGCCCGCAGCCTGTCCTGGCGCTGCTCCGAGACAACCGCTGCATCAGGATAGTGGCTGCCTGTCATGCTGGAACCTCCTGACCTTCTGTAATACATGGGCGTGCCGCAACGCATCGGCCACACAGTGAATCAGGCAATTGGCCAGATGGC
>CAYRFV010000155.1:0-12934 GCA_964423545.1 uncultured Anaerolineales bacterium | reverse complement strand
CTTCAGGCGCAAGGCCTGATGAATCCTCAAGGAGGAGCTTCATGGCGCGGTATTCCCGGCTGGACGTCCTCAACTCGCTACTCGATATCGGTCTGTTGCCGCTGTTCTATCATGCCGAGGTCGATGTGGCTGCGGATGTCGTTGCGGCATGCATGCGCGGCGGTGCGCGGCTCGTGGAATTCACCCATCGCGGCGAGCTGGCCTATCCGGTCTTCACCGAGTTGGTGCGGCGCACGGCCAAATCGGACGTGATCCTCGGTGTCGGTTCGGTGCCCGATGCACCGACCGCCGCGCTCTTCATCGCCAGCGGCGCGAATTTCATCGTCAGCCCCAGCCTCAATCCGGAAGTTGCGCGGCTCTGCAACCGGCGCAAGATTCCCTATCTTCCTGGCTGTCTGACCCCGACTGAAATTGCCACGGCCGAGGAGCTGGGCGTGGAGATCTGCAAGGTCTTTCCGGGCAACGTGGGCGGTCCGGAGTTCATCAGCGCCGTGATGGCGCCCTGTCCCTGGACCCGGCTGCTGCCCACCGGCGGCGTCGACGCGACCGAGGAAAGCGTCAACGCCTGGATCAAGGCTGGCGCGGCCGCCGTAGGCATGGGCTCCAAGCTGATCACCTCGTCGCTGCTCAAGGCCCGCGATTACGATGGCCTGGCGGCCAAGGTCGGCCAGGTGATTGCGTGGATCCGGGCCGCGCGCTAGGCCGGCTCAAGGCAAGGCGGGAACCAGACGTCAGCCACCGCACGGCCTGATGACCTCTCACTTCCCGCCCCCGGCAATCCAACGACGGTGGTCCCATGATTCCTTCTCATCTTCGCGTCTCATTCGCTCCGCTTGCTGATCCTGCAGCCGTCGTGTACGGACCAGGCGTTCGCTTTACGGTGCTGACCTCTCGACTGATCCGCATGGAGTACAGCCCGACGGAGCAGTTCGAGGATCGTGCCAGCCAGGCCTTTTGGTATCGCCGCCAGACACCGCCCTCCTTTGATGTCCGGCGCGACGGCGAGACGGTGATGCCGGGTTCGATGACAGATGGGCGTTCGTGCTTGAGCGCACGGCGCCAGATTGAGATCGAAACGGCGCATCTGCGCCTCTCATTCCGGCCGACGGATCAGGGCTTCACCCCCACGAACCTCAGCGTGGTCGTCAAGGCGACCGGGGCGACCTGGCGCTTTGGAGACAATCCGCGTCGCGGCGGCAACCTGCTTGGAACCTATCGCACGCTGGATCGCGCCGCAGGTGAGGTGCCGCTGGAGCCGGGACTGATGGGCCGCGCAGGCTGGGCCGTGGTGGATGATTCGGCATCGCTAGTTTTCGATGAAGCGAGCTGGTTGGTCGCGCGCGATCATCCAGGCAATCTCGACGTTTACTTCTTCGGCTATGGGCACGACTACGGCGGCTGCCTGTCTGACTTCAGCGCCGTCGCGGGGCCAGCGCCGATGATCCCACGATACATCCTCGGCAACTGGTGGAGCCGTTATTGGCCCTACACCGCGGAGGAGCTGCTGAGCCTGATGCAGGAGTTCAAGGCTCACTGCGTGCCGTTGTCGGTCTGCATCGTGGACATGGACTGGCACATCACCCTCACCGGCAACCGGTGTACGGGCTGGACCGGTTACACCTGGAACCGCGAGCTGTTCCCCGATCCGCCCGGCTTCATCGCCGCGCTTCATGCGTTGGGTCTGCGAACCGGGCTCAACCTGCACCCTGCCGAAGGAGTCCATCCGCACGAGGCGCAGTACGCCGCTCTGGCCCGCCATATGGGCGTCGATCCCGCCTCCAACGAACCGCTCCCGTTTGACTGCGTCGATCCCCTCTTCATGCAAGGCTACTTCGAGCTGCTGCATCACCCCTATGAGGCGCAAGGGGTCGATTTCTGGTGGCTTGATTGGCAGCAGGGCAAGCAGGCGAAGCTGGCCGGCCTCGATCCCCTCTGGTGGCTCAACCACCTGCATTACCTCGACCTGGGCCGGGACGGGCGGAAACGGCCGTTCATCTTTTCGCGGTGGGGCGGGCTGGGCAACCATCGGTATCCGATCGGTTTCAGCGGCGACACGATTGTGGGCTGGGAGGCGCTGGCCCATCAGCCGGCATTCACCGCGACCGCGGCCAACGTCGGCTACGGCTGGTGGAGCCACGACATCGGCGGCCACATGTGGGGCATCGAGGACGATGAGCTGTACACTCGCTGGGTGCAGTACGGCGTCTTCAGCCCGATCCTGCGCCTGCACAGCACCAAGAACTCATACCATGAGCGACGACCGTGGGGACGCGGCCCGGCTGCCGAGCGTGCTGCGAGCGCTGCACTGCGGCTGCGCCATCGGTTTATTCCCTATCTCTATTCTATGGCCTGGCGCAACCACACGACCGGCCTGCCGCTTGTCACACCGCTCTACTACTCGCATCCCGATCAGGAGGCCGCGTATGAGTGCGGGCAGCAATACTGGTTCGGGAGCGAGCTGATCGCGGCGCCGTTCGTTGCGCCTGCCGACGCAGAAACGCGGCTGAGCCGGCAGACGGTCTGGCTGCCTGAAGGGGACTGGTTCGACTTTGTGACCGGGGAGCGCTTCTCCGGCGGCTGGCGCGCCGTCTATGGCGGATTGGAGGACATCCCGGTTTTCGCCAAGTCCGGCGCGATCGTGCCCCTTGCTCCTGACTCCGGTTGGGGCGGGGTTGAGAACCCTGGGTTCCTGCGCGTGGTGGTGTTCCCCGGTGCGGACAACCGTTTCGAGTTGTACGAGGATGACGGCGATACGACCGACTACCTGCGCGGGCGCTACGCGCTCACGGCGTTTGTCCAGGAGTGGCACGGCGACAAGCTGCACTTCAGGATCGCGCCGGTGGCCGGCGAGGCAGGACTGGCGCCGGCGGAGCGCACCTATGAGCTTTGTCTGCGCGGCATCGCGCGACCCGCAAGCATCGCAGTCGCCGTGAACGGATCGCCTGTTGCGACGAGCTTCGAATACGATGCGACGACACAGTCGGTCCGCCTCGCGCCCGTGACGCTTACGCCGGCAGACACGCTCGAGGTGACCGTCTCCGCCGAAGGCGACATGCTCCTCGCACGTGGCAGCCGGTCGGCCGCTACGTTGCGCAGGCTGCTGACTGCGTTCCGGCTCGATACGCGGCTCAAGGAGCGCATCGACCGTGAGTGGCCCATGGTGACGTCCGGCGCAGTTTCGCTGCGCAGCTTCAGCGGCCTGAGTGACGCACAGATCGCGGCCCTCGAGAGCCTGTTCTAGGGAGCGCCTGTCGACATGATGACTCCGTCCTTTCCGATCGAACCGGTCTGCGTCAGCGATGACCGGCGCAGCCTCGTCACCGCCAGCGGTCGCCCCTTTTTCTGGCTCGGCGACACGGCCTGGGAGCTGTTCCATCGCTGCACGCTGGACGAAGCCGAAACCTATCTGGAGAATCGGCGGCGCAAAGGCTTCACCGTGATCCAGGCTGTGGCGCTCGCCGAGTTCGATGGTTTGCACACGCCCAACGCGTACGGCGAGCTGCCGCTTATCGATGACGATCCGGCGCGGCCGAACGAGGCGTACTTCAGGCGCATCGACGCAGTGATTCGCAGCGCCGCCGGCCGAGGGCTCTACATCGGGCTTCTGCCGACCTGGGGTGACAAGGTGGCAGGAATGTGGGGTGTCGGGCCGCACGTCTTCGACGCGACGAACGCGTACGCTTACGGTCGTTGGCTGGGCGAACGTTACCGAGGGCAGGCGAATCTGCTCTGGATCCTCGGCGGCGACCGGCCAGCCGTCAAGCCGGCCGGCAACCATGGCCCGGACGAGGTCGATCTGCGCCCCATCTGGCGCGCCATGGCGGCCGGCATCGACGCGGGCGCAGGGGGGCGACCGCTCAAGACGTATCATCCGAACGGCGGCCATTCGTCGTCTGAATGGCTGCACGACGAGCCGTGGTTGGATATGAACATGACCCAATCGGGCCACGGAGGCGGCCCCGACGTCCCGATCTGGGATTGGGTGACGCGCGACCTCGCTCGTGCGCCGGCGAGGCCGGTGCTCGACGGCGAGCCGAACTACGAGGATCATCCAGTCAAGCCCTGGCCGCAGTGGGATCCTGCGAACGGGTACTACCGTGACCACGATGTGCGCAAGCAGCTCTATCGGTCCGTCTTCGCCGGCGCCTGCGGTGTCACCTACGGTCATCACAGCATCTGGCAGTTTTACGACCCGGCGAAACGCGACTTGGTCAACCAGGCCGACCGATCGTGGCAGGCCGCGCTAGACCGTCCCGGCGCGCACCAGGCCGGCTATTTGCGCCGATTGCTGCTCTCGCGACCGCTCCTGTCGCGCATCCCCGACCAGGCCGTGCTTGGCCGCGCCCCAATCGGCCGTCATGAGCACATGCGCGCACTCCGTGACGTCGAGGGACGCTGGCTGATGGTCTACACGCCGCTCCCCCAGGAGATCATCGTACGCACGGATGTGTTGCGCGGCGCCAGGGCGCTCGCATGGTGGTTCAACCCGCGCACCGGCGTCGCAAGCAAGGTCAGCGAGTTTTCCGCCGGCGGCTCGCAGGCTTTCATTCCGCCGTTGGACGGGCCGGATTGGGTGTTGGTGGTGGATGACCTGGCTCAGGGCTTTGGGCCGCCTGGCCTGTAGGGCCGGTGGGCACACGACGAACGGCGGACCATGATGCGGCGCGATCTGGTCATCGGAGTCGATTGCAGCACGACCGCAACCAAGGCGATCGCGTGGACCACCGACGGCGTCGCGGTGGCAAGTGCGCGACGCCAGCACGACGTCTCGCAACCCCGGCCAGGCTGGCACGAGCAGTCCGCCGAAGACTGGTGGATAGCGCTGACTGGGTCGCTGCGTGACATTGCTGTTCAGATCGACGTGCGTCGCCTCGCCGCGATCAGCATCGCCCACCAGCGCGAAACCTTTGTTCCGATCGGCGTTGATGGCCGGCCGCTGCGCGACGCCATCCTCTGGATGGACGATCGCGCTGCGTCCATTCTGCCCGAGATCGAAGCCGCTATCGGCTGCGAGCGCTTCCATCGGCTCACCGGCAAGCGGCTGTCTCGCAACCTGACCATCGCCAAGATCCTGTGGCTGCGGCGCCATGAGCCAGCGCTTTTCGCTGCCGCACGTTGGCACCCCGACACGCACGCGTACCTGGTGCGACGTCTCACCGGGGGTCTTCGTACGAGCTGGGGCAGCGCCGATCCCACCGGGCTGTATGACATGCAGGCACATGCCTGGCAGCCTGACCTGTTGCGAGAAGCCGGCCTTTCCGCCGGGCAACTGCCTGAGCTCGTCCCGCCGGGAGCCGTGTTGGGCCGGGTGACCGCAGAAGCGGCGGCTCAGTGTGACATGCCTGCGGGCCTGGCGGTGATCAGCGGGTTGGGCGATGGGCAGGCCGCCGGGCTAGGGGCGGGCGTGACAGGCTACGGTCCGGCATACCTCAGCCTGGGCACGTCGGTCATCCTCGGCGCGCATGCCGATGCGTATCTTGCCGATCGGGCTTTCCGCACCACCAACAGCGGCATTGCCGGCGCTTTCTTCCTGGAAACCGCGCTGATGGGCGGCACATATACGGTGAGTTGGTTTCAGGAGCGGTTTGGTCAAGGCGATCCGGCCCGAGAGGTCGCGACCGGCCTGGCAGGTCTCGATGCGTGGGATGCGGCGATCGCCGATCTGCCGCCTGGTGCGGGCGGTCTGATGTTGGTCCCGTACTGGAACAGCGTCCTCAGCCCGCACTGGGACGCGCTGGCGAGCGGCATCATCGTCGGCTGGCGCGGCAGCCATGACCGGCGGCATCTCTATCGCGCGATTCTGGAAGGGATTGCCTTCGAGCAGCGCCTCTGCATCGAGGGAATCGAGGCGGCGACCGGGCAGCCGATCACGGCGCTGGTCGTGATGGGCGGGGGTAGCCGCAGCACGCTCTGGCGGCAGATGATCGCCGACGTGACCGGCAAGCCCGTGCAGCGCAGCCGAACTGCCGAGGCGTCGGCGCTCGGCGCGGGGATCCTCGCCGCTGCGGGTGCAGGCCTTTTTTCCGACGTACGCGATGCCGCAGCACACATGACCGGGCTGGAGCCGGGCAGGGAGTCGCCTTGCCCGGCGCGCCATGCGGTGTATACGCAGCTTTACCAGGAAGTGTATCGCGGGCTGTTTCCGGCGTTGCGCACGCATCTGGATCGGCTGGCGGAGTTGACGATGGAAGGGGGAGCGCGGGTTTGAAGCCGCCGTGCTCAGGCGGGCGAAGCCGCGCCGGGGCTGAGGTCAGCCCTCGCAGGGTCTGGCTCGTTCAGAGCGACGGCTGTCGCTTCGCCAGCGTGCTTCAGCCTGGACCGCCAGTTCGGTCCACGCAATGGACTACTTCGCAGGAGGGAGATCATGTC
Source organism: uncultured Anaerolineales bacterium (assembly GCA_964423545.1). GTDB lineage: Bacteria > Chloroflexota > Anaerolineae > CG2-30-64-16 > CG2-30-64-16 > JALOOE01. The sequence goes on along the minus strand of CAYRFV010000155.1, from coordinate 6,565 downwards.
GTTTCCGAAGGACTTTCTGTGGGGCGCCGCGGCCGCCTCGTACCAGATCGAGGGCGCTGCGCACGAGGACGGCAAAGGGCTGTCGGTGTGGGACATGTTTTGCCGAGTGCCGGGCGCGGTATGGAGCGGTCACACCGGCGACGTGGCCGATGACCACTATCATCGGTACAAAGAAGATGTCGCGTTGATGAAGCAGATCGGTCTCAAGGCGTATCGGCTGTCGATTTCCTGGCCGCGCGTGATCCCTGCCGGGACGGGCGCGATCAATGAGAAGGGGCTGGATTTCTACGACCGGCTGATCGATGAGCTCTTGGCAACCAAGATCGAGCCGTGGATCACGCTGTTTCACTGGGATTACCCGTATGAGTTGTTCTGCCGCGGCGGCTGGCTGAACCCCTACAGCTCCGATTGGTTCGCCGATTACGCTGCGGTGATCGTCCAACGTCTCTCCGACCGCGTGCGACATTGGATGACTCTCAATGAAGCGCAATGCTTCATCGGCTTGGGCCACTCGACGGGCATCCACGCGCCAGGGCTCAAGCTCGACTGGCCAGAGGTCATGCGAGGCTGGCACAACAGCCTGCTGGCGCACGGCAAGGCGGTGCAGGCGATCCGAGCTCACAGCAAGCTGCCGTCGGTTGTCGGCGCGGCGCCCACCGGTTTCATCGCACATCCCGCCACCGATAGCCCGGCGGATATCGAGGCGGCGCGGCTGGCAACTTTTACCGTGCACGAGAAGTCAGTGTGGAACCAACATATGTTCTACGATCCGATCTATCGCAAAGAGTATCCGCCCGAAGCGGCCGCAGTCTTCGGCTCGGCGATGCCGCGGGTTGCCCCTGGCGACATGGAGATCATCGGTCAGCCCATCGATTTCACCGCGTTCAACTACTATCAAGGCATGCCGGTGAAAGCGGGCGCGAAGGGCCTGCCGGAGGTGGTGTCTCACTCGCAAGGCGCGCCTCTGACCCTCTTTCATTGGCACGTGACCCCGCAAGGGCTCTACTGGGGGCCGAAGTTCCTCTACGAGCGATACGGCCGGCCGGTCTACATTACCGAGAACGGCTGTTCGGGCATGGACTGGGTGGCGCTGGATGGCAAAGTGCACGACCCGGCGCGCATCGACCTGACGCAGCGCTATCTGCGCGAGCTGGGACGCGCGATCGCTGACGGGGTCGACGTGCGCGGCTATTTCCACTGGTCGATCATGGACAACTTCGAGTGGGCGGAGGGCTACAAGCACCGCTTCGGCATGATCTACGTGGATTTCGCCACCCAACAGCGCATCCTGAAGGATTCGGCGCACTGGTATCGCGAGGTGATTGCCAGCAACGGCGCGAATCTGTAGTTGGCATGAGTAGATAGACAACCCCCGTTCTCGCCACGAGAACGGGGGTGATTCGTGCTCTTCATACCCGTCTACAGCCGCACCGTGATTGCATGCGAGCCGCCGTCTGGGATCAGCAGGGCGCCGAGTAGGTCCGCCTGGGCCGAACCGCCCTCCACCGAGCGCACGCCGGCCACGCCGCGCAACAGCACCCGCCACGGCAGGTCGCTGCCTGCGGTGCGAGCGTCCTGTGCGAGCACGCTGATCGACTTGCCCCAACGCGTCACCTCGACCGATAGGGCCGTTGCGCCGTTGAGCGCCGGCGCATGACAGGTCAACGTTGCGCCGTCCTGGATCTCGAAGACGTGAAACGTGACGCCGTCGGCGAAGTCGTAGTCCGGACGCTGATCATTCGCGCCGACCGCGATGATCGAATTGGGCCGGGCCAGCAGTGGCAGGCTCAGGGTGTCGTGGCGCTCTCGCTTCCAACCGCCGCCCTCGACGACCTGCCCCGTCAAGAAGTGCGTCCAGCGACCCGCGGGGAGGTAATAGTCCACCACGCCGTCCCGTGTGAAGACCGGCGCGACGAGCAGGTTCTCGCCGAGCATGTACTGCCGGTCGAGCGTATCGCAGCCGGGGTCTTCGGGGAATTCGAGCGGCATCGCGCGCATCATCGGGACGCCGGTCGCATGCGCCTCGACCGCTGCGGCGAAGAGATAGGGCATCAGCCGGCACTTGAGCTTCGTGAAGAAACGGAGGACCTCCACGGCTTCTTCGTCGAAGAGCCAGGGCACGCGATAGGAGCTGGAGCCGTGCAGTCGCGAGTGCGACGAGAGCAGGCCGAACGCACACCAGCGCTTGTAGACGTCCGCCGACGCCGTTTGCTCGAACCCGCCTATGTCGTGGCTCCAGAAGCCGAAGCCTGATAGGCCCAGCGACAGGCCGCCCCGCAGGCTCTCGGCCATCGACTCAAAGGTGGCCGTCGAGTCGCCACCCCAGTGAACCGGGAACTGCTGGCCGCCCGTCGTGGCCGAGCGCGCGAAGACGGTGGCCTTGCCCACTCCCAGCTTCTCCTCAAGCAGCTCGAAAACGGTCTTGTTGTACAGGTAGGCGTAGTAGTTGTGCATCTTGAGCGGGTCGGAACCGTCGTGCCATACTACATCGGTTGGGATGCGTTCGCCGAAGTCGGTCTTGAAGCAGTCCACCCCCATGTCAACCAGCGCGGCCAGCTTCTCTCCGAACCAGCGGCGCGCCGCCCGATTGGTAAAATCCACCAGGCCCATCCCTGCCTGCCAGCGATCCCACTGCCAGACACTCCCATCCGGCCGCTTGACCAGGTAGTCGCCTGCCATTCCCTCATCGAAGAGCGCCGAGCGCTGCGCGATATACGGATTGATCCAAACGCAGATGCGCAGTCCGCGCGACTTCAGCCGCGCGAGCATCGCGGCCGGATCGGGGAAGCAGTTCCGATCCCATTCGAAGTTGCACCAATGGAACTCGCGCATCCAGAAGCAGTCGAAGTGAAAGACGTGTAGAGGCAGATCGCGGTCTGCCATCCCCTGGATGAAGCCCGTCACCGTCTCTTCGTCGTAACTGGTGGTGAAGGAGGTGGTGAGCCAGAGACCGAACGACCAGGCCGGCGGCAGCGCGGGTCTCCCGGTGAGCGCCGTGTAGCGGCCCAGCACTTCCTTCGGCGTCGGACCATAGATCAGGAAGTAGTCGAGGCTCTCGCCGGACACGCTGATCTGCACGCGCTCGACTTTCTCGGAAGCGATCTCATAGCTCACCCGCTCCGGGTGGTTGACGAAGACGCCGTAGCCGCGATTGGAGAGGTGGAAGGGCACATTCTTGTATGCTTGTTCGGATGCGGTGCCGCCGTCCTCGTTCCAGAGGTCTACGACCTGGCCGTTCCTGATGAAGGGCGTGAAGCGTTCGCCCAGGCCGTAGACCGTTTCGCCCACGCCCAGCGCAAGCTGCTCGACCATGTAGCGGCCGTCTGGTGTGTCCATCATGGCCATGCCGCGCCACCCGCTCGACGTCAGCACGCGGTCGCCGTCGAGAAACTCGACGCGCCAGTCGGGACCTTTCGCGACGCGCACGGTCAGGTTTCCGCTGGTCAAAGCGGCAGCCCCGGCATCGTCCGTGATCCGCACCTTGGGCGCCGGCTGTGGCCGAAGCTCGAACGCCGGCCCTGCCGGTCGCGTCCCCTTATGGTGCACGATCTGCACGCGAATCACGTTCTCCATCGGCGAGGAAAAGCGCACCGTCAGCAGGGGCAGGTTCAGGGTGTCGCCTCGCCCCCGCAGGGGCTTGGTCGCCGCGTACACGGTCAGCGCCTTGTTCTCGGCCTGATCCTCAACCTCCGACTCGTGCGCCTGCACCGCGAAGTGGGGTGTGACGCCGGGCCGCATGTGCCAGTAGCCATCGGTGAATTTCATGGGCGGTTCTCCCAACGTAGAGTGCACCAGGGTGAGGCGTGGAGACCTCGGATTACGGCAAGACAGTCGACGTTGCATGCTGTCGTGACCGGTCGGCGTGTGCAAGCGCCGAGCCGCGCAGCCTGCAGGTGAGCCGTGTCGCAGGCTATTCTACCGGAACGCAGGCGCGGCGTCAAAGCCTGGCCGCCAGGCGCCGCTGCCATTTGACGCCGCTGGAGAAGCGCGTATCATGAGCCTGACAACGCAGCTTGGAGCAGTGAGCTATCCTCTACCGATATCTGTCTTCCATCGACGTACGCGGCGCGGCGGCGCGCTCTGCCGAAAACCTGCTCGATTGGTCGCATCTGGAGCCCTGGCGGCGCCGCGGTCTGCTGCTGTTCCTGCTGGACGGTCTGGCTGTCATCCTCGTCATGTCGTTCGCCTCGACCTACGTGCCGCTCTATGCGCTGGCGATGGGCGCAACCGCCACTGAGATCGGGTTGCTCAGCTCGGCGGCGAGCCTGGGAGTGATTGGCGGCAGTGCGCTCTCCGGCAGGCTGGTGCGTCTCTTGGGCAGCCCAAAGAAGGTCACCCTGTATTGTGCACGCGTCTGGGAGGCGCTCTCGTACCTCCTGCTGCTTGCCATCCCCTTCTTTTTTACGGGGACGACCGCAGTGCGCGTCCTGATTCTCGTCTATGCGATCCGCACGCTGATCGGCGAATCGGGGGTGCCGGCATGGGCTGCTTTCGTTCCCAACCTGGTGCCCATCCACATCAGGGGCCGTTTCATGTCGCTGCGCAGCGTGCTGAAGATGGTTGCGATGATGGTCATCCTGCCGTTGGCCGGGGCCGCGATCACTGCGTTGGGCGGCTACCCGGCTGGCTACCAGGTGGTCTTCGCGATGATGATGGTGTTGGGTTTGGCCGCAGCCTGGTTCTTCAGCCGGATTCCAGAGCGGGGAGCGGCGCATGGAACCGCGGCCGTCAGGCCGGCCGCGGTTCGGCCGGCGCCCACCGGGCCGGCGCCAGCCGAGGTGCGGTGGCGGGGCGCGTTCGGCGCGTTCAGCCTCGGCATGATGGTCTGGATACTGGGTACGGCCACGGTGGCGCCGTTCTTTGTCGTGCTCATGACGCAAGACCTGGGGCTGGACGCCCGAGGGATCGGGCTGCTGACCGCGGTCTCCACCGGTGCACAGCTCGTGGGTTTCCTGGCGCTGGGGCCGAGAGTCGACCGCCACGGCAACCGCGGTACACTCATCGGCAGTCTGGGGATGCTGGCGCTTGTCCCGTTCGGCTGGCTGCTGGTGCGCCACTGGACGCAGCTCCTGCCGCTGTATGTGCTGTCGGGCATAGCGACTGCGGGGATGGTGCTGGCCAGTCTGAACATGCTCCTGGAATTGAGCCCCGAAGCGAGCCGCGCCGGCTATGCAGGCGCCTACTATGCCGCGCTGGCTGTTGCCGCCATGGTTGCGCCGCTGATCGGCAGTTGGCTCTTCGCCCGCTGGGGCTTCGCAGGCGCCGCTGTCGCCGGGGGCCTGGGTGCGCTGGCCGGGGTGTTCGTTCTGACAATCCTGCTGGGGCGCAATCGTTCAGAACCCGCGCAGATCGGTGCTTGACCGCGGAGGCAGCCCTTCCCTGGGGGTCCGCTTGAGAACCACGTAGCGCAAGCCGTGTGCTTCGCAAAACCTCCGCTTTTCCGGCTTGTCGCCGTCTTCGTTGACCAGGTAGATATCCGGTCTGAACCGGGCGATCTCCGGCTCGGCATCCATCCAACCCCAGCCGGATGTGATCAGCGCCAGCTTGACATAGCGGATCGCAGCGACCATATATCGCCGTTCTTCTTGCGTCTGCAAGGGATGGCCTTTCCCCTTGAGATGCCGTACGTTCGCGTCGTTGCCCGCGGCCACGATCAGATCGCCGTAGCTTGAGGCCTCCTCGAAAAAACGCACGTGACCGGAGTGGAGCCAGTCGTAGCAGCCGGTGACGAAGACAGAGGGATGGCCTACGGCGCCCGCTTCTGTCACCGGCGCTGCCGGGAAGCCCGCCAGGCCGGCGCGGGTGAACACCCGATATTCGAGGCCGTGCAGCGCGCAGAATGCGCGCCTGGCCTCCGAGTCATCGACTTCGTCCACGGCCCAGATGGGCGGAGCGTTACCAGGCGCACGTCTGAGCGCTTCCGCCTCTCTTGTCCTGCCCGGCCCGAGTTGCGGCGCCGCGTCCGCGAACAGCGGGAGCTCATCGGACGAAGCCAGCTCCGTCACAAGCGACACCTGGCTGACGAACCGGATGGCCTCAAGCAGGTATTGGCGTTCGGCCTGCGGGAATCTGGGCTGTTGACCGGTGAGGTGGCGGACCACCGCATCGGAATAGAGCAGCACGCGGAGATCACCCAGTTGGCTGGCTTCTTCCAGGAAACGGACATGACGAGCGCGCAGATCATCGAAGCTGCCGGAGGCGATCACGGTGGTCATCTCATTCCTCAGCAAACAACGTGTTTGTCCAGGCGCGCCGTCCGCATTCGTCCTCGATCTCGAGGTAGGCATAGCGCCAATCAGCGGGCACGGTGAAACGCGCCCCGGTGAGCCGTTGACCATCGAAGCTTCCCAGGCGTTGGCCCCAGTAAGCCGGGCCGACCAGTCGGATGAACTGAACGGCTGACGTCTCAATCTCGACCTGTTCCGCCGAGCAGCGGATCGTGTGGAACTCCGGCCCGCACGAAGCATAGAAGTTGCCGCGACGGATGGCTGCCATCAGCCGCTCGGGCGTGCGCTCCGCCGCGTTGACCACGATCCAACCGCCGTTCCATCCGGGATGCTCGGGA
>CAYRFV010000154.1:0-12935 GCA_964423545.1 uncultured Anaerolineales bacterium | reverse complement strand
ATGATCAAGGGGCCGTTCACCTTCATCGTCACCAGTCGCGGCTGCCCGGCCGGCTGCAAGTTCTGCATCAAGCACGTCAGCTATCAGACCAGTGTGCGCATCCGGTCGCCGCACCTGATTCTGGAGGAGCTCAAGGTGCTGTCCGACCTGGGCATTCACAACGTACATATGTACGCCGATCTGTTCACGGTGAACCGCCAGCAGGTCGTCGAGCTGTGCAACTTGATCCTCGAGTCCGGGCTCAAGGTCCGATGGACCTGCAACAGCCGGGTGGACTACGTGGACGAGGAGATGCTGAAGCTGATGGGGCGAGCCGGATGCTGGTACATTTCTTGGGGCATCGAGAGCGCCAACGAGTTGATTCTCAAGCGCATCCGCAAAGGTTATCGCAAGGAGCAGGCGTTCAAGGCGCTGAGATGGTCCAAGGCAGCTGGCATCAACAACTGGGGCTACTTCATCATCGGACTGCCGGGCGAAACCGAAGCGTCGATCCAGGAAACCATCGCCTATGCCAAGGAGCTTCCCCTGGATATCGCGCTGTTCCACATCGCCGCGCCGTACCCCGGCACCCCGTTCTTCTACGAGGTGGTCGAGAATGGCTGGTTCCGCCCCGGCACCAACTGGGAGCAGGTCGATATGGACCAATCCACCGTGCTGGATTATGCCGACCTGCCGGCGGAACGACTGGAATACTGGCAGAAACGCGCCACGCGTGAGTGGTCGCTGCGCCCTGGCCCCATGCTCACCTTCGTCAAGGGGATGAACACCTGGGAAGGCTTCAAGAGCGCCTTGGGGGTCGGCTGGCAGACCTTGCGGTTCATGACGTCGCGGGGATGATCGCCCAGCCGCAGGACCCCAGCGGTCGGCAGCCGGCGAAGATCTCCCGTCGAGATGGAGGAAGCAGAATGGATCTGTCCGTGGTCATCCCCTGCTATAATGAAGCGGATAACGTGGGAAAGCTCACTGATGAGCTCTTTCCCGTGCTGGAGGCGTTGGCCCCCGATCGGTCAATCGAGGTCATCTTCGTAGATGACGGCAGCACCGACGACACCTGGGACGCGCTCCATCGTGCGTTCGAGAGCCGCAGCCAACCGGGCAATAACCCACTGGTGCGCTTCGAACAACACGAGGTGAACCGCGGCCTGGGCGCAGCGCTGCGCACCGGACTGGCGGCGAGTCGCGGGGCACTCGTCGTCACCACCGACAGCGACGGGACCTATCGGTTCACCGGCATCCCGGAGCTGTTGGCCCGGCTGACGCCGGGGATCGACATCGTGACGGCCTCCCCCTATCATCCCGAGGGTGGGGTGGCCGGGGTGCCCAGGTATCGCTTGGTGCTCAGCCAGGGCGCATCGATGCTGTATCGCGTGCTGGTCAATCATCGTATCTACACCTACACGGCGCTGTTTCGGGCGTATCGGCGCGAAGTCATCGAACGGGTCCAGTTCCAGGCCGATGGTTTCCTGGGCGGCACGGAGTTGATGGTCAAGGCGATGCTGATGGGCTACCGCGTTGCCGAATACCCGGCCGTCCTCCACCGTCGAGTCTTCGGCACATCGAAGGCCAAGCTGATGCGCACGATCAGGGCGCATCTGGGTTTCCAGGGCAAAGTTCTGCTGTATCGCCTGCACCTGGCGCCCATCAACCCACCCGTCGAAACCAAGGAGGCGCATCAGTGGACTTGACACACACCATGGCACGAAAAGGGGCAAATAGAATGAACCTGGCGATCATTTACATCCTCATCTCCGTACTCGCTGGCGCGTTGGGGCAGATCCTGCTCAAGAAAGGTATGAGCAGCATGGGTCCGCTGACCCTGAGTCTTGAACAGGTGGGCGGCATCATCTGGCGAATCGCCACCAATCCGTACGTCGTGATAGGCCTGTTGATCTACGTCTGCGGCACCCTGTTCTGGCTGGTTGCGCTCTCGCGTGTCGACCTCAGCTTTGCCTACCCCTTTGCCAGCCTGAGCTACGTGGTGATGCTGGCAGCCTCGTGGTTCCTTTTCCACGAAAACATCACACCGCTGCGGCTGTTGGGCACGGTTGTCGTCGGACTGGGTGTGTTCTTGATCTCGCGAAGCTGAGGGCGCATGAAGATCGTTTCCATCGTCGGTGCGCGGCCCGAGTTTATCCAGGCCGCGCCGGTGAGCCGGGCGTTGCGCGTCGCGCACCGAGAACTGCTGATCCATACCGGCCAGCATTATGACTACCAGATGTCTCAGACATTTTTCGACGAACTGGAGATTCCTGCGCCGGACTACAATCTCGAGGTGGGCTCAGGCTCCCACGCGCGCCAGACCGCGGAGATCCTGGTGCGGCTGGAAGAGGTCCTGCTCAAAGAGCAGCCCGATCTCGTCATCGTGCGCGGAGACACCAACTCGACGGTGGCCGGCGCGCTGGCAGCCGCCAAGTTGCACATTCCGACTGCGCACGTCGAGGCCGGAGAACGCAGCTATGATCGCCGCATGCCGGAGGAGATCAATCGCCTGGTCGCCGATTGCCTTGCCGACATCTACTTCTGCGCCAGCCAATCCGCCGTGCGCCGGCTGGCCGCAGAAGGAATCGACGCACAGGTGCACTGGGTGGGCGATGTCATGCTGGACGCGATGCTCTGGAATCGGCCGATCGCCCGGCGCAAGTCGGATGCGCTGGCGCGGCTGGAACTCCAGCCCCGTGATTATGCACTGGTCACTGTGCACCGTGCAGCCAACACCGACGACCCATCCCGGCTCCGGCAGATCGCCGATGCGCTGAACCAACTGCGGGAGACTGTGGTGTTCCCCGCGCACCCGCGCACGCGCAAGGCGCTCGAACGAGCCGGGGTGCACTTCGGTGCGCATGTTCGCCTGATCGACCCAGTCGGCTACTTCGATATGATCGTGCTCGAAGAAAATGCCCGGCTGATCGCCACGGATTCCGGCGGCGTACAGCGCGAGGCGTACTTCCTCGGCGTGCCGTGTTTGACGCTGCGCGAGGAAACCGAATGGACTGAGACCGTCGCAGCCGGTTGGAACCGGCTGGTGGGCGCAGATGCCAGGCGAATCGTCAGCGCGTGGGGCGCCTTCGAGCCGCCTCCGCAGCGGCCGCCGATCTTCGGCGACGGCGATGCGGGCAGCCGCATCGCTCGCATCCTGACGGAGCAGGACGTGCGCTTCGGCCGGCCGCGCACCGGAAGTGGGGCTGCGACGGAGGGTGGGCTGGTGGAAATGGAACGGTCTGCATGAACGTTGGGATCATCGGCGGGGGGATCATGGGCATCAGCCTGGGCTATTTCCTGTCCAGGCAGGGCATCAAAGTCGAGATCTTCGAGGCTTCACCTGCGCTGGGTGGGCTGGCCGGACCGCTGATCCTCGATGACGGCACGGCTGTGGACCGCTTCTACCATGCGATCCTGTCGAGCGACGGCCACCTGCGCCAGTTGTGCGACGAACTGGGAATCGCCGATAGGCTTCGATTCCGCGAAACAAGGATGGGCTTCTACTACAACGGCGCCATCTACTCGATGAACAGCATGATGGAGTTCCTGCGTTTCCCGCCATTGGGCTGGATCGACCGCTTCCGGCTGGGACTGACCGTGCTCAACGCCCAATTCGTGCGCGACTGGCACGAGCTGGAGGGGATCAGCGTGCAGGACTGGCTGATGCGCTGGAGCGGTCAGCGAACCTACGAGAATATCTGGCGGCCGATGCTCAAGGCCAAATTCGACGGCAACTACGCCGACGCGCCGGCGACCTACATCTGGTCGCGCCTGGTGCGCATGAAGTCGACGCGCAGCGGCGCGAACCAGAAAGAAGAGGCGGGCCACCTGATCGGCGGCTACTTGACGCTGATCCAGGCGATGGCCGAGCGCGTCCAGGCGGCCGGCGGTCAGATTCACCTCCGCCGTCCGGTGCAGGAGATTGTGATCGAGGATGGCCGCGCTGTCGGCATCCGCCGCGAGGGCGCTGTCCAGTCCTACGACGCTGTGGTCGCAACGGTTCAAGCGCCGATCTTCCGCCGGCTGATTCCCGGCGCCAGCCCAGAATACCATGACTACCTGGACAAGACCGACTACCTGGGCATCATCGCACCGCTGCTGGTGCTGGATCGCCCGCTCACCGGTTATTGGACGCTGAACATTACCGATGACCGCATCCCCTTCACGGGCGTGATCGAGACGACGACTTACATCGATCCCCAGTATGTCGGCGGCCACCACCTGGTCTACTTGCCGAAGTACACGGCTCCAGGCAGCGCGTGGCAGAAGATGACCGACGACGAAATCCGCAAGGTGTGGCTGGACAACCTGAAAGCGATGTTCCCAGACTTTGACCCGGGGTCGGTTCGCTACTTCCTGGTCAATCGCGAGCGTTATGTCGAACCGCTGCACTTATTGAACTCAACGCACCTGATTCCGGCCATCGAGACGCCGGTGCAGAACCTCTACCTGGCAACGACGGCGCAGATTTACCCGGCGCTGACGAATGGCGAATCGGTGTCGCGCCACGCACGTCAGGCCGCGGAGGCGATCGCCAGAGACGTCTAGCGCCCGACGGGCGCGGCGCCCTCGCGCCGCGGTTTGACCAGTGTGCGATCTGTCAGCGAACTACCCCTCACCCGACCCGCGCAGGCAAACGACTGAGTGCCGAGAGGCGACCTGCCCCCCTCGATAGAAAAGAAGAGGCGTAGCAATGACAATCTCGTCTCTTGGGAGTTCCTCCAAAGCTGTAGTGACGGTCGGATGGCGATGGTGGGTTTCCACACTCCCCTGGTGGGTGCAGTGCACCGCGCTCTGGCTCACGACTTCGTTATGCCTTGCTGCTGTCGCGTTGGTCGCCGCAGCGATTGCGAACGCGGCCAATGATTGGGGCTCGGGCTATTTGCCGTGGTTGGATTTGGCCCCCACCTCGATTCCGGGGATTTGGGCCCGTTGGGACTCAGGCTACTACCTCGTCCTGGCAGAACAGGGCTATGCCGCGATCCCGAACTCAATGGGATTCTTCCCGTTGTACCCTCTCCTGATGAGAGGGCTTTCGTATGTCACGGGAATGGGGCTTCCCATGTCCGGCCTGATGATCTCGCACTTCTCCTACCTTGTGACCATCCTTGGGTTCTATCGACTGGCCCGGGTCGTTCGCGATGATCACGTCTACGCGATGCGCAGCACGACTTATCTGGTGTTCTTTCCTTCGTCGTTTTTCTTCTTCGCGATCTATGCCGAGTCATTGTCGCTCGCCTTCTCGGTTCTTGGGGTGTTGGCGGTCTTGCTGACTCCACCCAAATACATCCGGGCTGGCATGGCGCTATGCCTCGCCTCGGCTGCGCGACCGATGGGTTGGCTCCTTGACATCGTGCCGGTGGTTGAGTTTCTAAGGCGGGGCGATCGCGGCTTGCGGACATGCGTTTCCCTGGCTGGGGGCCTCGTCTTGTCGGTTATGGGAGTGGTGCTGTATGTAGCATACTTGTACGCCTCCACCGGCACCTTCCTGGCGATTCCGCAGGCCCAGGCTGGTTGGCAACGCCACTGGGATTGGCCCTGGACGACACTCTGGCACGGCTTGCAGATGGCCTTGTCTCCTGGCGTCTCACTAAGAAGCGACTGGTTTCTCTACATCAGCAACTTGATCGATCTGTCGTTTACGCTCCTGGCGATCGCCCTAACGGCAGTGGCGGTGGTCCGCTCCATTCGGGGCAGTTTTCGCTGGAGTCTCAGCATCGCTCTCATCGGATCATTGATCTTTCTGACCTCCTCGCACGGCGTGGAGCGAGTACCCTTGTGGGGCATGACACGTTGGGTCGCGGCGCTCTTTCCGCTCTATCTGGTGGTCGGGGACCTCAGTCAGAACAAGACCATCAACCTCGCCATCGGGGTGATATCCGCCGCGTTCCTGGTGCTGCTCACGGCATGGTGGGCAAGCGGACGCTGGGTCGGATAAGCGCACGGTGTGACGCCCGACACCTGGCCAGGTTTGAGTTCCTCGCGCTTTGTGTATAATTCGTGTGGGTAGGACGTTTTCCGAAACAACGATCGACAGTGGTTCGGGTACGAGTAAGAAGCTGATGGCAAAGGACTGATAATCGTGAAGATCTCACGTCGCAATCTGCTGAGGGGTGGCTCCGCGCTGTTGGCCGCGACCGCTCTCGCCCGGTACACTCAAGGCCTCAAGAGCATTCCAGTGCTTGCCCAGTCGTTTCGCAAACGACTCTACATCGCTGCCGACGATCACACCGACTACATGTGGACCGCCGATGAGGCGACCTATCGCCAGGCCTTTCTCGAAATGCTGGACTACTACCTCAACCTCGCCGATTCCACGGCTGGTGAGGCCGCCGAGCATCAGAGCCGCTGGAATTGCGACGGCAGCTTCTGGATGTGGACCTATGAGAAAAACAAGCCCGCGGCCAGCTTCCAGCGCCTGATCGATCGCATCCGGAGCGGACACATCAGTGTTCCGATGAATGCGCTGTGCGTGTGCCTGGGCGGCACACCGGCTGAGGCGGTCTTGCGCGGCATGTATTATCCGGGGCATATCGAGCGGCGGCACGACCTGCGGTTCGTACTGGCATACACCATCGAGAATCAGACACAGCCCTATGGGCTGGCGTCGCTGTGGGCGGGTTCGGGTGTCAGGTATAGCTGGAAGGGGATCTGTGGCTGCGCTACAAAGGTGTCATCGGCCGGGAACCGAGAACGGGAGATCTACTGGTGGGAGGGGCCGGACACCAGCAAGATCTTGATGAAGTGGTACAGTCTGATCAGTAACCAGGCTTTGGGTGGTTACGCCGAAGCCTTCGATCCTTCCACTGCGGTGGAGCAGTTGGACGCCAAATGCTTCAGCGGTTCCAGCTACAACTACGGAGTCGCCGGTGCGTTCGGCCACGGGTGGGACGGTCTCAAGGTGCTGACGAATCAGTTCGTGACAGTTGCCAAGCAGAAGACCAATACCGCACGCCAGGTGATCGTATCGAACGAACGGGATTTCTTCGAGGATTTCGAGGCGACCTACGGGACGGGATTGCCCACGGTATCAGCCACGTTCGGCAACGAATGGGAGCTCTATTGCGCGTCGCTGGCCGAGACATCGGCTCGGGTGAAGCGCGCCGTAGAGAAGTTGCGCAGCGCCGAGGCGTTGGCGACCCTGGTCAGCTTGAAGAACCCGGGGTTCCTGGATGGCCGCGAGACGGCGCGCGATCTGGCGTGGATCGACCTGGGGCTCTACTGGGAACATGACTGGACGGCCGATGGCGCGGTCAGCCGTACAGCGCGTCGCGACTGGCAGCGCCGCATCGCGGGCGAGATTGAAAGCTATGTCAACACCCTTTACTCCGATGCGGCCAGTGCGCTGGCCGGTTTGATTGGTGCGAGCGGAACAAACCTGCGCTTCTATGTCTTCAATCCCTTGAGCTGGGTGCGCACCGACATCGCCGATCTGCCCTACACCGGCGCCTGGCCGGCCCATGTCGTTGACTTGAGCACGGGCCAGGAGACGCCTTCTCAACTAATCGCGCTGGATGGTCAGCAGTATCTGCGGGTGCTAGCCGAAAACCTGCCGTCGGTCGGCTACAAGGTCTTCGAGGTGCGTCCCGGGGCGGGCCAGACCTTCGCCGGTGCGCCGACCGCAGACGCGGCAACCGGCATCCTTCAGAACGACCGCTACGAAGTCACCGTCGCGCCGCGTGGGGCGATCACCAGTCTGAAGGACAAGTCGCGAGGCAATCGGGAGTTTGCGCGAAACATCGGCGGCTATTACATCAACGACCTTGGGGCCGGAACAGGGACTCTGGTCGTAGAGAACGCCGGCCCGGTGTCGGTGACACTGCGGGCGACGGCTTCTGCGCCGCTGCAGCATACCACGCGAATCACGCTGGCACGGGGTTCGACCCGCGTCGACATCCGCAACGAGATCACCCAGAACTTCGGCGATGTGCGCGTATGGAGATACAGCTTCAACCTGGATGCGCCCGACACCTGGCACGAGGAAGTCGGAGCTGTCATCCGTGCAAAGCTGCTTGCCAGTGGCGGACACTATTCACCTACCAACGCCCGGTACGACTGGCTTACGTTGAATCATTTCGCCGACATGACCGGCAGCGACGGCGTTGGGGTGACGCTCGCCAACGCGGACTGCTACTACATGCGGCTCGGCAACAGCACGGTCAGCACCCTCGACACTGCCACCCCGCAGATCTCGCCCCTGATCGGCGGCCAGGTTGATGGAGCAGGACTGGGCATTACCGGTCAGGGCGGCGACAGTTACTTTCTGCAGCGCTTTGCCATCCAGACGCATGACGCTCGCAGCAATGTCGAGTCGATGCGATGCGCCTTGGAGCATCAGAACCCGCCTGTCGTTCACGCCATCACGGGCGGCGGCGGTTATCCGGAAACCTCCTACTCGCTGGTCACGATCTCGGCGCCTGAGGTGCTCTTGTGGGCGCTCAAGCCATCTGAAGAAGGTATCGCGCAGGGCATCATCGCACGACTATGGAACCTCTCCGACAACGCCGCTAGCCCGGTCGTCTCTCTGCCTTCTGCGGGTGTGCTCAGCGCTCAGGAGACGACGCACATCGAGACGCCCCTCGGCGCGGCGGTAGTCACGGGCGGAGCACTCAACGCCACCATTGCCGCACGCCAATTCAAGACATTCAACCTCAAGCCGGGCGGTGGCGCGATCTTCCTGCCGTTGGTCGTGGGCTGGAATATGATCGCGCTGCCGCTGATCCCGCCGGATCCTCAGCCCAGTGCGGTGTTCGCATCCATCTCGGGTCAATACGACTCCGTCTACGCCTTCGACGCATGCGGATCACCACCGGGCTGGCTGAAGTATCTGCCTGATGCACCGCCGGCCGCCAGCAATCTGACGGCGGTCAGCATCCAGCAGGGGTTGTGGTGTCACATTACATCAGCCACCTCGCTGGCCGTGTCGGGCGCGGTGAGCCCAACCACGGCGATCCCTTTGTGCACCGGTTGGAACCTGATCGGCTACCCGTCCAGCAGCGCAGCGCCGCTGCCGGACGCGCTGCAGAGTATCGCAGGGAAATACAGCAAGATTTACACCTTCGATGCGGCCGACGCACAGGATCCATGGAAGCGCTATGATCCGGCTGCGCCCCCTGAAATCAATGATCTGGCCGAGCTGCGATCGGGGCTGGGTTACTGGATTGAGATGACCGAACCCGCTACGCTCACGGTCGTCTCTTGAGCCACGAGTCTCGAACCGAGCCGTGAGAGCGTCGTATCTTCTGGGGCTTGCCTTCGCAGGCACAACCCTTGTCGGCGTTTGGGCGGCCTACGACAGGCACGCTGCTTGGTTGCGCTTCGGGTTGATCGTCTTGGGCATGCTTGCGGCAGCCGTCTTAGCGGCAGTGGGGGCGCGCGGGGGGGAGCGTCTGCGCGGTTTCCTTGGAGTCGCATGCGCTGCGGCGGCCGCGGCCATCGGCATCTACTATCTACTGGGACATGATTGGGACCGAGCGGATTCGTCGAAAGTCGTATGGGCCTATCAGCTTGGGCTTTGGATTCAGGACCATCGCCCTGCTCTCGGCATCATCAGAGAAATCAACAGCAACGTGAGCGGCAGCGTTCTGGCGCTACTTCTTCCATTCGCGCTGGGTGGGTGCGCATGGGCATGGAAGCAGCGCCGATGGGTGTGGATGGCGGTGACTGCCGCAGCTTTGACCATCGCCTTAGCCGCCTTAGTATTGACTCAGAACCGCGGCGCCTGGGCGGGGCTGATAGCGGCGGGTCTGGTCAGCGGGTTCCTGGTTTGGCAAGTGAGGCGGCGACGATCGGGATCCCTGTCATCCGCCAGATCGCGGCGTTACAACGCTCTGTTTGCCGTGGGAGCAATGCTCCTCTTGGCAGGCGCCTTCTGGGCACTGGTCACGCTGCCGACTGCGGGCGATTTTGATTCGAGCGGCGACTCCGACATGACGCGGGCCGCGATCTGGAAATCGATGCTCCCGTTGGTGGATGACTACTTCCTCACGGGCAGTGGGCTGGGCAGCACGATGATGGTTTACTCGACCTATGCGCTGCTCATGCACGTCGGTTATCTGCCGCACGCCCACAACACGTATCTGCAGATCGCCTTGGAGCAGGGCGTGCCTGGGCTTCTGGCTTTCATTGCGCTGATGGGCGTGGCGGTGCATACCGTTCTGGATCCCCGTGCGGATGCCGCTCCGGGCCAGAGTCTCCGGGTCGCGGCGCTTGCTTCGCTGACCGTGTTGGTCGTCCACGGCATGGTGGATGCGGTGCCTTACGCCAGCGTCGCCGTTCCGCTGTTGTTCGTGCCGATCGGCGCGGCCTTCGTGTTCCGCGTGCCTGGACGCAGACCGTTCGCTGAGGAAGGCGCGGAACAGCGTCGAACACCACACGTGAGCCGTCTCGCCGTTGCTTTCGGCGCCGGTGGCTGTCTGGTGCTGGTGGCGTTTCTGCCCGGATTTCAGGCAGTGGTTCACACAAATCTGGGCGCGGTATCACAGACCCGAATGGAGCTATCGCAATATCACTGGCCCGAGTGGCCAATCCAGGATGCGCTGCGGCGGTCGCCGGAGATCGATCTCGGCCAGGGTGTCGCCCACTACGAGGCGGCTCTAGGCTTCGCCCCGCACGGGGCATCGGCCAACAGGCGGTTGGGTCAGATCGAGTTGTCGCGGGGAGAGTATGAGGCTGCCCGCCATCATCTTGCGGTTGCCTTCGAAGCAGCGCCGCATCAACGCGCGACGCGGCAGTTGCTGGGTGAAGCGTATGCGCTCAACGGGGAAGTGGCAGAGGCGGCGGCGCTCTGGCGTACAATCGGCCTGACCAGGAACCAATTGGCTTTGCGTCAGTGGTGGTACAGCGAGTTCGGTGACAGCGTTCGTGCCCGTCGGTTCTCGGAGGCCTCAGGACTGATGTTAGATGAGGGGTGAGGGGTCTGAAGTCTGGTGGGCGGAAAAGAAGCCAACTCCCGCCACTTCCCTTCGCCTGCCGCGTGCCGAGGGAGCAGCGTGTTTGAGTCTTGTAACAGCTCAGTGTATTGAGAGGAAATCGGACATGAAATCACCTGTTGTTGGCATGAGTCTACTCAATCGAAGAATGACGCAGGGAATTGTGCGGAGCATCGTTCTCTTCGTGTTGGTCATGGACCTGGTCGTGGGGCTGGCGCCGGCCCAGGTAACCGCCTTTGCACCGCTGTCGCACGATGTCCAGGCGCCGACGACGGTGGTGCGGGCGGAGGCGTTGGTGCTGGTCAACTCGGCCAGCGCCAGCCATGCCGACTTCCAACGCTTCATCCAGCCCTACCTGGATCATTTCGGCCTGCCCTACACCGTGCGCGATCTCGCCACCACCCCCCTCGGCGCCGACCTCGGCGACTTCGCCCTGCTCGTCGTCGGCCACCGCCAGCTCGATCCCACGGACGCCTATCTCGACGCCAGCGAGGAGGCGGCCCTCGTCGCCGCCGTCAACGCCGGCAGCGGCCTGGTCAACTTCGACAACGACCTCGCCAACGCCGGCGCACCCCGTTACCCGTTCGTGCAGAGCATCTTCGACTTCGGCTATGTCACGCCCCCCACCGCCGCCGACATCGACTTCGATGTCGTCACCCATTTCATCACGGCGCGCCACCCGGCCAACGACTACATCACCACCGGCGCCATGACCCTGGCTGGCATCACCACCCCCCCGGCCGTCACGACACTCGCCAGCGTCGGCAGCCAGCCGCTGATCGCCGTCACTCAATACGGCGCCGGTCGCGCCGTGCAGTGGGGCGCCTACTACTGGATGTCCCACGCCGTCAAAGGCCCCATGTACGGCCTCGACGACCTCGTCTGGCGCAGCCTGGTCTGGGCCGCCCGCAAGCCCTTCGTGATGCAGGGTATGCCGCCTTTCGTCACCATGCGCATGGATGATGTCTCCGGCCCGCTGGACTGGCTCCATATTGCGAATGAAGTGGGTATCAAACCCTGGGTGGGCATCTTCCTCAACAACATCGATGGAGCGGAAGCCGCCGACCTCGCCGCCTTGTCACAAGCCGGCGCAGCCACCATCGGCATCCATGCCTTCACTGATCCCTACTCATTCTATTATAACCAGTACAACGGCAACTACTCAGACGATGTAATAGCCGCGAATTACGTGACCGGCACCCAGTGGTTTGCCAGCAACAACATCTCGCCATCCATCTTCCTTGCCCCACACCATTACGAGATCGGCAGCAACGCCTTCGCCGGCCTCAGCAATTGGGGCGTGCAGTTCATCGCCACCCATCAACTCCCCGGCCAGCCGGAGTGGGCAGCCACCGAAGCCTGGCTGCCGTTGGGTCCCTTCCGGCGCTACGAAACGGGGCAAAGCACCTCCACCCGGCCGGTGTACTATGCCGATTATCTGCCCATCCCCGGTCATCCCGAGTACGATAACCGGTTCTTCAACTGCGTCACCGAAATCCGCGACGAACAGGTCTATGAGTGGATCCCGTCCAACGATGTGGCCGCCTCCGTACTGCACGGCGCCCGCCAACTCCGCCGCGCCCTGGACAGCATGACCCTCCCCACCCTGTTCGCCCATCAATACAATGTGACTAGCATCACCAACAGCAACTGGCGCGCCATCCTGCAGGGCATCGCCAGCGACATTGCGGCCTACCAGCCCCAGTATGTCACCCTGGACTACGCCTGCCAGTACGCCCGCGCCATGCACACCTCCAACATTACGGCCAGTGTGTATGACGCCGCGCTGCAACAGGTCACAACGACCCTGGCCGGAGCCACCGACCTGCCGACGAAGTTCTATCTGTTCGTCGAACAGGCCGGTCAGATTCAGCAGCAGCTGATCAGCGTGCCCACCTTCACCGGCGCCACCCAGGTGGTGGCCGCCGCCGTGCCGGCCAATCCCGACGCCACGCCCCCCACCGTGACCACGGTGACGCCGCTGAATGGGGCGACGAACGTGAATCCGTCCACCCCGGTGACCGC
>CAYRFV010000153.1:0-12949 GCA_964423545.1 uncultured Anaerolineales bacterium | reverse complement strand
CGCAGTGTCGCACGGGTTCGGCGCGCCGGCCGGCATCGTCGGCGGGACAGGCTAGTGGGTCGTTAAAGCCCATCCGAATAACCCTGCCGCACGAAAGGCGATCAAGGCACAGGCGAAATGCAGGAATGCGATATAGTTCTCGGGCTTCTTTTCCCAGCGGATGAGGATGCGGCGAAAGCGGTTCATCCAACTGTGCGTGCGTTCGACTACCCAGCGCCGGGCGCGAAAGCCCGCTTCGCGTTTGATAGCCTGGGCTTCTTCGCCCCGCGAGCGGATATGACCCGTGAAGCCGAACTCGGCCACGGTATCGCGGACTTCTTGGTAATCGTAGCCTTTGTCCAGACACAGGCCTTGCGGTTACTCAGGCGTTGGCTCAGGCCGCTTCACGACTATGCCTGCAAGGGTATCGCGTACCAATTTCATGTCCGTGCGGTTGGCGCCGGCGACGACGAGACCGATGGGCACGCCCTGGCCTGCGGTCAGCAGGCTGCGCTTGACACCCGCTTTGCCGCGATCCGTCGGATTGGGGCCGGTCTTTTCCCCGCCCAACGGCGCTTTCGTCATCGCGCCGTCCATACTGGCAAAAGACCAGTCGATGCCTTTCAGTTCATCGAACTGCTCAACACCGGCTTGCCAGAGCGTGCGAAATACATCCGCCTGCACCCACTCTTGATAGCGATCATGCGCCGTCGAATGCGGGATCAGTTCGGTCTGATCCAGCGCCTGCCATTGACAGCCGGTGCGCAAGACGTAGAAGATGGCATCGGCACACGGGCAATCCGGTACGCGTGGCCGGCCACCACCAAAACGGTGCGTGCTCACATGCGTCGGCACGAGCGGCTGCAAGACTGCCCACAAGGCATCGGAGACTCGAAAGCCGGTTGTCGTCTTGTTGTCCGGGCGCGGGCACGAGTTCGCTTGCTGGTTTGTTCTGCGCTCATGCCCGCTATTCTAACACACCGAAGCTGTTATTCGGATAGGCTCTAAGGATGTAACCGTGCAGCTCTGCCTGGGCTCGGTGGACTCCGCCGGGCAGCTTGTGCAGACCGAAATCCAAGCTATGGAATCGATCCGGACCGAGGCTCATGGGCATCATGTCTACCGCGCCACCGGAGTGGCCTGTCGCCGGAGCGGCCGGCAAGGAGTAACCGTGCGTGTGCTGCCCTGCCATCCGGATTTAGCAGGGCAGCTTGTACCGGCACTGATCGCTTGGGCTTAGCGATCGCTCGCAACCGGCCACATGCGCGCAGCCTCCCTCGCAGGCCGAGCCGCCGGCCCCAGGACCACGCGAGGTTCGATGCCGGCACAAAGAGAGTCAGGCCGCCCCATCACCGTCCAGAAGGCCAGCAGCCACCTCGCCGCTCTGGCTGCCGCCTCTTTGCCCAAAGTCCACTTCTTCCAAGCGGGCAAGTGCAACGCCGGAGACTGTGTCAGACATACTTCCCATGCTCGCACTATTCTCATTGAGATCCCCGAGGGTCCGCCTAAATGATCCTTAACCGATAATTGACCCGGACTGACAGGAGCGTTAACGTGATATGCACGTGACGTTCGTATATTTGTATCATGATCCGATCAACCGCGACGAGGTAATGGCGCACCACCGTGAGCATGCTAGAAATCAGAGATGTCCGTCTTGTCTATCCAAATGGATACGAAGCGCTTAAGTCGATCAGTGTAAGCGCTGAGGCCGGCGAAATCGTGGGGCTGGTGGGCAGTTCCGGGGCCGGCAAGTCCACGTTGCTGCGCTGCATCAACGGCCTGAACATGCCCACTGCCGGCAGCGTGGTCCTGGATGGCGTCCGGATTGACCGTCTGGATCCTGCTGCGCTGCAGCGCGAGCGGCGGCGCATCGGCTTCATATGGCAGGAGTATAACCTGGTTCTGCGCATGTCGGTGCTGGCCAATACCTTGACCGGACGGCTGGGCTATCTTGAGACCCTGCCGACCCTCGTCGGCTACTTCGACAGCACACAGCGCGAGATCGCCGTGCGTAACCTGGAACGCGTCAAAATGCTGCACCGTGCCACGCAGCGTGCAGACTCGCTATCGGGTGGTGAGAAGCAGCGCGTGGCAATCGCTCGTGCGATCAGCCAAGACCCAAAGATCATCCTCGCCGACGAACCGGTCGCGAGCCTTGATCCCGAACTCGCCTGGCAGGTGATCAGCGATCTTTCGCGCGTCGCGCGCGAGGATCGAGTGCTGACTATCATCTGCATCCACCAACTGGAACTCGCGCGCGAGTTCTGCGATCGTATCATTGGCATCGCGCAGGGTGTCGTGGTGTTCGATGGCCCACCCTCCGCACTTGATCAGCAGGCAATGAACGCGATCTATCGCTCAGCCGGCAAGTCGACACCGCGCGAATCTGCCCAGACTACCTTCCCAAAATCATGAGGCCCACTTAGATTATGGAATCAACCGAAGCTCTGTCGCGACCCGTCACGTCCTCGCGGACCGTATCAGCACCGGCGCGCGCTGCGTTGCTCAATCCCTGGCCGCGCATCACGCTGGGAAAAGTGGCTTTCCTTGCACTGGTCATCGCGGCCTACTACTGGGGCCTAAAGGGCACCAACGCCGATCCCAGGGAGCTGGTCGAAGGAATCCCAAACATCGTCCGCTTCTTGCTCAAGCTGTTCCCGCCCATCTACACGATGCGCGAGATCACGCTGCCCTGGGCCGCGGTGCTGCCCGCCACCAGCAGCCTGAATACGATCAATATCCCGGAGATCATCCTGGCGATCATCGAAACAGTGCAGATGGCTGTCATCGGCACCACACTTGCGGTCTTCTTATCACTTCCGTTTGGTTTGCTTGCTGCGCGCAACACGTCGCCCTATCCGGTCGTGTATCAGGCAACGCGCATGGTCATGAACATGGTTCGCGCCATCCCTGAGATCATCTTCGCGCTGATCTTCGTCTCAGCCGTAGGCCTGGGACCATTCGGCGGCGTACTGGCTCTGGCGGTGGGTTCGATCGGCTTTCTCGGCAAGATGTACGCCGAAAGCATTGAGGCGATTGACCCGCAGCAGGTTCTGGCTGTGCGCGCAACGGGGGCGAGCCGTCTGCAAGTCTTTGGCTTCAGCGTTGTACCGCAGGCCTTGCCGCTGATGGTATCTGCATCGCTCTACTCGTTCGAACACAACGTTCGCTCAGCCACAATCCTGGGACTGGTCGGCGCAGGCGGGGTGGGTTTCATCATTACCAAGCATATCGCGCTCTTTCAGTTCAAGCAGTTGATGGGTGCCCTGATCCTGATCATTATCACGGTGACTGCGATCGATCGGATCAGTGACCGTCTCCGCAAGAAGCTGATCTAGATCGGACTTCGTCTCGACACGGGCGATCTGCCCCCGACGATAAACCAACTCACATTAAGGAGAACTGAAGAAATGCAGCATTTTGGTTGGCAACGCAGGACCCAAGGCACACTCGCATTGCTCATGGTGCTCAGCCTCATTCTGTCCGGCTGCGCTGCTCCGACGCCCACAGCGCCTGCGGCGGCGTCCACATCGGTGCCGGCCGCGAAGACCGTCGTCAACAGTCCCACGTCTGCTCCGGCGCCCACGGCGGCGCCTGCGCCGACAGCCACGGCAACCGGACCTGACAAGAGCAACTGGCCCAAGGAGTTCATCATCGGATTCTTTGCCGGCGATGACCCCACCAGAATCCTCAACGACAATGAGCCTCTCCGCGCTTACCTGGAGAAGAAGCTTGGCGTCAAGGTCACCCAGGTGACAGGCACCAGCTATTCGGCCGTAATCGAAGCGATGGCAGCCAAGAAAGCCGATGCCATGGAGGTCGGCCCCTTCTCCTACACCCTGGCCGCCCAGGAAGCCGGCGCCGAGGCGATAGCCGTCAGCATCAGCGGTGACACCAAAAATCCCGGCTACGATCCGAAGCTCAACCCCTTCTACTACAGCCTGATCTTCACCAAGAAGGGCTCGGGTATTCAGACTCTCGCTGACTTGAAGGGTAAGGACTTCACCTTCATCGATCCAGCCTCTACGTCCGGGCACCTGATGCCGAAGTCGCTGCTCATCAAGAACGGCATCAATCCTGATAAAGACATGAAGACAGTCTTCGCTGGCAGCCATCCCTCTTCAGTGCTCGCGGTGTGGAACGACAAGGCGCCAGCCGGCGCCACCTACGAGGGCAATCTGATGGACATGGACACCAACGGCCAGATCAAGCTGTGCTACTTCCCCGATGGCAAGCTGAACATGGCCCGCACGGCGGAGGAAATCAAGCAGGTCTACGATGCCTGTCCCAAGGGCAACTTGGCGATCATTGCGATGAGCGATCCCATTCCAAATACGCCGTTCGCCGTCCGCAAGGACCTTCCGCCCTCCTTCAAGGCTGCCGTCAAGGACGCTCTGATGGCGATCAAGGATGACCCCGCGCTGGCGAAGTCGCTCAACCGTTGGTATGTCGATCCATCGTCGGAGCTGAAGCTCAAGAACCTCGACAACTTCTACGATTCACTGCGCGACGTGGCAAAGCTGCTCGGCCTCGATCTGAAGAAGATGAAGTAGTCCAGACTCAGTTACTGGCTGCGGTTGGCTGCTGGCCTGGTCTGCACCAACCGCAGCGCTGTCACGGAGCAATATCTTGTTGAGCCAAGAGCAGAGTCCGAGCCAACTACTCACCATCCTGTGCAGGGCGCCGGCCGACCAGGTCAAGGCCTTCGCTGAAGCGGTTCTGGACGGGCTGCCAGACATACGCGTCCTGCAGAACCGTGTGGGCTTGGTGATGTTGCCGATGTCCGATCCCCGGAAGGCCGAGCGCTTCTATCTGGGTGAGGCGCTCGTAGCGGAGGCGCAGGTGGAGGCTGCGGGACAGTCCGGCTATGCCGTCTGCCTCGGCCGCGATCTGGTGCAGGCCCTGGCAATCGCCTTGCTCGACGCCGCCTCTCGCTCAGAGGCCAGGCTCGCCGGCGTCCCCCTGCGGGAGCGGATCGCCGCGTTCGCCGCGGAACAAGAAGCCTTGCAGGCGCAGGCCGATCAAGTGCTCCTGCGCCAGGTTCAGGCCACGCACGTGGAGATGGAAACCTTCGAATGGGCATCACCGAAATAAGCCCGCGCGAGTTACGAACGCAGGGCGTCTTTGCTGCTTTGATGTGGAGCCTGAGCTATCCGGGGCGCCCCCAGCGTCTTCCCGGCTGCCCCGCTGGGCCTTTTGTGGCAATTGCTGAAGCGTTGATTGATCTGGAGACCAGCTACTACACGCCCGACCGCGCATTGCTTTTCCAGCTAAGTGCTTCCGGCGCCCGCGCGCTCGGTCAGGAGACGGCGCTCTACCAGTTCTACCCGGGCCTGCAGGATGCTGATCTGGCCGGGTTGGCGGCCGCGCCGAGGGGAACACCACTGGCGCCAGATCAGTCGGCAACCCTGGTGATCGGCTGCCGTTTCGGCGTCGGCACTCGCCAGCAATGGTCGGGCCCAGGGATCAGGACCCGGCTTGAGGTGGTGCTCGCCGGTCTTCCCGACGCCTTCTGGCCGGCGCGCCAGGCAGCCGGACCCTACCCTCTGGGCTGGGATGTCTTCTTCGTTGACAGCGACCACGTGTTGGGGTTGCCTCGCACGACACAGGTGGAAGTGAGCCGATGGCATATGTAGCCGTGCGCGGCGGGACTGCCGCGATCCAGGCCGCCGAGAAGCTGTATCACAGCCTCAATCAGGGATTGCCGAGCGAACTCGTGGCCAACGTCGCGCGCCACCTGCCCTACCTGCTCGACCGGGTGATGGGCGAAGCATCGCTTTGGGCGCCTGAACTGGCTGCGCTGGCAATCACTCAGACCGGGGGGGACCTCTACGAGGCGGTGCTGCTCCTGCGCGCGTATCGATCCACCGTCCCGCGGCTGGCCTATGCCGAGCCCGTTGGCACCAGCCAGATGCTGACGGTGCGCCGCATCTCGGCCGCCTTCAAGGAGATCCCCGGCGGGCAGATCCTGGGGCCCACGCTGGACTACAGCCACCGCGTTCTGCACACCGAGGTGATCGACGGGCCAGCACCGGCTTTGCCCGAGGCCGAACTGGCTGACAGGCCGGCCGCAGTCACCTACCCAGCCGTGGCAGATTGGCACCGTCTCAACGGTCTGCTGGAGGAAGCGCCCCGACCGAACGATACTCCGGCCGCTGAGCTGCCGGATGTGACCCGCGAGCCGATCACCTTCCCGGCCTCGCGCCCATCGTCTGCAATCGCTGGCGCGCGCCGATACGGGTGGTGTGCTGACCCTGGGATACGCCGGAATGCGCGGCTATGGCTTGACCCACCCAACTGTCAACGAACTACGCTTAGGCTATGCCGAGGTGATGGTCCGCCACCCGATCACCGGCGCCGTCTTCAGCGCGGGCCGGGTTCGCGCAAGCCTCACCGATGTCGTTAGCTCACAGCCGACCGGCCTGGATTTGGGGTTCGCCGCCACCCTGGGCTGGAACGAGGTGAAGACGATCGCCGCTGCGATGCTCGATCTCGAGATGGACAACGCCGCCGGACATCCAAGCCACAGCGAGGAGTTCGTCCTGTACCACACCGAAGGCGTCGAGGCTTCAGGGTTCTGTATTCACTACAAGCTGCCGCATTATGTAACGTTCAGCAGCAGCCTTGACTCCATTCGCCGGGCCAGCGCGCCGCAGGCTGCCCTTGTCGAAGTCGCCCCGGCTGACCGGCTGCTACAGGAGGCCCCGGCGTGAGACTAGACGCATTGGCTTTCGGCCGCGCCAACTACAGCTATGCCTTTCTCGATGAATACGCCAAGCGCGAGATCCGCCGCCGCATACTCAAGGCCGTCGCCATTCCGGGCTACCAGGTGCCCTATGCGAGCCGCGAGATGCCCATCGCCCGGGGTTGGGGCACCGGCGGACTGCAGGTGACGCTGAGCATCATCGGCCCGCAAGACATCGTCAAGGTGATCGACCAGGGTGACGACGAGTCGGTGAACGCCGCCAATCTCAAGCGCTTCATCGCGGAGATGGCCGACGTGGCCACGACCACCGATGCTCTGGCCGCCACGATCATCCAGAGCCGCCACCGCGTGCCTGAAGAGCGGCTGCGCGAGGGTCAGGCGTTGGTCTTGCAGGTCCCCATTCCCGAACCACTGCGTCACATCGAGCGCAGCATGGCACGCACGGAAGAGATGCATGCCGACGCAGATTACGCGCTGATGTGGTTGGAGCTCTACGAGCAGTTGGTGCGCTACGGCGACTTTGTCGCGGCCGCCAGCTACCCTGTGATCGTCCATCAGCGTTACTTGATGAGCCCCAGCCCCATCCCGCGCTGGGACACACCCACGCTGCACCACGCCGCACATCTCACGCTGCTGTCGGCCGGCCGCGAGAAACGGCTGTACGCCGTTCCGCCATACACCGACGTCCGGCCAGTCGAGTTTTCGGATCACTTTTTCTCCGTCGAGAAGCAGACAGCACAGATTTGCTGTCTCACGGGGGCAACCCACAAGTACATGAACGAGATCCCCGACGCCAACGGCGGCTCGCGCTTCACGCTCTCAGATACGGCCTATGCCGGCAAGCTGCTGGAGGCGAAACAGGGGCATCCTGTGCAGATAGGCGAGACCTATTATGACGACACTGGGCACTTCTACATCCCCGGTTACTTCAGGACACCCATCGATCAGCCTTGACCCCCCGAGACTAACGACCTTACGCCCGCTGCTCCTGGCTCACGGCCTCGGCAAGCGTTACGGTCGCATCGCGGCAGTCTCTGGCGTCGACGTGCAGGTCTATCCCGGCGAAGTGCTGGGGATCGTGGGCGAATCCGGTTCAGGCAAATCCACTCTGTTGCGCCTGCTGAATCTGGAGGAACAGGCCGATGCGGGCGAATACCAGTTGAGCATTCCTGGTTACGAGGGGGTCAACCTCTGCGCCCTCGATCGGTATGCGCGCCGCGCAGTCCGTTTCTATTTTATCGGCATGGTCTTTCAGTTTCCGCACCTTGGCCTGCGCATGGATTTCACGAGCAGCGGTAACGTCGCTGAGCGCCTCATCCTCGCCGGCGAGCGCAACTACTCCACCATGCGCGCGGCGGCGCGCGAGAACCTCGCCGCGTCCGAGTTTCCGCTCGACCGCATGGACGATCAGCCGCGCAAGCTTTCAGGGGGCATGCAGCAGCGTGTCCAGCTCGCCAAGGCCATCGCCCTCAAACCGAGACTACTGTTGCTGGATGAGCCGACCAGTGGACTGGATGTGTCGGTGCAGGCCACCGTGCTGGATACCCTCAAGCGTCTGCAGCGCGAAACCCACATCACCATCGTGCTGGTGTCGCACGACTTAGGCGTGATCCGCACCCTGGCGGACCGCGTGATGGTGATGCGCAACGGATACCTGGTGGAACAGGGCTTGACAGACCAGGTGCTGGAGGATCCGCATGCACCCTATACGCAGCAGTTGGTCCACGCCAAACTCTGAGCGCGGGAGGAGCAATTGAAGATAGGTCTGATTGCAGATATCCATGCGAATCTGCCGGCCCTGGACCAGGTGTTGGCGGCTCTTGCGCGCCAGGCAGTAGACGTAGTGCTCTGTGCGGGGGATCTGCTGTGCTACGGCGCTCAGCCGAACGAGACGCTCTGGAACCTGCGTAATCTCAGCATCGCCTGTGTGGTCGGCAACTATGACCAAGCACTCGCCTACGACTTGCCGCGTGCCTCGCGCAAGAGCTCCTCACCCGCCAATGACGAAATCAAGCAGGCCGCCCTGGAATGGGCGCGGAGCCAGCTCGATCCGCAGCACAAACGCTACCTACGCGGCCTGCCCTGGATTTGGCAGGCGAAGTTGGATGGGCTGGCGGTCGCTATGATGCACGCGTCGCTTGATACGCTCGACGAAGCACTTGGGCCGGAGACACCCGCGGCCCTGCTGGAACTTGAAGACAGGCTTGCTGCCGATGTCATCGTGCTTGGCCATACGCACCATCCCTATACCTATCGTGGTCGGAGTGCCCTGTTCATCAACCCTGGCGCTGTGGGCCGAGCGCTGGACGGTGACGTGCGTGCCAGCTACGCCATCATCGAGACGATGAACTGCGAGGTCAGGCTCGAACGTGTGGCCTATAATCTGGCCGAGACCGTCGACAGCATTGAGGCCAGTGGAATGCCGCGTATGATCGGCGAACTGCTGCGCCGCGGGGCACGATCCCCAGACGAGGTGACCCGATCATGATCTTGGCTGTACGCGCCCTTGCCAAGGAATTCCACATCCATCACCTGCAGCGCACGATTCAGGTCTTCGATGAGCTGAGCTTCGACCTGCACGCCGGGCAATTCCTGCTGGTCTCCGGTGCCAACGGCACCGGCAAGTCCAGCCTGCTTCGCTGCCTCTACCGCAGTTACAGGCCGACAGCGGGCAGTGCCGTTTACCGTTCCCTACATGGCCCGGTTGATCTGGCGCGTGCCGCGGACATCGACATCGCGCTGCTGCGCCGCCAGGAGATCGGCTTCGTGACCCAGTTCTTGCACCTGCGCCCGCGCGTCAGTGCCGTGGAGCTGGTGGCAGAGCCCCTGTTAAGCCGGGGAACAGCTGTTGATGAAGCGCTACGCGAAGCAACGGCCTGGCTCCATTCGCTGGCGCTCAAGCCAGAAGTCTGGCAGGCCTACCCGGCGACTTTCTCGGGCGGTGAACAGCAGAAGGTCAATCTGGCGCGCGCCTTGATTGCGCCGCGCCGGCTGCTGCTGCTGGACGAGCCAACCGCGTCGTTAGACGCTGGCGCCAGGCTGGCGTTGGTGGAGCGCCTGACACAACTCAAAGCCTCTGGGGTGGCGATGATTGGCGTCTTTCATCACCCGGAAGACGTGGCCCGCTTGATTGATGGCGAGATCGTGCTGGGCTCGCGTATGGCCGTTGACGAATCACTGTGGTTGGAGGATATGTATGTGGCTGAGTGACCTGTGTGTCGTTCTGCCGGATGGCGTGCTGGAGCATGCCGCCTTGCTGATTGAAGATGGCCATATTGAGCGCGTAGCCGAGCAGCCGGAAGAGGGCGAGATCGCTCTGCCTTGCGCAGGTCTGATGGCTCTGCCGGGGATCGTCGATCTGCACGGCGACATGTTCGAGCGTGAGCTTGAGCCGCGGCCCGGTGCTTTCTTCCCTGTGGAGATCGCCTTGCACGAGTTGGACAAGCGGCTCGCGGCCGCCGGCGTAACGACTGCGTACGCGGCAATCAGCTTCTGGGAGAGCGAGCGTCGCAAACGGACGCGTACTGAGAAAAACGCCCTGATGCTGGTCGAGAGTATCCTCGAGCATCGCCAACAGCTCCTGGTCGATTTCAAAATCCACGCTCGCTACGAGGTTTCTACGCCCAGCACCTTCGACTCGATGTTCAGGCTGATACAAGAGGGGAAAGTCGATCTCGTCTCCCTGATGGACCACACGCCCGGACAGGGGCAGTATCGCGACCTGGAGCACTACTACAGCTTTATGGCCGACTGGTCGGGGCGCCCGCGCTCGGAGGTGATCGAGGAGCTGAAGCGCCGGATGGCAGAGGCCCCCGATACCCAGACCAAGTGGCGGCAGGCGCGAGAGATTGCCGGGCTGGCGGTTGAGCGTGGGCTGCCCCTTGCCTCGCATGACGACGACACACCCCAAAAGGTGGAGCTAGTAGCGATGCTCGGCGCCACGATCAGCGAATTCCCGGTAAGCCTGGAAGCGGCGCATGTGGCCCGTGCACGTGGAATGTATACTGTTATGGGCGCGCCGAATGCTCTGCGCGGTGCCTCCACGTCGGGTAATCTGATAGCCATAGAAGGCATCCAGGCGGGTGCCGTCGATGTGATGGCCTCCGACTATCATCCGGGCGCGCTGCTCCACGCAACCATCAGGCTGGTCCAGAACGGCGTGCTGCCACTCCACGAAGCCGTGGCGCTGGTTACGCTGAACCCTGCTCGAGCAGCCGGCCTCAACCATCTGGGCAGCCTGGAGGCTGGCAGACAGGCCGACCTGGTTCTGATCGAACCCACGGGCCTGCCGCGCATCCACGCCACATTGCGGCAAGGTATGCCGATCTACTGGGATCGTCACATGGCGCAGTTAGCCCGGCGCGTGCGCGAACCAGCCGGGCCACCTTGGGGGGCCTACCACATTACACCGTCACGAATATCACATCCCTGCTGAGGCATAACCTATGCATGCTGACGAAACAGTCGCTTACCAGCTTTGGCGACAAAACATGGCAGGCCGCCCTCAGGCGTGCATCCATCCGAGCGCGCGGGTTGTCAATTGCCAAATTGGCGAATGGACCGATATTGGGCCTAACTGCACGCTATTCGATAGCTCCCTTGGCGATTACAGCTACCTAGCCGGGGATGCTCAGGTCATCTATACGACGATCGGCAGATTCTGTTCGATCGCGTCGCACGCCTGCCTCAACCCGGGCAACCACCCGATGGGGCGGGTTACACAGCACCATATGACCTACAGGCGGGTGCGCTACGGACTGGGCGAACAGGACGATGCCGCGTTCTTTGGCTGGCGCAGAGCCGATGCTGTGGAGATTGGTCACGATGTCTGGATCGGGCACGGCGCGACGGTTGTCGCCGGTGTGAAGATCGCTACCGGGGCGGTAGTGGGCGCCGGGGCAGTGGTGACCCACGACGTTGCCCCCTACGAGATCGTTGGCGGCGTTCCCGCCCGCCCCATTCGCAAGCGCTTCGGCGACGCGATCATTGCACTGCTCCTCGAGGTGGCTTGGTGGGAGTGGGACCGTGCCACGCTCGAAGAACGTTTCTCCGATCTGCTGGATCTGGATACGTTTCTGGCAAAGTATGCCAACCAGCCGAGGCCCGGTCACAATTCATCAGGCCGCCTTCAAGAACGCCTTGAGACCGACTCGTAGCGGTTGGTCGTGTTGAAAACGATACAGGAGCGCTAACTGATAGAGCAAGATGGCGCCCAACGCAAAGCGGCGGGTGTTGCACAAGCCCTTCGTCGGCACCTGACCGTGGCCGTCAAAGATGCCCTTGAACTGCTCGTTGAAGTTCTCGATCGCCGTTGAGCGCAGCTTATGGAACACGCGCCGCACCTCGACGCCATCGCCGGTGTGCGGATAAGGGCCATATTGGGTGACCACCAGGAGGCGTTCAGCTTGGTCACACAACTCCTGGACGTTGGGCGCATTATAGTGCAGGTCGCCCAAGACACAGCGGGCTTCGGCAGGCAGTTCCCGCAGCAAGGCGGGTGCGGCTTCATTGTCAGCCTCATTGGCGGGTGTGAGCTGGGCGGCTAACGGAATCCACACGGCGGCGACCGTCGCCACCAGGTGCAGCTTCCAGCCATAGCACCAGCCGTGCCAGCAGGACTTGGCCCAGTGCGCTGCAGTATGGATGGACGTATGCGGCACGACCCCCTTGTCGCGGTCTTGCTTGTGCCAGACACCACCGTTGGCGAGCAGGATCGTACTATCGATCGCGACGGCTCGGCCATAGGCGCCCCACGGTTGGATCAGCGCCACCAGGTAGCGCCCCAAACAGCCGATCTGGGTCGGCAACGTGGCCGGCATGGTTTTCAGACGCCGTTCCCACGTGCGCCGCGTCGGGTAGCGACCCTGTTCCGTGAGCAAGACCCGCAGGGCCTGCATCTCGGCAGTCGGCTCGGCAAGCACCGCCAGCAATTCGTGGACCTTGCGCAGGTAGCGCACCATCATGATGATCAACGCCTTGAGAAACAGGCGGTCCGAGTACACTTTCGGCCGGCCCCGGGACCGTTTCTCCGGCCGTGGGGGCATAGGAATGCAATCAACCCGCTTGACTAACGTGACAAGCAGCGACTCCACCGTTATCATAGTGGCTACCTCCCCATCTTGGATTGGGTTCGTAACCTCTATGATGCGGGGGCGGCCGCGTTAGGTCAAGCCCTGGCGCGGCCTATTCATTTATGACCGGGCCTCAGTTAAGCGATTGACGGCACGTCGAAATGTGCCATGCAGGTATGTGGGTCAGTGA